>UQUH01000019.1 GCA_900544245.1 uncultured Coriobacteriaceae bacterium | reverse complement strand
AGGCGGCCAGCCGCGAATTACGCTCCCTCATCGACGAAGGCGAGCGGGCATGAGCGGCGTCTGCCACATCGTCTGCGCCGGACCCGGAGAGGTTGCGCTGCTGGCGGAACACGATGATGGAGACGGGGGCGTCGCTGCTGAGCGATTTCCGTACGAGCCGAAAGCGCCAGTGACGCTTTCGTGCGAGCACAGGACTATGAGCGCAGCAACGACACCCCCGTCTCCATCCCCTGTCAAGCCCGGCGGCTTCCTCATCGCCGTCGACGGCGGCTTTGCCCATTGTCTCGCTGCCGGTCTCGAGCCCGATCTCTTCGTGGGCGACCTTGACAGCCTGAGCCCCGAGCTCGCCTCGCTCATCGGATGCGAGCGCATCGAATTGCCATGCGAGAAGGATGACACCGACACCGTCTACGCTTGCAAGGAGGGACTGGCTCGCGGGTACGAGAGCTTCGTGTTGCACTGCGCGCTCGGCGGAGACGTGGGCCACGAACTCGCGAACATCCAGACGCTCGCCTTCCTGCGCGAGCGGGGGGCACGCGGCATGTTGCTCGGAGGTTCCCAGCAGGTCCACCTCGTCACCCCCGACGCGAGTCCCGCGAGCTTCGCTGCCCCGCCGGGCACGCGCGTATCCGTCTTCTCCTTCGGAGATGCCGCCCACGGCGTCATCGAACGCGGTCTGCAATGGGAGCTCGAGGATGCGGCCTTCACGAACGCGATGCCCCTGGGCGTGAGCAACGTCACCACACACGAGCGCTTCGAAATCGGCGTACGCGACGGCATGCTCCTCGTCGTCATCGGATGAAAGGTTACAAAACGCCGTCCAGCTCATATAGCGCCTGTGCCAACCGACCCGAATGGAGTATCTTATAGGGCACGTACCCGCACGAGAGAATGGGAAGCACATGCCCTACGTGAACTGGCAATACGAAACCCTGAACAAGTTCTGCAACGACGTCTTCAGGACCTTCGGCTTTTCGGAAGAGGACAGCGCCGTCATCAGCGACGTGCTGCTCACCGCAGATCTCTACGGCATCGAAAGCCATGGCATGCAGCGCATGGTGCGCTACCACAAGGGCATCGAGAAGGGCACGATCCACGTCGACGAACGACCCGAGGTCGTCTTCGAGACCCCCGTCTCGGCAACCATCGAGGGGCATTCCGCGATGGGCCAGATCATCTCGAAGTTCGCCATGGACCTCGCCATCGAGAAGGCCAAGAAAAGCGGCATGGCGATGGTCACCGTGCGCAACGGCAATCACTTCGGCATCGCCGGCTACTATACGAAGATGGCCTGCGACGAAGGCCTCGTCGGCATCGCCTGCACCAATTCCGAGGCCATCATGGTCCCCACCTTCGGCCGCCAGGCCATGCTCGGCTCCAATCCCATCGCCATCGCCGCGCCGGCTGACCCCTATCCCTTCTGGTTCGATGCGTCGACTTCCGTCGTCACGCGCGGCAAACTCGAAATCTACAACAAGAACGGCGATCCCCTGCCACCCGTCTGGGCACTTGACGCGCAGGGCATGCCCACCACCGACGCCCCTGACGTGCTCGCCAACATCGTCGGCAAGAACGGCGGCGGCATCATGCCGCTCGGCGGTGCGAGCGAGAAGACCGGCAGTCATAAGGGCTACGGTTGGGGCATGGTCTGCGAGCTCTTCTCGTCGATCCTCTCGATGGGCAACACCTCGGACGAATGCTGCACGTTCGATGACAAGACGGGCATCTGCCATGGCTTCATCGTGATCGACCCCGCCATCTTCGGCGATCCGGCCGAAATCAGGACGCATCTCTCCGAATATCTCCAGAAGCTACGCGACAGTCCCGTGGCGCTCGATGCCGAGCGCATCTGGACGCATGGCGAGAAGGAGCACTTCAACGAGCTGCGTTTGCGCGAAGAGGGCATCCCCGTCAACGACAACACGATGGTCGAGCTCGCGAACCTCTGCTCGTATCTCGACATGGATTTCGGGGCGTACTTCGAGGGCTACGAGCTCCCTGCGGGCGCCAACTTCTTCGAGGGGAACTACTAGACATGGCTCAAGGCAAACACGACGGCAAGCCGGGCAAGCGCCGCGCGCTGCTCATCGTCGAAATCATCTGCGTCATCGTCGTCATCGTATGCGTGGCGCTCATCTTCATGCAGGTCAGCAAATACTGGACTGCCAACAACGAGTTCAACGCCATCACCGAGGAGTACGATCGCAATCCCAATGCGCTCGTGACCGACAATCCCAATTGCGTGGGTTGGGTGAGCGTGGCCGATACGCGCATCGACTATCCCGTCATGTACACGCCCAATGACCCCGAGTATTACCTGCATCGCAACTTCGAGGGCAACGAATCCGCCGCCGGCACGCCGTTTCTGGGCAAGGGCTGCCTGCTCGATGGCAACAGCGCCATCATCTACGGCCATAACATGAACGACGGCAGCATGTTCGCGAGCCTGCGCAACTTCGACAACCCGGAATTCGGCATGAACCACGTCATCGAGTACAACACGATCGAGGGGGCAACCGGATTTGGCAGCTACCAGCTGCTCGGCTGCTGGTACGAAGACCTGACCACGCCCAACCCGTATCGTTACTGGGATCAGGTGGGCGAGCTCACCGAGCAGCAGTTCAACGACTACGTTGCCAACATCAAGCAACTATCCATGTACGAGACGGGCGTGAACGCCACCTACGGTGACGACCTGCTCGCACTGTCGACCTGCAGCTACGGAACTGCCGACGAGCGTTTCATCGTAGTGGGAGTTAAGACAAAATAGCCTGCCCAACTGCGCTATCTGATTCGCGAGCAGGGAAGCTGTCGAGCGAAGATCCAGGGGAGCGCACCGTAAAGACCGCGAAGCGGGTTGTCGGGAAGCGAGCGTCGAAGCGAGACGGTTTTCCTGCGCGCGAACAACTACCCCAGTAACTGGCGACCACAGGCAGTACGACCCATCGAGCGGTCGGCAAGCCCGTCGAGTATCGCCTGCAGGTCCTGCGGCGGCATGTCGGTGAAGCTCAGCTCCTCACCCGTGATGGGATGCTCGAAGGCAAGACGCCATGAGTGCAGGAACTGCCGGTCAAGGCCCATCTCGCTTTGCTCTGCGACGTTGCGATTGCGGGCCTTCGCCGTCGCCGCGCGTCCGTAGAGCGGATCGCCCACCACGGGATGCTGCGTGTAGGCCATATGCACGCGAATCTGGTGCGTGCGTCCCGTGAACAGATGGCATTCGATGAGCGTGTAGCCATCATCGCTGCGACCTGCCTCGAAGCGCTCGAGCACCTCGAAGGTCGTGATCGCGCCCTTGGCGTTTGGCGCATCGCTCACCGCCATGCGCGTGCGGTCGGTCACATGACGTGCGATGGGCGCGTCTATCATGCCGTTATCGTGGCCCAAGTTGCCATGCACGAGCGTGATGTAACGACGATCGATGTTGCGTGCGCGGATGCCATCTTGCAGTCGTGCAGCAGCCAGATCGGTCTTGGCGGCGAGCATAAGACCGCTCGTGTCGCGATCGAGGCGATGCACGATGCCGGGCCTGTCCTCACCCTGCACCTGGGCGAGATTGCCGATCCCGCAATGAGCGACGAGCGCGTTCACGAGCGTGTCGCCGTAATGTCCGCGCGCGGGATGGCAGACGAGGCCGGGCTGCTTGGAGAGCACGATAAGATGCTCGTCCTCGTAGCGGATGTCGAGCGGTATGTCGTAGGCGGCCTCGAGATCAGCGTTCTCTCCACTGCGCGGGGGAATCTCGATATGGACCATATCACCGGCGATGACGATGCGCTTCTTGGTCGTGGGCTGGTCGTTGACGAGTATGCGTCCCGACTCGATGAGCCGCACGGCCGCCGAGCGCGAGGCGAGCTCGTCGATGCCTAAGCCTGCGACGAAGGCATCGAGGCGTACGCCCTGCTCATCAATACCCACCTCGTGGTCGAAGATGCTCGTCATCGCCCCTCCCCCGTCTTGGCATCCGCTCCCGACGCGAACTCGATGCGAATGAGCGCAATGAGGAAGAGCACGACGCCACAGGTCACGCATATGTCAGCGACGTTGAAGACCGGAAAGTCAATGAAGGTGAGGCGAATGAAGTCGACGACATAGCCTGTCGTGAGGCGATCGATGCAGTTGCCGATCCCGCCGGCGACCACGAGAGCAAGCGAGACGACCTCGAGCGCACCATGACGTTTGCCAACCACGAGCCATACGACGACCGCAACGCAAATCACGACCGCTAGCGCCACGAAGACGATGCCAGCTCCCTGTCCCATACCGAAAGCCGCGCCCTTGTTATGCACAAGCGTGAGATCGACGAGCCCGAACTCAGGACCCGTGACGCCCTGGCACAAATGGTCGACCGCCCAGCCCTTGGCCAGACGGTCGAGTATGACCATCGCGATGACAATGGGAACGAAGAGCGCGAATGTCTTGCTACGTGACAATGCCCGTTACTCGTCGACTTGCATGTCGAAAGCGGCGACGACCTCGTGACAGCGCTCGCACAGACCGTCCGGACCAAGCTCGCGGTAGTTCCAGCAGCGCGGGCACTTCTCGCCGGGCGCCTGCGAGACGCTGGCGACAAAGCCATCGGCATCATCGGACTCTTCGAGCTCGACGTCTGACACGATGAAGATCTCGGCAAGCGTATCGAGACCATGCGCGGCAAGCGCTTCGATGAGCCCAGTGTTACCCATGATCGTCGCGGCAGCCTCCTGGCTCTTCGTGAACAACCCGTCGTTGCGTGCCTCTTCGATGGCTTTCATGACGGCGTCACGCGCCTCCATGACGACCTCATAGGATGCGAGCAGCTCCTCGCGCTCGGTAGCTGGCAGCTGCGGGGCGAAGTCATCCTCAACGGGCCAACCGGCAAGCGCGACGGCCGCGACGCGGCCTTCCTCCATCATGCCCTCGGGGAACTTCTCCCACACCTCGTCGCAGGTGAAGGCCAAAATGGGCGCGAGCTGGCGAACCATAGCCTCGAGCATGTTGGCGAGCACGCTTTGCGCACTGCGACGTTCGACGGACGTGGCGGCATCGGCGTAGAGGCGATCCTTGACGGCATCGAAGTACTCCGACGAGATGCTCACGATGAAGTCATACCAGGCACGATACGCGTTATGGAAGCGGTACTCGTCGAAGGCCTGCGTCGTCTCGGCGACGAGGGCCTGCAGGCGGGAAAGCGCCCACTTGTCGAACTCGAGCATTTCGTCAGCTGAAACGTAGTCGTCGTTGGTGAAGTCGTTGAGGTTGCTCAGCAAGTAGCGGAAGGTGTTACGGATACGGCGATAAGCGTCCGAGGTCCTCTCGAAGATGTTACGGCTCACGGACATGTCCTGCGAGTAGTCGACCGAACCGACCCACAGGCGCAGCACATCGGCACCGAACTCGTCGCAGACCTCGATGGGGTCGATGACGTTGCCAATGGACTTCGACATCTTGCGGCCGTTCTCGTCGACCGTGAAACCGCAGCTCAAGACCGCCTTGTAGGGGGCATCGCCATACGCGCCGACACTCGTGAGCAGCGAGGACTGGAACCAACCGCGATGCTGGTCGGAGCCCTCGAGGTAGAGGTCTGCCGGACGATGCAGGTACGGACGCGTACCCAGCACGCTCGTATGCGAGACGCCGGACTCCCACCACACGTCGAGCACGTCCTTCTCACCTTCGAGCTCATGACTGCCGCAGTTGGGGCAGCACACGCTTGAGGGCAGATAGTCCTCCGGCGCAGTCGTATACCATGCATCGGCACCCTTCGTGCGAAACAGCTCGATGACGGCATCGAAGCTTTCCTCGTTGGCGACGATCTCGCCACATGACTTGCACTTGAACACCGGGATGGGCACGCCCCAATAGCGCTGGCGGCTGATGCACCAGTCAGGTCGCTCCTCGACCATCGAGCCAATGCGGTTAGACGCCCATGCCGGGATCCAGCGCACGTTATCGTTGATCTGCTCGAGTGCCTTCTCGCGTAGGCCAGTCTTATCCATCGAAACGAACCACTGCGTGGTCGCGCGGAAGATGACCGGGCGCTTGCAGCGCCAGCAGTGCGGGTACGAGTGCGAGATGTCCTCGCGTGCAATCAGTGCGTTGTCCTCGTCGAGCCAGGCGATAATATCCTCGTTACTCTCGACGGCATCCTTGCCCGCCCAGGGACCGCCGCCCTGCATGAACTTGCCGTCATCATCGACGGGCATGAGAACGGGAATGTTGAATTTGAGGCCAACCTCGTAGTCATCGGCACCATGACCGGGGGCGGTGTGGACCGCACCAGTACCCGTGTCGAGCGTGACGTGGTCGCCATAGATGAGCGTGCCCGTCATATCCGGATGGATGGGATGCTTGTACGTCGCACCGGCCAGGTCAACGCCCTTGACCACGAAGGGCTCGCCGTCTTGCTCGACGACCTCGTAGCCCGACCAGCCAGCCTTCTCGGCGACGCTTTCCAGAAGCTCACGCGCAAGTACGAAGTATTCACCACGTACGCGCACGGCCACATATTCAGCGTCCGGACTGAGGCTCACGGCAGCATTGGCGGGAAGCGTCCACGGCGTGGTCGTCCAGATGATGACCGACATGGCAGCGTCATCGTGCATGACCGGCTTGAACGCTTCGGGAACTTCGGTGAAACGGAACTTCACGAAAACGGACGGGCTCACCTCGTCGGCATACTCGATCTCTGCCTCGGCAAGCGCCGTGTGGCAATGCGTGCACCAATGGATGGGCTTGCGGCCTCGATAGATCGCCCCCGAAAGGTACAAATCCTTGAAAACCTCGATGTTGCCCGCCTCGTACTCGGGATTGAAGGTGAGATAGGGATTGCCCCAGTCGCCCGAAACGCCCAAACGCTTGAAGCCCTTGCGCTGACCATCGACCTGTTTTTCGGCATACTCGCGACAGATCTTGCGGAAGGTCGGCACATCGATCTTTGCCATCTTCTCAGAACCGAGTTCTTCCTCGACCTTGTTCTCGATAGGCAGGCCATGACAGTCCCAACCGGGGACGTAGGGTGCGTAGTAGCCGCGCTGAGCATGGTACTTGACGATGATATCCTTGAGGATCTTATTGAGCGAGTGCCCGATGTGAATGGGGCCGTTGGCGTACGGCGGGCCGTCGTGCAGGATATAGGACTCGTGACCCTCGTTATGGGCGAGCACCTGATAGTACAGATCCATGTCCTCCCACTTCTTGAGGCGCTCCGGCTCATGCTGAGCCAAGCTCGCCTTCATCTTGAAGGAGGTCTTGGGAAGGTTCATCGTGTGCTTGTAGTTTGGCGTATCAGGCATTTCAGTCCCTCTTGGTTGTGTCTTGCTTCGCTGGGCTGTTACATCCCTTGTTCGAGATGCTTGGAAAGGTGCTTGGAGAGCGTCTCCGAAAGGTCGGCGAGCGCGGTGGTGGGCATGATGACGCGTGCCACGAGGTGCGCTGGAACATCATCGCCCTGCTTGTTGGCATGGTCGACGTAGAGGAAGTCGATGCGCGACTCGGCATTGGTCGTGCTCACGATCGAGGCATTGGCGTAGACGCCGCACATACGATCGGGGCTTGCCTGGATGTTGAAACGAACCTGCTTGCTCTTGTCAGCCATGATGACATCCTTTCATTGACACGTAACCTTCGATTCTAGCGCAAGTGACGGAGCGAATCAGCGACAGTTTGTCGCGATGCCGCACGACGGACGAGCCTCGACGGTCGCTTCCCGACGGCCCGCTACGCGGTCCTTACGGCGCGCTCCCTTAGACCTCCGCTCGACGGCCTGCCAGAGCATAGTTATCTAGTGATCAATTGTTGAACGCACGCGATGAGTGCTTCGCGTTCGTTGGACACGTCGCCGTCAACGACAGCTTCGAGAAGTGTCTGCAGCACATTGCCAATGGACGGACCGGGCTCCATGCCAAGCTCGATCAAATCTAATCCATTAACGGCAAGATCTTTGATGCCGAAGACGGGCTCGGCGTTGAGCTGTTCGTCCATGAGCTTTTCCGCCTTAGCAAACGCCACGCTCATGGGGTTGTCGGGTGGTTGCTCGTGTCCGAGGCCAATCTTGTCGCAACGGCGTATGGCGAAGAGCTCCTGCGCGTGCCGTTCTCCGTGTCTCACGAGAAAGCGACGCATGGCCCTCTCGGTATCGGGTATGTGAAACATGTGATGGGCGACGAGATGCGTAACGGTCTCGCATTGAGCGCGCGAGAGCTTGAGACGCTTGCACACCTCGCGAGCTATGGGCTCGCCTTCCTTATCGTGTCCCAAGGCCCGGCCACGGCCCTCCTCGTCAATGACCAGGCAATGGGGTTTGCCGATATCGTGGAGCAGCAAGGCAAGACGCACAGTCGCGTCCATGTCGGGTGGTGCGGCCTCGAGGGCATGGAGCGTATGTTCCCACACATCGTAGACGTGGAAGGGGTTGTGCTGGTCGAATTCGTACTCGACGGCGAGTTCGGGAATGATGACGAAGACGATATCGTGATACTCGCGCAACACGGGCACGGCATATGGCCCGCAGAGCAAGCCCGCGAACTCGATCCAGATGCGCTCGACGGCGATATCGTCAAGCAGACCCCGCAGCTCGTGCATCGCATTCGAAGTTTCGGGCTCGATGGTAAATCCGAGTTGTGCGGCAAAGCGCAGGCCACGCACGATGCGCAGGGCGTCTTCGGTGAAGCGCTCGCGCGGATCACCGACGGCACGTAGGATACCCGCCTCGAGATCACGTTGACCGCCAAAGTGGTCGACGAGACCACGCGTGGGGTTATACGCCATCGCATTGATCGTGAAATCGCGACGGGCCAGATCGCCATCGATGCGATCGAGGAACTCGATGTAATCCGGATGCCGCCCGTCACTATAGGTGCCGTCAGCTCTGTATGTCGTGACCTCGAAGGGTTCGTGATTGACGATGACGGTCACGGTACCGTGCTTGATGCCGGTATCGACCGTCTTGAGGCCTGCATCAGCAGCTGCGGCCTTGATTTGCTCGGGCTTGGCAGAGGTGGTGATGTCCCAATCGTTGGGAACGCGGCCCATGAGCGCATCGCGCACGCAGCCGCCCACGACATAGGCCTCGTGGCCTGCCGCTTCGAGCAAGTCGAGAATGGTCTGAGCGCTCTGTGGAATCTCGATGTCCATGAGGATATGGTACATCTAATAACGCGTGTGTTGGCCGCCGAGTGCGTGTCGCGCTGCCCGACGAGCAGAAGCTCCGAAATAGCAAGACGATCTTGCGAGGACTGTTTGAGCGCGCCGCTCTTGCGCACGAGTTCCGCAGCAGTCTCGCGATTTCGGAGCTTCGGGTGCGAGTCATTGGCAAGCGACACGCGCTCGACAACCGTAAGCCCCTCGACTATGCGCTCCGGCGCCAGCGGGTGAGGCGGCGCTCAACGATGTCGAAGGCCTCGTAGAGCAGCACGCCAAGCAAGGCCATGGCAACGATACCGGCGAACATGCGTGCGTACTCGAGCAGCGACCAGGCGTGCATGATGTAGTAACCCAGACCACTCGAACCGGCCATGGACTCGGCGATGAAGAGGATTGCGACAGCCGTTCCGCAGGTAATGCGCAGTGCGGTGAACAGATCGGGGATAGTCGCCGGGAAGATGACATCGCGGTAGATGGCGAACTTGTTCGCGCCGAGCGAGCGCATGGATTCGACCGCACCCGTCGGCACGTTCTTCGCGGCATCGCGCATCGTGACCATCATCTGGAAGAACACGGCAATGGCAATGAGCACCACCTTGCCCTCCCCTCCCAAGCCAAAGAGTACGAAGAGCACGGGCAGAAAGACGATCTTGGGAACGGGATAGAGCACGTAGAGCACGGGACCGAAGATGGCGTCGGCGCGCTTGGAGCGACCAATCCACAGGCCAAGCGGCACGCCGAAAAGCGCTCCGATGGCCATCGAGAGTAGAATGCGACCGAGGCTCACCATGAACTCGGGGGCGATCTTGCCTATGTTGTCCGCAAGCGCGGGCAGCGTCGCCGCCGGCGTGGGGAGCGCGGGCGAGCCTATGAGCGCCGCGCACACCCACCACAAGACGATGACGAAAACGGTGCCCCACACGTATCCCAAGACCTTACGCATGACATGCCTCCTCGTCCTCGTTGACATGTGACGCGTCGCGCAGCAGAGCGCGGATTTCGTTGCAAAGCTCGTAATATGCAGAACTGCCGCGATAGGCGGCCTGGCCCATCGCGGGATTGTCGAGCACGCCAACCACATGACCGGGGCGCGCGCTCAGCACGACGATGCGCTGCCCGAGATACACAGCCTCGTCAATGGAATGCGTCACGAGCAGTTGCGCGTAGCCCTCCTTGTGCCAAAGCTCGAGCAGGGTGTCTTGCAATTGCTCGCGCAAGAGCGCATCGAGTGCGGAGAGTGGCTCGTCCATGAGCAGCAAGTCGACATCGAGGGCGATGGAGCGCGCCAGGGCAAGACGCTGCTGCATGCCACCGGAAAGCTCACCGGGATAAGCATGCGCGAAATCCGCGAGGCCGACGAGGCCCAAGGCCTCGCGCGCCTTCGCCTCGCGTTGCTCGCGGTCAACGCCGCGCACCTTGAGGCCAAGTTCGGCGTTGGCGAGCACCGTCTTCCAGGGCAGTAACCCGAAGTCCTGCAAGATGAGCGCCGTCTTCTGGCGTGGTTTCGTGATGAGCTGGCCATCGACGAGCACCTCGCCGCTCGAGGGACGTACAAGCCCAGCGGCCATCTGCAGAGTGGATGACTTTCCGCAACCCGAAGGCCCGATGATGGCAAGCGACTCGCCCGCGTCTACGGCAAGGCTCAGTTTCTCGAGCGCAAGAAGTCCGTCAGCACCATGACGCCCATCGTCATAGCGCAACGTCACATCGCGAAACTCGAGCTTATGCATCGACTGCATCGTCCTGAGCGCGGGCCGCGTTCTTCACGGCATCGGCAACGGCACTGGCCAACGGCACGCTAAACAGCGGCTTGACGCCCGTATGCAAGGCAGCGGCGCCGAACATGAACGGACGCGCACACGCCGAGATAAGGCCGCAATCCTCGAAAAGACGTACGAGCTCGTCTTTGCGCAGGAACTCCTGGGTGCTCTCGTAGAGCCAGTCGTACTCCTTGCGATGCGAGATGCCACCACCGAAGAGCGTCATGACGTTCTTGTAATAGAACTGATAGAAGGGCTGGATGACGGCGCTTTCGGGCACGGAGGCATCGAGGCAGGCGACAACGCCGCCGGGCCTTATTACGCGGACCATCTCGCTCACGACCTGGTCGTAGTCGGGCGTGTTGCGCAAGCCGAAGCTGATGACGGCAGAATCGAAGGTATCGTCGTCGAAGGGCAGTTGCATGGCATTGCCTTCGACGAGCATCACGTTGGGCAAGCCCTTCGTGCGCTCGCGCGCGACATCGAGCATGTGCGCGGAGAAGTCGAGCCCGCAGACCAGGACATCGGGGTTTTTCTCGACGAGCATAGCCGTGATGTCGCCCGTACCGCAGCACACGTCAAGAATGAGGCCCGCACGCTTGGCATTCGTGCAGGGCTTGAGCGCGGCATCGCACAGCGCACGCTTCCAGAGACGATGCATGCCGAGGCTGATACGGTCGTTTGCCGCGTCATAGCCATCTGCTATCGATTCGAATACTCCGTGAACGTGTTCCTTGGCCACCGCTTTTCCCTTCTCGTAATCACGATGTCCCATGATAGCGGATTTACGCATCCAAACGGAGGAATGAGACAATCGCTCAGAGACGCTGTCTCATCCGATGAGCGAAACCATCATCGCCATGATAAGGGCACCGTTGAAGAAGAGGTTTGCCTTCATAATCGTGCCCATCGCAGGTCCGCGCACCTCGTGCGTGAGCGGCGTGGTGAGCAAAGAGCGCATCGTGCCGATGCCGAACACCAAGGTGACACACGCTGCCCAGAACCCAGCGCTGAAGTACCAGAACGCACAATGCAACACGACCGCGATCCAGAGCACGACGAAGACGCGGTAGACGATGACGCTGCGTGAGCGGCCGAGCACCACGGGCAACGTCTTGCGCCCCACGGGGACGTCACGCTCGATATCGCAGTTGTTCTGGGTGGCCATGACCATGCCGATGCCGATGACAAATGGGGCAAGGCACGAGACGAGGCGCAGCCAATCGACAGGCCAGGGCACGCCGAAGAAACCGGCGTCCGGATACGCATGCGCGGCGAAGACGCAAATGTCCGCAAGCGGGATGAGCGCACCCATGACGATGCCACTCGCGAGCTCACCGAGCGGGAAATACGAAATGGGCAGCTTGCCACTCGAATAGCAGACGATGAAGAGCGCGCCGACGACGCCGATGAGAAGCGGAATCGCGCTGCCCGACCAGACGACGCAGGTGATTCCGCAGACAAGCGCAACGAGCATGTACACAAGACCCAGCGCGAGGACGGAGCGCGGGTTGAGGTTGTTGTAGACGAGAACGGCATCGGTGGGATCGTCGGAGTTCTCGACCGTGTCCGTGCCGGCACGGTAGTCGGCCCAGTCGTTCAGGGTATTGACCGCGGATTGCGCAAAAACCGCGACGGCAAGCAGCAGGCACCAGATGACCGGCGAAAACGCGTAGCCACAAGCGATGGCATAGACACCGCCGAAGACCGTCGTGAGCACCGCGGGGCCGGGCCACGTGTGCGGAGCCGCCAGGCGCACGGCCATGAGCGGCGTGAGGGGTTCGTAGCTCGTCGTCTGTACGGAAGCTGCCATCGCCTGCATCGTGTGTCTACGAGATGGTGAACGAGCCGTCTGACTCGTCATAGCTCACGCTCTTGGTCACATAGCCCTTGGCGCTCATCCACGAGAGCACCGGCTCGATGATCTCGGCGGGGGGATAAGCGGGGTCACCGTTCGCGGTACGCGCCATCGGATACTCGCTCATCACGTAGGTCGACGCGACCTGCTCGTTGAGATTCGCCTTTTCGACGAGCAACGCTCGGTACTTCTCGGGATCGGCGTTGATCTGACTTGCGGCCTCATCCCACACCGTGCGCACGGCATCGAGCGTCTTGGCGCCTTCTCCCGTGTCGTATGAGGTACGTACGACCATGACCGATTGCGAGACGTTGTCGCCCGACGTGTCATCCGCGAGCAAGACCAATCCGGATGCCTGGCCAAGCGCAAGCATGGAAGCCGGAAGCGCCGCGGCGTCAAGTTGCCCGGAGGCGACGAGGCCATAGCGGTCGGGCAAGCTCGCGACCTCGCTCACCGGGATGCTCGCAGGGTCAATGCTCTGCTGCACGCACAATTGCTCGAACACGTACTCGGGAACCGTATTGGCGGCCAGTCCCACGCCCTTCGTTCCGTTCACGAGATCGGCAAGCGAGGTGATGCCGCTGTCGGCAGACGTGAGCACGCCAAAGCGCCCCTGGTCGGGCATCGTGCCGAGCGTGATCCACTCGAGCGTGAGGTCGGTGCCAGACTCGCAGAGCTTGACCGCACGCATGGGATCGGTCATCGCGATGTCGACCTCGCCGGCCGTCAGCGCCGCCGAAAGACTCTGGGCGGAATCGAAGACGACGATTTCGGCCTTGACGCCCGCCTCGTCGAAGAGCCCCTCTTGCTCGGCAACCCACATGGGCAAGATGTCCTCGGTCGGCATGGTGCCGATGCGAATGGAGCCGGCTTCCTGCTGCGCACCGCACGCGCTTAAGCCAAGGGTCGCGACGAGCGCGAGCGCAGAGCAGAGAACGAAAAGGAGGTGCCGTGCCAATGCTGATTTCATGATATGTCACTCCGTACGCGAAATAATCTTGTCGATAGAATAGGTCGATTGGTCGGGCGCTTCAAGCCACCGCCCGTTGACCGCACGTTTGCGTTTCGTAAAGACGTGCATGGTACACTCGTCGTTACATGAAAGGCGGTACATGGAGGCACGTCGGATACATCTCAATGGCATCGTGCAAGGCGTGGGATTCAGGCCCCATGTCGTGCGCTGCGCTCGCGCACTTGGATGCACCGGATGGGTTCTCAACGACTCCCACGGTGTCGAGATTCAAATCCAGCACGAGGATGACGGCGTATTGGACGAATTCGAGAAAACGCTCGTTGATGATGCCCCTCCAGCCGCCCATATCCTTGAAATCTCATCGCAGGCAAGCACGCTTGAGGACCTTCCCGACTTCTCCATTCGCGCATCAGCACGTAACGAGCATACGAACACGCTCGTCAGTCCCGATCTCGCCACCTGCGACGCATGCACAAGCGAGCTTTTTGACCCGCAAGACCGACGTTACCACTATCCCTTCATCAACTGCACAAACTGCGGACCGCGCTTCACCATCGTCGAGGACCTCCCCTACGACCGCCCCGTGACCTCCATGAGCGCTTTCGAGATGTGCCCTCAATGCGCCGCCGAGTACGCCGACGTGACCGATCGTCGCTATCATGCGCAGCCCGATGCCTGCTTCGATTGCGGACCGCGGCTCTTCTTCATGGACGCAGGAGCTGATACGGAGAGTGGATTTGACGATGACGGGGCGCTGGTCCTCGAGAGACGACATCTCACACGGGAAGAGTCCGATGCAATTATCGCGCAAGCCTGCGAGCATCTACGTGCAGGCGACGTGCTCGCGATCAAGGGACTGGGCGGCTGGCATCTAGCATGCGACGCATGCAACGAAGATGCCGTCGGCCGCCTGCGCACCCGCAAACGTCGTCCCACCAAGCCGCTTGCCGTCATGGTGCGCGATCTTGACATGGCCCGCGCGTACGCGAAGGTGAGCGAGCGGGAAGCCGCATTGCTCGAAAACCCGGCACGTCCCATCGTGCTGCTCGAGCGCACGGCAAGCTCCCCCATCGCCCCGAACGTCGCCGGCGACTTGCACGAAATCGGGTTCATGCTTCCGGCGACGCCCCTGCAGCATCTGCTCCTGCACGAGCTCGGCACGCCCCTCGTGATGACGAGCGGCAATCGTAGCGGCGAGCCCATCGTCGCCACCGACCGCGAGGCACTCGATGCACTCGGACACATCGCCGATGGCTTTCTCGGCAACAACCGCGCGATCGTCGCACGCTACGATGACTCCGTCATGCGCATCGACGCCGATGGCGAAGAGCAAATGATACGCCGCGCGCGCGGATATGCGCCCGCGCCCCTGCTTGCAAAGCGAGACGAGGGACCCGTCATCCTTGCCACCGGCTCCGAGCAAAAGGCGACCCTCACCTTCCTCGACGGCGGGCGAGCCTACGTCTCACAGCACCTTGGCGATCTCGAGCACCTGGGTGCCATGCACGCATGGGAAGAAGCGCGTGAGCGCTACGAACGGCTCTTCGATGCGCATCCGCAAGTCATTGCCTGCGACATGCACCCCGAATATCTCGCAAGCAAATGGGCACGTGAATACGCACATGAACACGGTCTGCCACTTATCGAAGTGCAGCATCATCATGCGCACATTGCCTCGGTGCTCGGCGAGAACGAACTGCATGGCCCCGTCATCGGCATCGCACTCGACGGTACGGGCTACGGAACGGACGGCACGATCTGGGGCGGCGAGATACTCATCGCCACGCGCCGCGATTTCAAGCGCTTCTGGCATCTACCGAGCTTCGCGCTTCCCGGAGGCGCTGCCGCCATCCTCAACCCCGAACGCACCGCATACGCATTACTCAAGGCATATGGCGAGCGTGACGATGCGTTCTTCGGACAGTTCGCGCTCGACAATCCGCAATTCGCGCCCTTCCTCGAACATCTCGAGAACCGCACGTTGCTTGACCAGATGATCGACAAGGGCCTCAATACGCCGATGTGTTCGTCTGCCGGTCGTCTCTTCGACGCCGTGAGCGCGCTCCTAGGCATCTGTGCGCATCCCGGCTATGACGGTGAAGCGGCATGCTTGCTTGAGGCATCTGCCTGGCGTGGATGCGAAGGTGGCCACCCGCTCACGGCGCGGACGTTTCACGAGGGACTCGCAGGCGCTATCATCGAGCAAACAGTGCGGGCGCGTAGTGAGACGGGAATCAAGGATATTGCCCTAAGTGGTGGATGCATGGTCAATCGCATTCTCTCCTCCCAGCTTCGCGAACGCTTGCGTAATCTGGGTTTCGAGGTTCACGTCAACCGGAACCTTCCACCCAATGACGGATGTATCTCGTACGGGCAGGCGATTGTCGCCCATGCGCGTTTGGAGGAATAGACATGTGTTTGGCAATACCCGCCCAGGTCAAGGAGCTCGACGAGAAGCTCATGATGGGCACCGTCGACATCATGGGCGTCACGCGTGAGGTGGCGCTTGACCTCGTCCCCAAGGTAAAGGTAAGCGATTGGGTACTCGTGCATGCCGGTTATGGCATCGAAATCATCGACGAGCAATTCGCCAACGAGACTCTCGAGCTCATCGCACAGTTCCCCGAGCTCATCGACGAGGACCATCCCGGTATGGGCGAAGGTGTCGCCTAATGCTCGACCTTTCCGGATTCCGCGACCCCAAGCTCGGTCAGGAGCTCATAGGCGTCATCGAGGACATTGCCCCGGCAGCGCTCGAGCAGCGCGGTGGCAAGATCAGGCTCATGGAGGTCTGCGGGACGCATACGGTCGCGCTCGCACGCGCGGGCATTCGCAGCATACTTCCCGACGGCATCAAGCTCGTGAGCGGTCCGGGCTGCCCCGTCTGCGTCACGGCAAACGAGGATATCGATACCGTCATCGCGCTTTCGCACCTCGATAACGTCATCATCACGACCTTCGGTGACATGACGCGCGTGCCTGGCTCCACTTCCTCGCTCAACGAGGAGAAGGCCGCGGGTCGCGACATCCGCATCGTCTACTCGCCACTCGACGGCCTGCGCTGCGCACAGGAAAATCCCGACCGCGAGGTTATCTTCGTGGGCGTGGGTTTCGAGACCACCACCCCGCTCATCGCATCGACCATCAAGCGTGCCAAGCTCGCTGGTGTCAACAATTTCAGCGTGTTTGCCGCGCATAAGACCGTACCCCATACCCTCGAGGCACTTGTCAACGACCCCGAGGTCGCAATCGATGCGCTCATCCTGCCCGGCCACGTCTCGACGATCATCGGGCGCACACCCTACGAGTTCTTGGCCCAACGCTACGGGATTCCCGGATGCATCATGGGATTCGAGCCCATCGACCTGCTCGGCGGCATCGCGATCTTGCTGCGCATGCTCGCACGTGGCGAAGCCGAAATCGTCAACGACTACCGCCGCGGCGTGCAAGACGAGGGCAACGTCGATGCCCAGGCGACCATCGACGAAGCGTTCGAGCCCTGTGACGCCACGTGGCGTGGCCTGGGCCTCATTCCCGATTCGGGATACAAGTTACGTGACGAATACGCGGCCTTCGACGCGCTTGCCAAGTTCGCGCCCGTGGTCGAGCCGACGATCGAGCCGAAAGGCTGCCGCTGCGGCGATGTGCTACGCGGTGTCATGGACCCGAGCGAGTGTCCCCTGTTCGCCACAGCCTGCAGCCCGGAGCATCCCATCGGCCCGTGCATGGTCTCGAGCGAAGGCTCCTGCGCCGCGTTCTACAAATACCTGCGATAGCGAGCGACAGGAGCCATACGTCGAATTAGCTGCGCACCTCGCCGCCCGTCGCCTTCATGACCTTGGCGACGATACGCTCGTGGGCCTTCTCGACTTCCTCGCTCGTGAGGGTGCGGTCATTCGCCCGGTAGGTGATTCTGAATGCCATGGACTTCTTGCCCATGCCCACACGATCATCATCGCGATACACATCGAAGAGGCGCACGCTCTCGAAGGGACCCTTCTTGCCAGCGCTCGTGATGCACTGCTCGATGCGCTCTGCCGTCACGTCCTCGTCGACGACAATCGCGAGGTCGACCTCGATACCCGGATAGACCGGCACGTCGACATAGGGTCGCATGTACTCGGTCACGCCAAGCAGCTGTTGCACGTCGAATTCGAACGCGGCGACAGTGCCCTCCACGTCAAACGCCTGGCATGCGAGCGGGTGAGTCTCTCCGACCCAACCCAGGACACGGCCACCGGCGATGACGCTTGCGGCACGGCCCGGCGTCAGCCACGGGGCTTCATCGGGATCAAGCGCCTTGAACTGGAGCTTTTGCACGCAAAGCTCGCGCATGAGGTTCTCGACGATGCCCTTCGCATCGAAGAAGTCGATGGGTTGCGCCGTCTGGTTCCAACCGGGCAGCGTGAACGAGCCCGCGAGCACGCCGGCGAGCAACGTACGCTCCTTGGGAGACTTGCGCCCCTCGGCCGCGCCGAAGACGACGCCCCGCTCGAAGAGCTGGATATCGAAGACGCCACGGCTCTGGTTATAAGCCACGCTGCGCAGCAGGCCGGGGATGATGCTACGACGCAAGACGGATTGCTCACCGCTCATCGGGTTGATGATCTCGACGGCCTCGCCGCATCCCTCCTCGGGCATGCCCAGCTTCTCCATGTCGTCGCTCGAGACGAGCGAATAGGTCATCGTCTCGTTCAGACCGCAGGCGCGTAGCGTCTGGGCCATCAACTCGATGCGCTGCTGATCAGGCGTGCGTCCACCGGCATGTGCGCCACCCGGAAGCGTCGAGGGGATGCGGTCCATGCCGTAGATGCGCAGGACCTCTTCATACAAGTCGATTTCGCGGACGAGGTCGGGACGGAAGGTCGGAGCAATGACCTCGACCTGTTCATCGCCAGGCTTGCCCTCGACGGCGCAACCCAGATCGGTGAGGATACGGAACTGCTCCTCGTCGCTGATGTCGGCGCCGACGTGCGCGCGCAGGCGATTGGGGCGCAGCGTGAGATGCGCGCGCTCTGCGCGAACGGGATACTCGTCGACCACTTCGAGACACACGGTACCGCCTGCGACCTCGGCGATGAGGGCCGCGGCAATGGCGGAATACTCGTCACAGGTGCTCGCGTCCACGCCACGCTCGTAGCGCAGGGACGCCTCGCTCACGAGCGAGAGATTGCGCGAGGTGCGGCTCGTGTGGGCCGTCGAGAAGGTCGCGCTCTCCAGAAGCACGTCGGTGGTCGTCTCGGTGACCTCGCTGTCGAGGCCGCCCATGACGCCCGCGAGGGCGACGGGATTTTCGCCATCAGTGATGAGCGCCATATCGCTGGTGAGCGTGCGCTCCTCGCCATCGAGGGTCGTGAACTTCTCGCCATCGCGCGCGGCACGCACGCCCACATGATGCCTGCCGTCCGCTCCCTTGGGGAAGGCACGCAGGTCGAAGGTGTGCAGCGGCTGGCCGAGTTCGAAGAGGATATAGTTGCTCACGTCGACGACGTTGTTGATGGGGCGGGCACCCAGAGCCGTGATGCGCTCGACGAGCCATTGCGGGGAGGGCCCGACCTTCACGTCGCGAATGATGCGGGCGGTGTAGCGCGGGCACAGTTCGGGATCGTCGATCTCGACCGAGACCAAATCGCGCACGTCCTCGGCATTGGTGGGACCAGGCACGTCACAGGGAGGATCATAGTGCCACGGCACGTGGTACATCGCCCCCACCTCGCGGGCAAAGCCCTTCATCGAGAGGCAATCGGGGCGATTCGGCGTGATCTCGAGGTCGAGCACCGTGTCAGAAAGGCCACGCCAGGCGGCAAACGACTCGCCCAGCGGCGCGTCATCGGGCAGCTCCATGATGCCATCGTGATCGCTGCCCAGGTTGAGCTCGCGCTCCGAGCAAATCATGCCGCAGCTCTCGACACCGCGCAGCTTCGACTTCTTGATCTTGAAATCACCGGGCAGAACCGTGCCGATGGTCGCGACGGCGACCTTGAGGCCCGCGCGCACGTTGGGTGCTCCGCACACGATTTGCGTCGGCTCGGCACCATCGCCGAAGTCGACGGTCGTCACGTGCATGTGATCGCTATCAGGGTGGGGCTCGCAGGTCTTGACCAGACCGATCCTCACGCCCTCGAGATCTGCCCCCAGGGTTTCGACGCCTTCGACGCCGGTTCCGGTCAGGTCGAGCCTGTCGCAGAAATCCTGCAGGGTATCGGGTACCTTGACCATCGTATCGAGCCATTTCAATGAAACAAGCATGGTGGTTTCCTTATCTATTGCGAACGTTGCGGGCTAGAACTGACGCAGGAAGCGCATGTCTCCTTCGAGCAGCATGCGCAAATCGGGCACGTCGTACTTGAGGCAGGCCAGACGCTCGACGCCCACGCCGAAGGCGAAGCCCGTATACACCTCGGGATCGATGCCGACGTTCTCGAAGACGTTGGGATCCACCATGCCACAGCCCAGGATCTCGACCCAGCCCGTGTGCTTGCAGAAGCGGCACCCCTCGCCACCGCAGATGCCGCACGAGACATCGGCCTCGGCGCTCGGCTCGGTAAAGGGGAAGAAGTGCGCGCGAAAGCGCGTCTTGCGCTCCTCGCCGAAGAACTGCTTGATGAAGTAGTCGAGCGTGCCCTTGAGATCACCGAAGGTGATGCCCTTGTCCACAACGAGACCCTCAATCTGGTGGAATTGCGGCAGGTGCGAGGGATCGGCGACGTCGTGGCGGTACACCTTGCCCGGACTGATCATGTAGATGGGGGGCTTTTGCTCCTCCATGACGTGCACCTGCGTACCGGATGTCTGCGTGCGCAACAGTACGTCGCTTTCGCCCCGCACCGCGCTCTGCTCGCCGCTCCTGTCGACGATGTAGAAAGTATCCTGCATCGAACGGCTCGGATGGTCCTTGGGAGCGTTGAGCGCCGTGAAGTTGTACCAGTCGGTCTCGATCTCGCGACCACCCTCGACCTCGTAGCCGATGCCGGCGAAGATGTCGGTGCACTCGCGAATGATGCGGTTGATGAGATGCTCGCTGCCGATGGGCATGCAACGCCCGGGCAGCGTGATATCGACGGCACCAGCCGCGAGCTGGGCGTCGAGTTCGGAGGCCTTGAGCAACGTCTTGCGCTCGTCGAGCGCCGCTTCGATCACGTCGCGCACCTCGTTGGAGAGCTTGCCAACAATGGGGCGCTCCTCCTTAGGAACGTCGCGCATGCTGCGCAACACGGTGGTGAGCGAACCCTTCTTGCCGAGCACGCCGATGCGCACTTCCTCGAGCGCGTCGCTCGTCTCAGCCCTCGAAATGGCGGCGAGCGTCTCGTCGCGCAAGCCTTCCAGTTCTTCCTTCAACGCCATTCTCTTGTCCTTTCGACCAATCGTCCACACGACGTGAGGGCAATAAAAAACGCCCCCGCATGACATGCGAGGACGGATCAAGATAACCCGCGGTACCACCTCGGTTGGCTGCATCCTGCAGCCCGCTCGTTTGTGCCCTGTATCGGGAGCACCCGGCTCGTCTAGTGGGCAGATGCCGTTCAACGAGCAGCTCCGGAGTGAATTCGCACGCATCTGACGCATCGCGCCCTTTCAGCAACACGGGCGCGTCTCTGGCGTTCCACCTCATGAAGGCATGCGACTGTCTCCATCAACGCAGTGACGCGAAGTATAGCACTCGATGCGGCCGAATGAGGGAATGGACAGGGCATTTTTCGTCTAAGCGCGGTTGCATGTGCATGGGGAGACTGCGAAGCGAAGGTACAAGGGAGCGCGCCGTAAAGACCGCGAAGCGGGCTGTCGGGAAGCGACCGTCGGAGTGAGGCGGCGCGCCTGCACGTATGCCAGGCGGATTCTTTATGCGCAAAAGAGCACATCGCGTTTCGCAAGCGGGATAATCTGCGCTATCATCTAGGTCTGTATATACACACGTGAACCCGACATGATTTAGGGGACTCTCATGAATGACTTTCTCGCGCAGGCATGGCCATTCGCGGCCGCTGTTCTCGTAATCCTGGGCATCGTCGCCCTCGTCTTCCTCATCATCATCCTCTATCGCGCGAGCGTGACGATGAAGTCGGTCCAGAACATCGCGGCCGATGCCGAGAAGGAGGTCGCACCCGCGCTCACGAAGGTCAACCCCATGGTCGACAAGGCCGAGCTCATGCTCGACACGGTCAATCTCGAGATGCTGCGCGTCGACGCCATACTCGAGGACGTCGAGCAGATCACCGACGTCGCCGGCAAGGCGGCGACCACCGTCGATGCTGTCACGTCCGCACCAGCCGAGGCCGTCACTTCCATCGTCGACCGCATTCGCGGATCGCTCGGCTCCAAGCGCGCTGACAAGGCCAAGCAGGAACGTCTGGTCTATCCCATTGGCGGACTGCACGGGTCAGCGGACGAATCCGCCAAGGACGAGCAACCCGATCAAGCGGATGACGAGGCCATGAAGAAGGCCGCGCGGCAAGCGGCCGATTGCGCCGTCGAAGGCGTCGCGGTCGAGGAAGTCGACATCGTCATCGAGGCGAGCGGCCAGGCCGTCCCGCATGCGCCATCGCAGGAAAGTGCCGACGAGGCGGGGGCCCATGCGGCCGATGCGCCTGACAAGACGGCGTAGAGCCTGCATCACGAATTCATAGAGAAGCACCAACGGACAAGGAGCATCATGGCGTCCATACCCACCACGTCTGCCGAGATTCGCGAAGCGTACCTGAACTTCTTCGAGGAGAAGGGCTGTCAGCGCTGGCCCTCTTCCTCGCTCATCCCCGATGACCCGTCCCTGTTGCTCACGGTTGCGGGCATGGTCCAATTCAAGCCGTATTTCCTGCAGCAGAAGCACCTTGATCCGCGCTACGTGGGCGCGACGACGGCGCAGAAGTGCGTGCGGACCAATGACATCGACATCATCGGCACCGATGGCCGGCATCTTTCCTTCTTCGAGATGCTCGGCAACTTCAGTTTTGGCGCGTACTTCAAGAAGGAGATGTGCGCCTGGGCCTACGAGTTCTCCGTCGACGTGCTCGGCCTCGACCCCGATCGCATCTACGTCACCATCTACGAGGAAGACGAGGAGACCGCCGGCATCTGGCAGGAGGCGGGGGTTGACCCCAGCCATATCTCCCGTCTCGGCGCCGATGACAATTTCTGGGTCGCCGGTCCCACCGGTCCCTGCGGTCCGTGCTCGGAGCTCTACTACGATCAGGGAGAGGATGTCGGGTGCGGCAGCCCCGACTGCAAGCCCGGTTGCGATTGCGACCGCTTCCTCGAGTACTGGAACCTCGTCTTCACGCAGTTCGACCGTCAGGAAGACGGCACGATGGTTCCCCTCGAGAAGAAGAACATCGACACGGGCCTGGGCCTCGAGCGCATGGCCGCCATCATGCAGGGCGTGAGCTCGAACTTCGATACCGACATCCTGCACGGTCTCATCGAGGTGGGCGAAAGGCTGAGCGGTCGTAGCTACGGCAGCGACGAGCTCACCGATCTCTCGCTGCGCATCATGGCGGATCATTCCCGCGCCATCGTCTTCATGGTCGGTGACGGCATCTTGCCCTCGAACGAGGGCCGTGGCTACATCCTGCGTCGCCTGCTGCGCCGTGCCGTACGCCATGGTCGTCTCATCGGCATCGAGGGCCCCTTCCTCCAGAGCTTCCTCGACGCCATCTGCGAGGAGATGGGCGCGGTCTATCCCGAGATCATCGAGAACAAGGCGCTCATCGAGAAGGTGCTGCTCTCCGAGGAGGAGCGCTTTAATCGCACCATCGACACGGGTATGCACTATCTCGAGGAGGCGATCGAGGGCCTGGACGAGGGAGACGTTCTCGATGGCGTCACCGCCTTCACCCTGCACGACACGTACGGGTTCCCCGTCGAGCTCACGGCCGAGATCTGCCACGAGCAGGGCATCGAGGTCAACATGGAGAGCTTCGAAAACGAGATGACGGCCCAGCGCGAACGGGCACGCGCAGCTCGCAATGACGAGGCCTGGGACGGCTTCGGCGACGTCTTCACGCACATCCTCGACGTGCATGGCCCCACCGAGTTCGTGGGTTACAAGGAGGACGAATGCGACGCGCGCGTCGTCGACATCATCGTCGACGGCTCGATCGTCGACGAGGCCCATGAAGGCGAGCAAGTCGCCATCATACTCGACAAGACGCCGTTCTACGGCGAGATGGGCGGCCAGGTGGGCGACACCGGCACCATATCGAACGACCTGTGCACCATCGCCATCGATGACACCAAACGGCCCGAGGAGGGCCTGCCCGTCCATTACGGCACGGTCGTCTCCGGGAGCGTTCACAAGGGCGATGTCGTGCACGCCGCCATCGACGCACGCCGCCGCGCCCTCATCGCGCGCAACCACACGGCGACGCACATCTTGCAACGTGCGTTGACCGATGTCCTCGGAGAGCACGTGAAGCAGGCCGGATCGCTCGTCGCCCCGGACAGGCTGCGCTTCGATTTCACGCATTTCGAGCCCATGCACCATGAGCAGATTCTCGAGGTCGAGCGCATTTGCAATAACATCATCATGTCCGACCTTCCCGTATACGCATACGAGACGTCGCTCACGTCGGCGCGCGAGGCGGGTGTCCTTGCCCTGTTCGGAGAGAAGTACGGCGAGTTCGTCCGCGTCATCGAGACGGGCACCTTCTCCAAGGAGCTCTGCGGTGGTACGCACGTGGGCAACACGAGCGAAATCGGCTTATTCAAGATCGTCCAGGAGACCTCGATCGGCGCGAACACGCGCCGCCTCGAGGCCGTGACGAGCATCGAGGCCTACGAGTACATGTCGCGGATGGAGGAGGAGCTGCGCGAGACGGCGCGTTTCCTCAAGGTCCCGCCCCTGGACGTCTCCGAGCGCGTCGCCAAGATGCAGGCGCGCCTCGACGAGCTCGAGGGCATGCGCAAGCGTCGCATGAAGGCTGCGGCCGAAGGCAGCGTCGCCGATTTCATGGAGCGGGCAATCCAGTTGGACGGCTACAAGCTCATCGTCGCCGACCTGGGCGAATCCGTCGTCCAGGGCATGCGCGAGATGTGGGACATCGTCAAACAGCGCAGCGGCGGAGTCCCGTTTGCCGTCGTGCTCTTCGCGCGCAATCCCGAAGGTGGCAATCCGCTCATGTTGGCGGCTGGAAACGCCGGCGCCGTCGAGGCGGGCTTCGATGCCAAGGACGTCATCGCGAACGTCGCCCCGCTCATCGGCGGGGGGGGGGGGGGGGGGGAAAAGCCGGCAATGGCACAGGCAGGCGGAAAGAACGCTGACGGCATTCCCGCGGCTATCGATAAGGCAAAGGAGCTCTTCGGCATCTAGGCCCGTTTCAATGTGCATGCGCGTCATGGGACTTGACATAGGGGAAAAGCGCATCGGCGTTGCCATCGCGGATACGGCAACGGGAATCGCCGTTCCCCTGCGCGTCATGGACGCGCGCGACGTGCTCGGCAACACGCGCTCCTGGCGCGCGCTCGTCCAGGACAACGAACCCGACATGCTCGTCTGCGGACTGCCCAAGACGATGCGCGGGGATACGGGAGGTCAGGCGCGACGCGTGCGGGACTGCGCCGAGCGCATCGCGCAGACTTGCGGACTGCCGCTCGAGTTCGCGGATGAGCGACTGAGCAGCGCCGAGGCAAAGCGTCTGTTGCGCGAGCAGGGGTTGTCGGAATGCGAGATGCGGGGCAAGGTCGACAGCGTCGCCGCCTCGCTCTTTCTCGAGACGTGGATCGCCCGCAATGGCGAGGACAAGATGGAGGAACGATGACCCAAGGTCAGCATTACGCGACGTCAAGCTATACGGAGAAGCGCAAGAGCAAGTCGCGCAAGCGCACGCTCATCATCGCCTTGATTGCGATCGCCATCATTGCCGTCATCGGCTTTGTCGCCTGCCAGAATCTCCTTGGCGACAAGACCGGCCAGGTCAGGCAAGGTGCCGAAATCGAGGTCGTCATCCCCGCGGGCGCCTCGACCGACAAGATCGCCTCGATTCTCGTCGATGACGGCGTCATCCCCTCGGCAAAGGCGTTCACCGATCGCGTGAAGCAGCTCGGCCAGGCGTCGAGCTTGCAGTCCGGCTCGTATCTGCTGATCGGCGGCGATGACATCGATACCATCATCAAGATACTGGCAAGTGGCCAGACGGGCAGGCAACTGGTCATTCCCGAGGGCTACAACCTGCGCCAGATCGCCGACAAGGTCGAGGCGACGTGCGGCATCGATGCCGAGGAGTTCTACGCTCAGACGCAGAAGGCTTCCGATTACGTCGCCGACTACCCCTTCCTCGAGGGCGTCTACAACGACTCGATGGAGGGCTTCCTCTATCCGGATACGTACCGCGTCGATCCGTCCGCCACGCCTGATGACATCATCCGCATGATGCTCGACCAGTTTGCCGCGCAGATCGCAACGGTCGACATGAGCTATGCGGCTTCCAAGAACCTCACGCTCTACGATGTCGTGACGCTTGCCTCGATGGTCGAGAAGGAATACCAGGCCGAATCCGACAAGGCTCCGATCGCCGCCGTCTTCTACAACCGCCTGCAAAAGGGCATGACCCTGGGCAGCGACGTGACCACCTATTATGCGGTCGGCAAGGACATGACCGAAGAGCTCACCGCCTCCGACCTCGCGAGCGATAGTCCCTACAATACGCGCAACCCGAGCCATTTTGGCCTGCCCGCCGGACCCATCTGCAATCCGTCCGTATCGACCCTGCAGGCTGCGGCCAATCCTGCGCAGGTCGACTACCTGTACTTCTTCTTTTCCAATAGGGAAGGGGAGACCATGTTCTTCGTGAACGACGCCGATTTCAATGCCGCCTGGGCGCAGTACGGGGATTAGCCGATGATCTCGATCAGACCAGACGCGTATTACGTTTCGGTGCTCGACATCGACGCGCGTGATCTCGTCGCACGTGGCTATCGCGCCGTGTTGCTCGACCTTGACAGCACCTTGCAGCCGCGGGGTGCCGCCTGCCTTTCACCCGAGGTGGTCTCCTGGGTCCAATCGCTCAAGGATGCCGGGCTTTCCGTTGCGCTCATCTCGAACAGCGCGCGCGAGCGCACCGTCGAGGCGGCGCGAGTGCTCGACGTCTACCTCGTGCGCAATGCGATGAAGCCCTTCGCACGCGGCTACGTGCGCGCATGCGCCGCTCTGGGCGTTCCCTGTGACCGGGCCGTCATGATTGGCGACCAATCGTACACGGACGTGCTCGGCGCGCACCGGATCGGCATGGATGCCGTGCTCGTCGCTCCGCAGCCGGGTTCCGACCCGTTGCATACGCATATCCTGCGCGTACTCGATCGCAGGGCCGTGCGTGGCATGCGGGCCATCGGGAGCATGTCATGAACCCCGAGTTCGTGCTCATCGGCGATCCGGTCGCCCATTCGCTGTCGCCTGTCATGCACAATGCGCTCTACCAGGAGCTCGGCAAGGTGAAGTGGCCCTTCTCGCGTTGGCATTACAGCGCCGTGCGCTGTGCGAACGAGGAAGAGGCCGCCTATCAGATCGACCTCGTGCGCACGGGACGCTATCGGGGCATGAACGTCACGATGCCCTACAAGAAGCTCGCCTTCTCGTGTGCCGATTATGCCGATGCGGGCGTCATCGCCGCAGGTGGTGCCAACGTGCTCGTACGTGACGAGGATCTCAAGCTCTGCGCGTACAATACCGATGGCCTCGGTGCCGTGCGGACAATCGAACGCATGACCGATATGCCGTTGACGGGTGCGCGCGTGCTCGTCTGCGGTACGGGTCCGACTTCCCTTGCCATCGCTGCGGCATCTGCCCAGGCGGGTGCTCTGGAGGTCACGTTGTTGTCGCGTGACGAGGCCAAGGCGCTTTCATGCGTGAATCGCATACGTACGAGCGTCGAGCCCCACGAGGCAAGCGTGCTGCATGGCAGGAGCTATGTGCAGGCGGAGGCGCTCGTGCCCAAGGTCGACGTCATCGTCGACGCCACACCGCGGGGCATGCATCCCGATGACGAGGCAATCATCGATACGAGTCTGCTGCATGGCGGACAGGTCGTGCTCGATACCGTCTACGGTCATGGCGAGACCGCGCTGCTCGCAGGTGCCTGGCAACATGGCGCGACCTGCATGGACGGACTGGAGATGCTCGTCGAGCAGGCGGCGCTCTCGGTCGAGATCTGGGCTGATGCCATGGCGCTTCCCGTCGAGGTCGACCGCGACGTCATGCGCCATGCCGCGTTGCATGCCAATTCGTGACGCGGTGCTCTGGTAAGGTTCGATGAGGCAATGGCGAAATCACGAGGAAAGGTGAGGCGGGATGGCAGCTGATGCCCCTTCGCAGGATAACCTGTTCGATCTGATGGATGACGCACCGGCAGATGCACCGGTAGATGCCGTCGAACGCGTCAACGAGCTACGCGCGACCCTGCAGCGCGCCCGTGACCAGTATTACCTCGAGGATGCCCCCGAGTTGCCCGATGCTGTCTACGATTCGCTCAATCGCGAGCTCGCCGACCTCGAGAACCGGTATCCCTTGCTCAAGACCGTCGACTCGCCGACGCAAACCGTCGGCGGCGGTGTGGCCGAGCAGTTCGCCCCCGCGCAGCACCAACATCGCATGTACTCGCTCGACGACGCCATGGACCTCGACGAGCTCGACGAATGGCTCGCCCGCACCCGCGAGGCGGTGGGCCATAGCCTCTCGTATTGCTGCGAGCTCAAGATCGACGGATCGTCCATCGCGCTCACCTACGATCGCGGGACGCTCGTGCGGGCCGCCACCCGTGGTGATGGCAGCGTGGGCGAGAACGTCACGGCAAACATCTTGCAGGTCAAGGACGTGCCTCGACACCTTTCCATAGAGAGTGGCGCCATGGGCTTCTCCCAACCCATCGAGGTGCGCGGTGAGGTGTACATGCCCCGCTCCTCATTCGAGCGCCTCAACGATGCCATCAGCCTCGAGAACGACGAGATCATGCTCTACAACGCCGAGATCGACGCCGGCGAATCCTACACCATCCTGACCAACACCATCGGTTCGGGCGTGAAGGATTCCGCCGACATGGCGCTCACGCAGAACGGCGCAGACCTGAAGACCTATCTGCTTGACGACGGCCTGAGCTATGCCTACTTCCCGAAGGCGCTTGAAGACGTCGTGGACGAGCAATACCGCAATCCGGCGGTCGTGACGTTCGTCAACTCGCTGCTCATTTACAACAACACCGAAGGAAGCGTCGGCCTCAAGAACGTCTGGGAGCTGACGGAAGAAAAGTGGAAAGACAAGGTCTTCTTCAAAGACCCGACCAACGAGACCGTCAACATCAACTTCCTGATCATGCTGACCAGCCCGGAGTGGAACGAAAAGCTTGAAAAGGCTTACGAAGATTACTATGGCAAAGCCTGGGAAAAGGGCGAGTTTGAATCCGCCGCTTACGAGTGGATCGCGGGCTTCCTGGGCAACGTAAACTACACCTTCACCTCCGCCTCC
>UQUH01000018.1 GCA_900544245.1 uncultured Coriobacteriaceae bacterium | reverse complement strand
CCGACGGTCGCTTCCCGACAGCCCGCTTCGCGGTCTTTACGGCGCGCTCCCTTATACCTCCGCTTCACAGCTTGTCTGCGCGCATTTGCTCCATACAATCGGCGGACGCATTCTGAAGGGAGCACTGTGAACGACTCGCTTACCAAACACGTTGTAGTCCTCGCCGTGCTGTGTATCGCCGTCACCGGTGTGACGTTCCTTGCCGTCGGCGTGGAGGCCGCACTCTGTTGCGCCATCCTCTCCCTTGTCGTCTTCGTCTTCTTCCTTGTCGTCTCCCTGCGCCGCCGCGCCGAGATACGGCGCCTCACGGATGAAATCGATGAGGTCCTCAACCTGGGCAGGCGTCTGAGCTTCTCGAATTGCCGCGAGGGCGATGTCGCCGTCCTCGCCAACGAGCTCGAGGAGATGGTGGCGCGCCTTTCCCGGCTCACCAGCCAGATCGAGAACGAAAAGACCGCGCTGGCGGACTCTCTCGCCGACATATCGCATCAGATCCGCACACCACTGACAGCCGCCGAGCTCATGCTCCCGGCCATCGAGCGCGCCACGGACGAGGAGCAGCGCAAGAGACTCGCGCGCGACCTCGAACACCTGCTCGACCGGGTATCCTGGCTCGTCGCCACGCTGCTCAAGATGGCCAAGGTCGATGCCGGGGCACTACATATGGAGTCGCGACCCGTATCCGTCGCGTCCATGGTCGCCCGCGCCTGCGCTCCCCTCGAACTGTCCCTCGATTTGCGTGGCATCGCGCTTGTTATCGAAATTTCCGATGACGTGCGCTTCACGGGCGATGAGACCTGGTGCGCCGAGGCGGTTGAGAACATCGTGAAGAACTCGATGGAGCACTGTCAGGCCGGCGGGACGATCACCATACGTGCCGAGGAAGACGCGCTGGCCTGCCACATCTCCATCAGTGACGACGGGCCCGGCATATCCGAGGAGGACCTTCCCCACCTCTTCGAACGCTTCTACCGGGGTACCGGATCGAAGGAGGGCGAGGGCTTTGGCGTGGGACTCGCGCTCGCCCGCTCGCTCATCTCGGGACAAGGCGGCACGCTGCGCGCCGCGAACGTCCCGGGCGAGGATGGCGGCTCCGCCGGTGCCGTCTTCGAAATCGCCTTTCCCAAAATCCGCGTCTGACGTGCACCGCATGCCCAGCTTACAAAGCCGTAATGTGCGCGTCATGGCAGAGTTGGGCAGCGCGTTCATACTCGATGCAGTCCGGAAATCCGAAATGAGACAGTTGCTAAGGGATGCTGTCTCATTTCACAAAGGGAGGAATCACCATGGACATCCTCAAGGTCAGCAACCTGACGAAGGTCTACGGTAAGGGAGCGCAGGCGACATGTGCGCTAGACGACGTCTCGTTCTCGATTCCGGAAGGCCAGTTCGTCGCCATCGTGGGCGCATCGGGATCTGGCAAGTCGACGCTTCTGCATCTCATCGGCGGAGTGGACCGCCCCACGTCGGGTACCGTCGAGCTCAACGGCGCGAACATCTACGCAGGCACAGACGAGCAACTCGCCGTGTTCCGACGCCGTGAGGTGGGCCTCGTCTACCAGTTCTACAACCTCGTGCCCATACTCAACGTCATCGAGAACATCACTCTCCCCGTCGCCCTCGACGGACGCGGCGTGAACGAGGAGCGCCTCGCATCGCTCATGCGCACCCTGGGACTGGAGGGCTACGGCAACCGCCTGCCCAACCAGCTCTCCGGCGGCCAGCAGCAGCGCGTGGCCATCGGACGCGCCCTCATGAACAACCCCGCCATCGTGCTCGCCGACGAGCCGACGGGCAATCTCGATACGCAGAACTCCCGCGAAATCATGGCGTTGCTCGAATCGGCGAACCGCGATGCGGGGCAGACGCTCATCGTCATCACGCATGACGAGGACATCGCGTTGTCGGCCGACCGCATAATCGCGATCGAGGACGGCCGCATCGTATCCGACGAGAGGATACGCGCATGAAGGCCATGACATCGTTTACCGTCAAGTCCCTGAGGGACTCGGCTGCCCGCACCGTCGTCACCATCGCCGGCGTCGCCCTTGCGGCGGCGTTGCTCGTCGCCGTGCTCTCCTCCTATGTCTCGGCCACCGATTACCTCCTGCGCAACGAGGCGACGGCCAACGGCACGTGGATGTCGCAGGTCGTCTTGCCCGACGATGAGAAGACGCGGGAAGAGATCGCGTCGGCCGAGGACGCGACGGACGTGGAGACGCTCGCGACACTGCAGGACGTGGGATTTGCCGGGCTGTCGAACGAGCAACGGGTGACACTCGGCATCTACCTGCCCATACTGACCGGAACCGGTTCGATCGAGGAGCTTTGCGGCGTGCGCGTGGCTGAGGGGCGCCTGCCCCAGAATGCCGCAGAGATCATGCTGCCGAGCACCTGGCAGCGCGGCAGCACCATTGCGCTCGGCGACACCATCACCCTCGACGTGGGAACCCGTCGGGCCGTGCTTGCGCCCGGCGAGCAGGGAAGCATGAGCGACGGCTCGTTCGCCATCGGCGACTATGATCCCGAGTTCGAGCCCAAGGGCTACATCATCGAGGACGGCTCCGCCCTCAACTCCACCATGGGCTATCTCGATTCGGAGGCTGACGAGGGCAAGTTCGACGAGGAGCTCACCGACGTCACCGAGCGTAGCTACACCGTCGTTGGCTTCGCGGCAACGGATAACTGGACGCTCATGACCGGAGCGGGACCAGCGGCCCTCACCGCCGATGCAAGCGCCACGGGAGACATCCAGGCCTTCCTCGAGCTCTCCGGCATCTCGACCGTGAAGCAGGTCAGGGAGCGCACCGCGGAGCTCTTTCCCGACGCGGACGTCCAGACCCACATAAACCTTCTGCGCTACATGGGGATCAGCGATCACGGCTCCATCTGGCAGACCTTCTTCTACTTGGTGGCCATCCTCGCCGTCATCATCATCGCGGCCTGCGTCTCGCTCATCTACAACACCTTTGCCATCTCGGTCAACGAACGCATGCGGCAATTCGGCCTGCTCGCCTCGATCGGCGCGTCCAAGCGCCAGCTGCGCCGCTCGGTGCTGCTGGAAGGCGGCATCATCGCCATCATCGGCATCCCCATCGGCATCGCCGTGGGCCTGGGCGCTTGCGCAGGCATCTTCGCGTGGCTCGGCACGTCCATCGCCAGTATCCTAGGCGGGCAATGGAGCAGCTTCTACCTGATCGTGGATTGGCACGTCGTGCTCTTCGCCATGGCCCTCACGGCGCTGACGGTGCTCGTGAGCGTGTGGATTCCCGCCTTGCGCGCCGCACGCGTCTCTCCCATCGACGCGCTGCGCCAAAGCTCGACGATCAAGCTGTCTAACCGTGCGCAGCGTGCCTCCCGGCAACGCGACGTCCGGCTCGCGCCCTGGAAACACCGCGGCATCGCGGGCAGCGTCTTCGGCATCGGGGGCCAGCTTGCCTCCGTCAACCATCGTCGCAACGCCTCCAAGGGACGCGCCGCATCCGTCTCGCTCGCACTTGCCATCATCCTGCTCATGACGGCGGGCTCGCTTTCCACGCAGCTCGGCATGTTCACGAAGGTGGCGGGCAACCTCTCGGATGCGGACGTTTCCATGACGGTCTCGATGGACCCCACCGACGAACGCACGGCCACGTCATCGGTCATCGAGGCGACCGGCACCGACGCCTACGTCCAGGCGTGCGCCGTGGAAAACGTGACGCCACTGGGATGGGGATTCGTTGCGGCACATACCGGACTCGTCCCTCCGACGATGGCGGGAAGCGCCCTGAGCAATGCGGTCACTCCCAGTTCCCTCGTCGACGGTGACGTCCCGACTCCGTTATATATCGCCTACCTACCCGCCGACGAGTTTGCCGCCTATGCGAAGGACAACGGCATCGAGCTTCCTGAAGGCGGCGACACGCCCGTGGCCATCGGCGTGCGCGACGGCTACAGCAATACAGGGACGATGTACAGCTATGACGAGCTCTTCGCCCGGACGGGCACCCTCGACATCGTGACCGGCATCAAGGGCGACGACACGGCGATGGCGAGCATCATGGTGACCGACACCACCGATGACGGCAGGCAAACGCTCGAATTCATGCGATGGGAGAAGAATGGGGGCTACACGGACCAGAAACTTGCCCCCGACCAGCTCGTGCGCACGCCCGTGCAAATCGTGGGGCTGGCGGATAAGCGACCCGCGTGTGCCACCTCGAGCAGCGGGGCGATGATCGTCGCCTCCCTTGAGTCCGCCAACGTGCTACCCCTCATCGGCGCGACGGATAACCTGTATTTCTCGGCTGCTTTCGACACCACCGACGGCGAGGCTGCGGTCAAGGCGCTCTCCCCGCTCTCCACCGTTTTCGAGGATGCCGGCTACAAGGTCTACTACAACCAAGTGACAGATCACAAGGCGCAAGAGCAGTCCATGACCATGATGGTGACCGTGGTGAACCTGTTCTGCTTCCTGTTCTCATTCATACTCACGCTCATCGCGCTCGCCAACGTGTTCAACACCATGACCAACGGCCTCATCCTGCGCAAGCGCGAGTTCGCGGTCATGGAGTCCATCGGCATGGGGGCGCGCCAGTTCCGATCGATGATAGGCTGCGAATGCATCGGATATGGCCTGCGAGGGCTCATACCCGGCATCATCGTGTCATTTGGCGTGAGCTACCTGCTCTACATGGCACTCGGCATATCCATGCGCGGACTGCCCTACACACCGCCGTGGATGTACCTCGTCCTAGGCTGCGGGCTCGTGTTCGTGGTCATGGTCGCAAGCGTGCTCTACGGCCTGCATCGCTGCCGCAAGGGCGACATCGTCGATGCCCTGAGGATGGAATGATGTGCCAAGGGGTCTGACCCCCTGACACATCCGGATGCCAGCAGATAATGAGACAGTTGCTCAGAGCAACTGTCTCATTTCGCTATTTCTCGGAATCGAAGGCCTTCATGAGCAGCGAGACGATGCCGCATAACAGGCCGCCGATGGGCCACGCGAGCCAGAAAAGTGACTGCGCGTACGAGCACGTCGGCACGAAGAGCATGACGAGGCCGACGATGGTGGCGATGATCATGATGCAGCCGCAAATCGCGCCGATGCGCTTGTCGGTCGCGTGCGTCCGGAGAAGGTCACGCTTCTGCTCGTCGGTCAGGGGTGCCGACTCGATCTCGTGGGCCTCCAGCACCTCGCCGGCGCTGCGATTGTAGTTGGCGATGTTCATGCGACCGTACATCATGCTGCCGTACACGATCACTCCCGCTCCGCATGCTATGAGCATGAGCATAGCGGATGGGGCGACGCATTCGGACAGCGCCGTGTCGGCAGTGGCGATGACGAAGCAGACGCCGACGAGTATGCACATGATGCCACCCACGAGGCGCCAGCTGAAGTGCTTGCGCGCCTCCTCCTTCTGGGCCTGCGTGTAGAAGTCCTCGACGTAGGGATGTTCGCGCACGAACGCGCTGTGGCCCATACCACCGGGTATGAGCATGGCGAGTCCGACCCCCACGCCCGCAAACAAGAGCAACGCCCCTAACGCCAGGTAAACGTTCTCGGAAAACAGGCCCTCCAGCGGACTATACGTGTCGATGTCGGCGGCGCAGAAAAACAGGATCGATAGCGCGACACCGAAGACGATGGAGAAGACGCCGGTCGAGACCTTGCGGGCAAACCCCCGCATGTGCTCGTCATAGCCCACGACATCGACCGGCGGCGTTCCCGGTGCCACCGAGGCGGCCGGCTCCACCGGACGGCCGGTGAGGTCTCCCTGCACGAGTTCGTCGAGCGTGCAGTCGAATATCTGGCACATGCGCAGGAGCTTGTCCATCTCCGGATACGACTTCTCGGACTCCCATTTGGTCACCGACTGCCGGCTTACGCCAAGCAGCATAGCAAGCTGTTCCTGGGTCATGTTGTGCGCGGCGCGCATGTGCTGGAGGTTCTCTCGAAAGCTCATGTCATTCCTTTGCGTTGGGTTCGATTACGTCCCCAAATCTACCGAGTGGCAAGGTGACATTCTACCAACCAAGAGATGCTTTTTACCGCGTTTTCGAGGCACCCGCTGGTTGCCAACCGCCGGTCACAGCCGTGCAAACCATAAATGAGACAATTGCTCTGAGCAACTGTCTCGTCAAATGTTCTGCGTCACGACGGAGACGCGATCGCAAGCGCACTACCCTACCCGTTCCGCATCAAAGCGGCGGTTTCTGAAGTAGATGGCCCAGTTGATGCCAAGAAACGCGAGGTTGAGGACGTAAATCCAAAGAACCCAGTTCATCGCCCCGAGAGCGACCTTGGCGGCTATGCCGCAGAGGTAACCGAGGCAGATGAGCGTGAGAAACTGCCAGCTCGTCCCCTTTGCCGTCCTTTCCCTATACGACTTCCATGCGTTCATGGGCCAAGACAGCCCAAAGCATATGAGCATCGTGGCTTCCAGCAGCTCCGCCAGCAACATCGTAACTCGCTTTCTCTCGCATCATTCCGAAGGCTTGCACGTGCCCCGTGTCGCTTAATTCTCCTATTCTCACGGTTCATATGTCTAATATATAATTTCATGTATTTTCATAATATTTTGATATGACTACTTGTCTAGTTTCATAGAAGAGCAGGAGAGCGAAATGGACGTGAGGCAACTCCGATACTTTCTCGTGACGGCGCAGCTGGAGCATGTCACCCATGCGGCACGCAAGCTTTCCATAGCACAACCCGCCCTCTCGCAGTCACTCCACAGGCTCGAGGCGGAACTCGGCGTGAAGCTCTTTGCCCGGGAGGGAAGGAATCTGAGGTTGACCGAGGAGGGCGCCTATCTGAAAGACAGGCTCTCCCCCATCATCTCGGAACTCGACAGCGCGTGCGCGGGCCTCGAAGCGTTCGCGATAGCCGGGGCGAACACGGTGAACCTCTGCATCGCGACTGCCTCGGTCATCGCGGTCGACGCGATCGGCACCTTCGCGCCACAACATGCAGAGACGCGATTCGACGTCAGCAGGGATGACGCATCGCCCCGCAACGACATCGTCGTCGACACGATCCGGAACGTGGATGGCAAAAGCGAGGTAACCCATGTCACAAACTCCCGCGCCGACTTCGCCGAGCGCGTCTGCATAGCCATTCCGGCATCGAGGCCGCACGAAGAGATCATCACGCTCGACGAGCTCGCGGACGCGCGCTTCATCAGTCTCGCGGGCTCGAGGCGCTTTCGCTCCATCTGCGACGAGCTATGCGCGACCAGGGGATTCGAGCCCGACGTCATGTTCGAGAGCGACAACCCCGCCGTGGTGCGAAAGATGATAAGCCTGGGTCTAGGCGTCGGCTTTTGGCCAGAGCGCAGTTGGGGTCCCGTCAACGGCGACGATGTCATCGTCCTGCCCCTGGCAGACGATGGCTTCTCGAGAACGATTCGCCTCGAGCTCACGTCCCGGGGCCTCGAGAAGGAGGCGGCGCGCGCGTTCTTCGAGCATCTCGTCGCGCACTTCGCCGGCGTGTGGGAGAATGACGCGAGCGCTAGCTGACGCAAAACCAAGATGGGCAAATGGCCTATCCGCTCGTCCCCCTATGACGAGTGTCCGCGGCGATGGTGCTGGCCGTGCGTCGCGCTTTGCGCACCATGGCAGGCCGCGATGCGATCGCGCAGCTCACGCATCGACATGTCATGGCAATCCTCGATCGTGACATCGGGATCGAGCTCGGAGAGCTCGAGCGCCGCCGCGTACTTGCCACAGCCCATGCCATGAGCATGCGCCTCCTCGCGTAGCTCGAGGCTAACCGCATCGCACGAACCACGACACGGCAGACTCGCGAGCCGCTGCTCGCTGGCATCCATCAAGGCACGTTCCTGACCGGGATTATCGGAGGCGACGCTCACTTGCACGAACGCATCGTCATTCAGATAGGGCGCAAGCGCCTCGCTCGACGTGAGCGCGGAAAGCGCTTCCTCGTAGGACAGCCCTTCGAGCGCGAGGCCGGCGAGGACGGAACGCCCATCCTCGTTCACCCCCTCGACGGCCACCACCTGGTTGGAATCGTTGAGTTGCAGCTCGATGGAGGGATTGATGTCGATATCGACGAATGCGGTCACCGCCGTATCGGGCAGCACCGCAACGGGCACCGCTGAATCGCCCGAACCCACCGGCGCGGTGCCAATGCGGAATATGCCGATCACGGCCAGCCCGAGGACGAGACAGGCGGCAAGCGCGCTCATGAGACGAGCACGCCTGACCTTGCGGGACGCACGAGATGGCGCGGCTTCGGAGGAGGAAACGACATGCAGCTCCGGCTTGTCCGCAGCCTGGGTTGCGGCAAGCTCGTCATAGGCCTCGAGGGTACGCTGCCTCAGGGCGTCCGGCACCTCGAGCGTGTCAAAGGCCTCGCGCACGCGTATGTCGAGTTCGCGATCGTTCACGACAGTGCCTCCTTCAGCAGCTTTCGTCCCCGGGATATCCAGGAATAGACGGTGTTCACCGGGGCATCGAGCATCCGGGCGATTTCCGGTGCCGTATAGCCCTCGTAGACGGCGAGGTACAACGGCAGGCGCGGCGGGTCGTCAAGTGCGTGAAACGCATCGAGCACCTCGCGGTGGCGCGAATCGGGCTGCGACAGCGCGTCGTGCGAGGCGAGCGCCTCCATCGAAGCGGGGACTTCATCAAGAGAGCGCTCGTCCCGGCTGCGTGCGCGCAGCATGTCCCTGCAGACGTTTGCCGCTACCGTGATGAGCCATGCCTTGCGATGCTCCTCGTCCTCGAAGACCTTGTCATCGTGCAGGGAGTACTTGAGAAACGTGTCCTGAAAGGAATCCTGAGCATCGTCCTCGGACCTGAAGTAGCCCTTGCAGACGCGCCACACCGTCGCGGAATGGACGCTCATGGCATTCTCGATGTCTTCGCGAGGACGCAAGCCAACAGCCCTTCAAGCTCGTCTAGCGATTGCAGGTTCCATGGCCACCGTGATGACCGCCACCTTGCCCCTGACCCTGGCCGCACCCCTGGCCCTGGCCAGCGTAGTTGTCGCAGACGCCGTCACCATCGGCATCGACGTAGCCGGGACGATCGGCAGTAGATGACGAGCCATATCCATGATGGGCACCGGCGCCATTACCGATGCCATTACCCGTGCCGCGGTTGTCGCAAACCCCATCGTCATCGGCATCCACGTAGCCGGTACCGTTGCCACAATAGCCAGAACCATAGTTGTCGCAGACGCCGTCACCGTCGGCATCCACGTAACCCCGCCAGGCGACGGTCTGCGCAGGCACGTCAGATGCCGCGACAGTTTGCCCCGCGGACAAGTTTCCCACACCAAACGCGAGGGCCGGCACGGCAAGAACGGCACATAATGCCGTTGCCACAATCGCGATCATTTTCCTCTTCATTGACACATCACTTCCATTCGCTTTTTGGGACCTTCACCTATAACACGAACGAACGTGTGCAATCCTTGCAAGGAATTCGAAAATGTTTTGCAAATCGTCGAGAAAGATATCATGGATGGCTCGGAAGGGTGCTCGTCGCATCCGTCAGTCGAGTAAAATGGACGCAAAGAGTTTTCGCGCGTCGTTTCCTCGACGATTGGAGAAGCCATGATTCACGAGATCACCGACGAGAACTTCGAATCCGAGGTCATGGACGCCGGGATACCCTGCGTTATCGAATTCACCTCCGACTGGTGCGTGCTGTGCAAGGATATGGTCCCCGCGTTCGAGAAGGTCGCTGAAGAGCTCGGTGACAAGGTGAAGTTCTGCAGCGTGGACACCGGCAAGCAGCGAAAGCTGGGTATCACGTTTGCCGTCGGTTCGCTCCCCTACGTCGTCTACGTGGCAAACGGCGAGATGACACCGTTGTTCGACGAGCTCGTATCGGCAGACAGGCTGCGCGAGCGCGTGCAATTCATGCTCGATGGTGGCGAGGTCGCGACGACGCGTCCCGTCAACCTCGCGCATCTACACCGATAGCACGTATCTCTACCTGCAAGTGCTCATCTCTCCTTGTAGTGATACCGACATGAGGCGATTTCGACGCTTCAGGCTTCGGGCGTCCAGACCTTATTCATCGTCCACCAGCTCGTGAACGATACCGCGCCCCTCGTCGAGCGACGTTACGTCACGTCTGATGTGATCAAGATTCTCTCTGCTATAGAAGGGATCATATGAAACTTCGAAGGGAATGCGATGCTCGCGGCCCATCTTCTTGGCGAAGATGTTGAATGCCGTGCTCATACTCATGCCAAGTTCCTTACATGCGATTTCCATATCGCGTTTGACGTCCTCGTCCATGCGGACGTTTACCATCGTGCTCGCCATTGCATGCCCTTTCTCTCTAAAGAAAGTATATGAAGAAAGCGAATGAATGTAAAGACAAATGCTTTACATCGTATATACGAGTTTATGAGGAAAACTGTCCCGAGCGCTAGATCGAGACGAGCTTGCGCTGGTAGGCCACGCTCACCCGGGCGCTATGGCCCTCGCGGGCCAGCAACTCCCGCAGCGTTGCGACGGGCAGCTCGTAGTCGTTGTTGTTTTCGGACACGTGCATGGCAACGACTGCCGTAAGCCCGTCATGCAACAGACTTGCGAGCTCTTCGGCAGCCTGCTCGTTGGAGAGGTGCCCACGCTCCGAGGCGATGCGGCGTTTGAGCGGATACGGATACGGCCCCTCGGCGAGCATCGTGCGGTCATGGTTTGCCTCGATCGCGAGGAGACGGCACCCGCCCAGCGCCTCATGCGCCTGGGGCATCACGACACCCGTGTCAGTCACGTAGCCGATCGCATCGCCACCGCATTCGATGCGAAAGCCGAAGGACTGCACCGCATCATGTGAGGTGGCAAACGCGTAAATCGCGAATCCGGCAAGGTCGAGCTCGTCACCGGCGGCAAAGGAATGAATGTCGCAGAGATCCCGCTCGAGCAGTTCGTCGATGTCGCGGCTAGCGTCGCGCACGGCATCGCTCACGTGAATTGTCGGGTGCACTTCGAGCTTGGCGAGCGCACGATACACCACACCGAGCCCCTTAGTGTGGTCGGTATGCTCGTGGGTGATAAAGACGCCCCTCAGCCGCCGCAAATCGAAATTCGCCTCGTCGCAGCGGGAGAGAAAGTCGCGCTTGCAGATGCCGCAGTCGATGAGGATGCCCTCACCCGTCACCACGTTCTCGACGATGGTGGCGTTGCCCTTTGACCCGCTCGCAAGCACGTGAAGCCGCATGTGCGCGTCATTCGTCCGCTGTGTCACGTTGTTATCCCGCAAGCTTCGCTATACCCAGCGAACGCGTGACATGTCAAAACGCTTGGAGCTGCGCGGCTCGAGCATCTCCTTGGGGTGTCCCACGGCGATGAGCGCGAAGGGGATGCAGCCGTCTTCTGCCCCGATAACCTTGGCGACAGCCTCGATGCGGTCTTGCTCGGGATAGATGCCCAGCCATACGGCACCCAGCCCCAGCGTCTGCGACTCGAGCAGGATGTTCTCCGTGCAAGCCGACATGTCCAGGGGAACGCAGCCCTCGAAACGCTTCTCGCCTCCCGAGATGCACGGCACAATGACGAGGTCGCACTTGCCCGCGGGATGCGCATACGGACTGCACGCGGCGAGCTCTTCCTTGACCTGCGGGTCACGCGTGAGAACGAACTCCCATGGCTGCTGGTTGCCCGCCGACGGAGCCGCCATCGCGGCCTTCATCAGCCGCTCGATTTGCTCGTCACTCACCGGCTCATCGGTGAACTCCCTGATACTCACACGCGTGAAAATCGTGTCTTCCATGGTCGGCTCCCTTCGGCTTTGCCTCCTGCCAGTTTACTACCTCAGCGTTTCGCGAGATCGGTCAGCGCGTCGCCGGTAACCCGGTAGACCGTCCACTCGTCCATCGGCTTGGCACCAAGTGACAAGTAGAAGCCGATGGATGGCTCGTTCCAATCCAGACATGACCACTCCAGGCGACCACATCCACGCTCGACGGCGATGGCGGCAAGCTTCTTGAGCAGCGCCGTGCCACAGCCGCACCCGCGATATTCCGGCAGTACGAACAGGTCCTCGAGATAAATGCCCGCACGACCCAGAAAGGTCGAGAAGTTGTGGAAGAACAACGCGAACCCGACCTCGCGCCCGTCAACGACGGCGAGCAAGACCTCGGCCTTCTGCTTGTCGAAGATCCATTCCTCGAGCAGCGCCTCGTCGGCGACGACCTCGTCGAGCATGTTCTCGTAGGCCGCGAGCTCCCTGATGAAGTGCAGGATGACCGGCACGTCCGACCGCTCGGCGTGTCTGATGGTGACCCCTTGTCTCATGACATCCTCCAAAACCAGACAAAACGGCCCCGGCGACTTTTGTCTTATTTCCCACGCAGGGACTCGAAGACATCCGCGAGGAAGGTGGGATCTTCCGAATCCACGACAACCATCATCGTCTTCGAGCCTTCGTAGGGCAGCCTGCGCTGCGCATCCGGGAACAACGCGTCCAGACACTCGAAGGGCTTGAGCAGCAGCTCGTCGTCATAGATCCCGCCGACGACCACGTCATCGAGGTAGACGATATACTCGCCCATCATCTTACGCGTCCTGATGCCGTCAACGCCCGCGAGCAATTCCAGCACGTAGTCGTGATACTCCTGCGATGAGGCCATGCGCCCTCCCCTTTCGCGCGCAATGAAACGATATCGCCAGTATACTTCCCTTGTCGCGCCAGCGAAAAACCGATTGACGTAAATGTATCATGGAAGAACCAAACCGAAGCAACGTGCTGCCAGTAAACAAGGCGGCAACGCAAAGGAGCAATCATGAGCATGCCCGAGATGAGACGCAAGCTGCAGCACATTCCGCACGACGAGTGCCTCGCGATGCTGCGCGACGGCCAGTTTGGCACGCTCGCCGTGCATGGTGCCGGCGGCTACTCGTATGCGGTGCCCATGAACTACGCGCTTCTCGACAACGGTGAGGAACTACCGATCGTCTGCATGCACAGCGCGCAACAGGGGCACAAGATTGACGCAATCGTGAACGACCCCAAGGTTTGCTTTACCGTAGTGGGTCAAAGCCGCATCGTGCCCGAGAGGATAACCGACTACTTCCAGAGCGTCATTGCCTTTGGCAGGGCATGGGTCGAGGACGATCCGCAGATCAGGCTCGACGCCCTGCATGCGCTCGGAGAGAAGTATTGCGCCGGCTTCGAGAACCTCGTCGAAGATGACATCGTCAAAAGCGGACCGCACTGCTCGATCATCCTTATGGAAATCGAGCAACTAACCGGCAAGGAAGGGCTTGACCTTGCCAAGGCCCGTAGAGAATAGCCCATGCGCGCCTTCATCGCCCTGGACATTCCGCCGGTCCTGCGGGAGGACGTCGCCGCCCTGGCACGCCAGCTCAAGACGTCCGTAAGGGGCCGCTTCGTACCCCGCGAAAACTATCACGTGACGCTCGCCTTTCTTGGCGACGCCACCGAACGAGAACTCGCTGACACCATGGGCGTGCTCGACGAGGCGGCAAGCCGCTTCGACCCCGTCGATCTGGCGCCCGATGGACTGGGCAAGTTCGGCCGCGCGCACGATGCGACCCTGTGGCTCGGCTTCATGCAGGACCCGACGCTCATGAACCTTGCCGCCTTCGTACGCGCGGGACTTGATGACGCCGGCGTGGGCTTTGACGCAAAGCCCTTCCTTCCCCATCTCACCATCGCACGACGTGCCGCGCTCGACCATGGCATGCTGCCGGCCCTACCCTTCCCCGCCCCAACGCGTGCCGACGAGCTCACGCTCTTCAAGAGCACGCTGACCAGTGATGGCGCGATCTACGAACCAATTTACACGGTGCGACTTGGGGACTGAGACGCGGCGAATTGAAACGAATGCTAGACTTGGGCTTGTAAGGACTCACTCCCGACGAGCAAGGCGAGCCATGGGCAAAACCGGCATCATCATCGTGAACACGGGCAGTCCCGCCACACCGACGAGCGAGGCGGTGGCCGAATACCTGCGTGCGTTTCTCTCCGATCCGCGCATATGTCCCATGAACCCACGCCTCTGGCGTCTCATCCTGAACCGCTTCATCATCCCCAAGCGCGCCCCAGTCTCGGCTGCCAAGTACGCATCGATATGGACCGACGAGGGCGCGCCGTTGGACGCGGGAATGAGATCGCTCGCGCAGAAGCTCGAGCGAGCATGCGCGCACGATGACGACATCGCCCTCGTGCGCCATGCCATGTGCTATTCGACGCCCTTCGTCGAAGATGCTCTGGTCGATTGCAGGGAGCACGGCTGCGACGAGATCGTCGTCATCCCGCTGTATCCCCAAAGCGCCTTCTCGACGACCGCAGCGGTAAGAGACAAGACCGACCAGGCGATCGAGAACCTCGGCTGGACGCCGACGCTACGCTTCGTGGAGAACTACCACGACGAACCAGCCTACGTCACCGCGATCGCGGATTCCGTTTCCCAGTCGGGTTTCGATGCCGACGCAGGAGACTGTCTGCTCTTCGCGTTTCACTCGATTCCGATGACCGATATCCGCTCCGGAGACACGTACGACAAACAGACGCGGCAAACGGCACGAAACGTTGCCGATGACCTGGGGCTTCCCGAAAACACCTGGCGCGTGGGCTACCAATGCCGCTTTGATAAGAGCCGCACATGGCTGGGGCCTTTCACGAAGGAGGTCCTGGGCACGTTTGCCAACGCACGACGGCTCTTCGTGATCGCACCCAACTTCTCCGTCGATTGCCTCGAGACGACTCATGACATCCAGGACACGTTGCGCGACACCTGGCTCGAAGCAAACGCAGGCAAACCAGAGGATTCGTTCGTCTACGTGCCCTGTCTCAACGACTCGCCAGCCCAGGTTAACCTGATCAGGCAGGTCGCCCTACGTGCCCTTTCTACGCCTTGCGCGCCAGCTTGAAGCGCTCGATGTCCTCGCGATACTCCGCGAGCGTCGAGTGAGGCTCCTCGATGTAGAACGGCAAGTCAGCCAGGCGCGGATTGTTGGTCATAGCCGCCAGGGCGTCAAAGCCGATGGTGCCAGAACCGATGCGGGCATGGCGGTCCACATGCGAGCCACGCGCTTCCTTGCTGTCGTTGAGATGCACGGCGCATAGCTTGTCCAGGCCAATCACACGGTCGAATTCGTCGAGCACGCCATCGAGGTCACCCACGATGTCATAGCCGGCACCCCATAGCGCGGCGGCATCGATGAGCACGCCCACGTGATCCTTGAGGTCGACCTGCTCGATGACCTGCGCGACTTCTTCGAAGCTACTGCACAGCTGGTGTCCCTCGCCCGCAAGCATGCAGATGAGCAGCTTGCCCTGCTGACTGGGGTGCACGGTGGCGTTGATAGCGGCAGCAAACTTGGCAAGCCCCTGCATCTTGGGCTCGTCGAGCGCACTGCCGGGGCGCACGAGGTAATTCTGGCCGGGAATCTCGTCAAGACGCGCCATATCCTCGGCCATGACCGCCAGGGCGAAGTCACGCTGCTCGACCTTGCCCGAGGCGGGCTCGATGTCATAGGGCGCGTAGGCGAGCGGGCTCACGATGTCGTGCTCCTCCGCGTACTCGCGATATGCCTTCACGTCTGCCTCGTCAACGGGTTTGACGCTGCTACCGCGCGGATTGCGCGAGAAGTACTGGAAGGTGTTCGCGCCCAGGCCATCCGCCTCCATCGCCATGGAGAGATAGCCCTCGCGCTTCGATAAATGTGCTCCGATCACGAACATGACAATCATCCTCTCAATCGTTGAAACGCCGCCAGCATGACGGCACGCGTCTACTGCAGATAGAGCTCCCTGAGCCGCTCGCGTTCGCGTTCTCCCACGCCGAGGACCGCCGCGAGGTAGGCATCCATGCCACCGCATTCCTGCTCGACGGCCTCGAGGGCCGCGTCCAGGTAATCCATGTCGGCATAGAAGATGGAATCAACGTCCAAGTCGACGTGCTCGAGTAGGCCATGCCCGGCAAGCGCATCGAGAATCTCCTCGGCCGCATCGCGCACGAAGAGGTTGGTCGCGAGATAATCCGCGCGGATGTGGGGCATCGGAACGCCGAGCGCATACTCGACGAGAACGCTCGCGAGCCCCGCGCGATCCTTGCCCTCGGTGCAGTGCCATAGCGTCGCCCCGTCCTCGGCCGCCAGAAGCGTCTCGAAGAACTCCCGGTAGGCCCGCTTACCGTCCTCGCCGAGCAGGCAGGTGACGTACAAACCGCGGATGGTCTCGTAGGCGTTGCCGCTGAAGCGCTTGAGTGCCGCGATATCACCTGCGATGCCGCCTTCATGCGTGATGCCGACGGCGGCCTCGGAAAAGACCGGCAGCTCGGCAAAGTCAATCCCCTGCATGCGGCTCTGTGGATCGGGAGCGCCCCCGCGTTCTTTTGCCGTGCGGAAATCCACGACGCGTATAAGCCCGTGGCCGTCGCGCAGCAGCTCGATGTCCTCGTCCGTGCATTTGTGCAAGTCACCGGAACGGATGAGCCTGCCCGCAGCGATGGTCCTGCCATCAGCCGTCGACAGCGCGCCCAGGTCACGCGTGTTGCGCGCTCCGCGCAGCGTCACGTGGCCGAAGTTCTCGAACCTGGGGATTGGCTCGGGCAGTTCGGGGCCTGTCCTCGTCTTGCCATTCGTATCCCTCGCATCACTCATATCAAAACGCCTTCTCATCATTTCATCTGCTCCTCGAGCCATTCCCTGAGGATGACCGCGTGGTTGATCTTGGGATCCCGTGCCGCGTAGAGCAACGTGATGGTGCTATCGCCTGCATGCATCGCGTTCTCCTCAAGCTGCTGCGCACAGGCGCGTGCCTCATCGCTTGTGTTGAGCTCGCCAAGGTAGCGCTCCTTGAAGGCATCGAAGTTCTCGGCTTTGTGCCCGAACGCCTTGCGCGCCGCCGTCGACGGCGTGAGCTCCTTGGCCCAGTAGTCATATGGCAAATCGGCCTTGCGTATGCCACGCGGCCAAAGTTTGTCGACGAGTACACGATAGCCATCGTCTGCCTCGGGCTTCTCGTAGACACGTTTAATCTTGATATCCATGAATGCCCCCGTCTCGAGCTCACCAATCGGCCTTTCGCCACTATCGGACAAGTACTAGTGATTTGTCCGCCAATCAAATGCGAAACGTATTGACTTATACAGTCTAACTCAGAATAATAGGCACATAACCGAAAACCACTAAATTTCGACCGTTCGCCAAACTTTTATTGACAAAAGTTGGCATGAGAGGGGTGAAGACGAAGTTACACGCACGAGCGTACGCGAAGTTTGCGAGAGAGGAGCTGGAATGACAATGAAAACCCCAGAGCTTTCGAGACGAAGCTTCGTCAAGGCCGGCGGCGCACTCGCCGTGCTGGCCGCGGCAGGCGGTGCCGTCTCCACGGCAGAGGACCTGTTCGACAACGTCGAGCCTGCACATGCTGCGGCCGACGATCAGATCGTCTGGAGCCAATGCAACGTGAACTGCGGAGGAAGGTGCGTCTTCCAGTGGCATGTGAGGGACGGCAAAATCGCCTACATGCTCACCGACGATACGGGAAGCGATGACTTCCAGGCACGAGCCTGCCTGCGCGGGCGTGCGATGCGTCAGTGGATCAACCATCCCGATCGTCTACAGTATCCGATGAAGCGCACGGGGCCGCGCGGGACGGGCAAGTTCGAGCGTATCAGCTGGGACGAGGCCATCGACACAATTGCGGACAAGCTCAAGTACACGATCGAGACCTACGGCAACGACTCGATCTACATCAACTACGCCACCGGCATGTATTCGGCGACGGGACGCACCACCGAGCGCCTGATGAACTGCCTGGGTGGCTACCTCCCCATGTACGGCGACTACTCGACTGGCATGCACCAGTACGTGATGCCCTTCATGTACGGCGTGGGCGTCTCGCCCTATGAGAACGTAAGTGCCTCGTCAGTTGACCAGGCTGGCAAGGCAGACCTCGTCTTGATGTTCGGCAACTCGCCGGCGGACAATCGCATGGGTGGTGCCAACGTGGTCTGGGACTACGCGCGCGTGCGCGAGGAAGGCCCCGAGATCATCCACATCGATTACCGTTATAACGAGACAGCTGCTGGTCATCCCGAGGAATGGCTGCCCATTCGCACGGGCACGGACGCGGCACTCGTCGCCGGCGTCGCCCACGAGCTCATCGAGAAGGGCTGGGTCGACCTCGACTTCCTGCATAGGTACTGCCAGGGCTACGACGAGGAGACCATGCCCGCATCGGCCAAGGGACATAACAAGTCGTACTACGACTACATCATGGGAACCGGCTACGACAAGGTCGAGAAGACGCCCGAGTGGGCCGCCGAGATCACGCTCGTTCCCGCCAAGACCATCCGCGAGCTCGCCCGCAAGCTGCACGAGGCCAATAGCGTCTACGTCGTGCAGGGCTGGGGCCTGCAGCGCCACAGCAACGGCGAGTCGGCCACGCGCGCGGTGTGCATGCTCGCGCTCCTGACCGGCAACCTCGGTCGCGAGGGCACGAACTCCGGCATGCGCGAGGCCGAACCGCCGGGAGCGCCCGTCGGGTCCATCCCGTCTTCCGACGACGACCCCAACGGCGTGCCCGAGAACATGGTCAACGCCAAGATATCGTGTTATTCGTGGCTCAAGTGCATCGCCGAGGGATCGGACTTCCAAAAGGAACTCGACGCGGCCGACGAGCTCGCGCTCTTCATGGGTGCGCAGGACCCCGAGGCAGCCGCCGCTGCCGCCAAGATCGAGGCGCCGAAAAACGGCATCAAGTTCCTCTGGAACTACGCCGGCAACTGCATCACCAACCAACACGGTGACGTCAACCGCGTCTTCGAGACGCTTTCCGACGAGAAGAAGTGCGAGTTCATCGTCGTGTGCGACACCTTCATGACGGACTCGGCCAAGTACGCCGACATACTGCTCCCCGACGCCATGCGCGCCGAACAGCTCAACATGTCGACCAACGGCTACTCCGAATACTACTGGGGCGTCACTGTCGGCGGCCCCGCGCAGGAGCCTCCCTTCGAATGCCGCCCCATCTACGACGTGCACGCCGAGATCGCCGACCGCTTTGGCATGAAGGACAAGTTCACGGCCGGCAAGACCCAGGACGAGTGGATCCGTTCCATCTACGAAGAGGGAGCTGCCGAAGACCCCGAGATGCCCTCCTGGGACCAGATCCTCGAGCAGGGCGTGTGGAAGCGCGAGCTGCCCACGGCCATCGCCTTCGAAAAGAACGTCGCCGACCCGGTGGGCAATCCCTGGAAGACGCCGTCGGGCAAGATAGAGATCTACTCCGAGGCACTCGAGAAGATCGCGAGCGAGCGGGAGCTGTCAGAAGGCCAGGTCATCTCCCCCATCCCCATCTTCGACCCGGGCGTGGAAGGCTACGGCGCGGTCACGAGCGAGTACCCGCTCTACATGTCCGGCTGGCACGACAAGGCACGCACGCACTCCTCGTTCGGCGCGCTCGAGGTTCTGCGCGACTACAACCGCCATCGCCTGTGGATCAACCCCATCGACGCCGAACCGCGCAAGATCAACGACGGCGACATGGTGCGCGTCAAGAGCCCGGCCGGCGAGGTGCAGGTCGAGGCGCATGTCACGTCACGCATCGTCCCGAGCGTCATCGCCATGCCCCAGGGTTTCTGGCACGAAGCCAACATGGAGGGCGACAAGCTCGACACCGGCGGATGCATCAACACGCTCACCACCTACACGCCCTCGCCCCTTGCCCACGGCAACGGACCCAGCAATTCGATCATCGCCGAAGTGCGGAAAGTTTAGAGGTGAATCATGGCTCAATACGGATTCTTCTACGACAACACGCGCTGCACGGGATGCAAGACCTGTGTGATGGCGTGCAAGGACTACTACGACTCCCCGCTCGACATCGCGCGGCGCAAGGTGTACGACATCGAGGGAGGGCAATGGAAAGGCGAGCAGGACGGCGCCTACGAGACGGACAGCTTCCTCTACCATCTCTCCATCGGCTGCCAGCACTGCGATAATCCGGCTTGCGCGGACGTCTGCCCCACGACCGCCATGCACAAGGATCCCAAGGACGGTATCGTCAAGGTGGACACCACCAAGTGCATGGGATGCGGCTACTGCGTCATGGCATGCCCGTACAACTCGCCGCAGATCGACCACGAGAGCGGTCATGCCGTCAAGTGCGAGGCATGCTGGGAGCGCCTGGACACGGGCAAGACGCCCGTATGCGTAAGCGCCTGCCCGCTACGTGCGCTCGACAGCGGCCCCATCGAGGAGCTCAAGGCAAAGTACGGTGACGTGCGGCAGATCTACCCGCTGGTGAACCCGTCGATGACGCAGCCCAATTTCATCATCAAGCCGTCACCGGCATCCGAGCTCCCATACGTCGAGTCCGGATACGTTTCGAACCCAGAGGAGGTCTAGCTCATGGATGCGGTAATCAAGGAACTTCCATTGGCGCTGTTCACGACGCTTGCCTCGATGGGCATCGGCGCCTTCGTCGCGATGTTCTGCGCGATATACGTCAACAAGTCCATGGGGGCCGGCAGCGTCAAGCGGCTCGACAGGCTGACGGTCGTGCCGATCGCCTTCTGCGTGGTCGCACTCGTCTGCGCGTTCTTCCACCTGGGCGACCCGCTGCACGCGTTCAACATCGTCAACACGATCGGCGGTTCGCCCATGACGAACGAGATCGTGGCGTTCTGCGTGTTTCTCGTACTCGCCCTCGTCTACTGGCTCGTCGCACTCGCGGGCAAGTTGGAGAAGCACGGCCCGCGCGTCGTGTTCTCGGGCGTGGTGGCGCTTTTCGGCCTCGTCTCGTGCATCATGATGGGACTTGCCTACGCGTTGCCCGCCATTCCCATCTGGAATAGCCCCTGGGGAACCGTGCAGGTGCTCGGCGCGATGCTGCTCGGCGGCGCGTTGCTAGGCGGCACGGTACTCAACATGTCGGTCAGGGACACACCGCTCGAAGGCGAAGCCGACGGCAGAATCAGGCTGCTGGCAATGCTCGGCGGTCTTGTGCTGATTATCGGCACGGCCGTGCTGTTCGGCATGGGAGCAAGCGCGAAGAGCGCGATGGTCAACATCGCCGCCAACACCGGCACGCTTATCGTCCCGCTCGTGCTCACGATCGCGTTTTCGATCGTCGCCGTCGCCACGGCGTTTCTAGGCAAGGGCGCCAAACGCACCGCTTGGCTCACGTGCGGAACCATCATCGCACTCGTCGCCATCTTCCTCGCACGTGGCATCTTCTACGGCGTGCAGATAGGCATCGGCCTATAACGATCGCACGGGGCGATGTCATGCAGACGGCATCGCCCCGTGTGGCCACAACAGTGGCTTGCGCCCAGACTGCGAATCTATCCGGAGAAGCGAGGCACGAACATGACCGAACACCAGACGATCGACGAGAAGACGCTTGAGGGCATCGCCTTTGCCGGCAGAACGCTCGGTCCCCTCTTCAGGTACGACCCCCTGCTCGACCGCGAGAAGGTGGAGGCACTGTACGTCGCGCTGGCACGATCGAACCCCACGGCATTGTGCGAGGAATGGCCCTTCGTGGCGCCCGACGAGGCGCTCGAGCCCATCACCAATATGGTCAGGGGCGCTAAGCGCTTCGAAGACGAGCTCGCCGTGGACAACGAGTCGCTAGCCGCCACGTCATCGCTTGCCGACGAGTACCGGCGACTCTTCGTCGGTCCGGCCAAGAAGGCAGCTGCGCCCTGGGGATCGGTCTACACTGACCGCGACCAGGTCGTCTTCGGCCTCTCGACGCTCGAGCTGCGCGAATGGCTACGCAAAAACGGAATCGAGATCCGTCGTGGCAAGTCGGAGGAGCCCGAAGACCATATCGGGACGATGCTCGAGCTCATGGCGTGGCTTGCCGATAACCGCCCCGAGCTGCTCGGAGATTACCTGCAGCATCACCTGCTCACGTGGGCCCCGCATTTCCTCGTCCTCATGCAAAACGCCGCGGCAGACGCCTTCTTCACGGGGCTTGCCGCGTTGACGCGCTCCACGCTGCTCGGTATCCAAGACGCGCTTTCCCTCGACGTCATCGAGCCGCGCTTCTACCGATAGACAACCCGCTCACGAGTTGATGTACGCCTCGACATCGGTCTTGAAGTAGCCTTCGGGGATGTTTGCGTGGATGAAGTCGATGAAGTCCTGTGCGGAGCGTGTGAGCACGTGCTCGCTGCTCCAGGCAAGCGAAACGGGATACCACATGGGCGGCGTGTTGACAATGAAGCGCAGGACCTCCGGGTCGTCACGGTAACGGTTATAGATGCATTCGGGAACTGTTCCCCAACCCAAGCCAGCTTTCACGCCTTCAACCATAGCCTCATGCGTATCGAAGCAGGCGATCATGTTGTGGTCTTGCAGTGACAGACCGTAGCGCTCGCGAAAATGGCGGTTGCCCACCATGTGACGACCCGAATCCCATTCGTAGATGATCATGGGCCAATCGAGCAGCGTCTCGATGGAAATCGGCTGCGTGGTGCGGTTGTAGGGTGCGGCGTTGGGGCAGATGAAGATGAGCTTCTTGTATCCCAGCACCTCGAGCTCGAGACCGGGTTCCTCGGGTTGGTTTTCGAGCATGGCAAAATCGAGCTTGCCAGCCTTGAGCTGGTCCACCAGCTGCGGCTCGTAGCCCGCCTCCAGATGCACGCGCACGTCAGGCGCCTTTCTCGAAAACCCGGCAACGAGACGAGGCAGCAGAGCGACGCCATCGTTGATGCACATTCCGACATCAAGCGTCGCGTCGAATCGCTCGTCAATCGCCGCCAGTTGGGACGCCAGGACACGTTCGAGGCTGGCGGTATTGCGCGCAAAGTTAACCACGAGTTCGCCGGCCTTTGTGGGTGTGATGCCCGTGGAGGTGCGCTCGAAGAGCTTGCGCCCCACACGCTTCTCGAAGTTGGAGATTCTCTGCGATAGGCCCGGTCGTGACATGAATAGCTGATCAGCTGCCTGCGAGAGACTCTTTGCTTCCGAAAGTACGATGAGCAGTTCGATATCTTCGAAAAGCATGTCAGCCTCCAAGCTCGTCGGAATGTCTCTCGACAGACCATTCGAAATGGCGCACTAGTTCATAGTAAACACAAAATCCGCCTTCCCTGTCTAGGCCGTCCAGCCCATTCGATGCAACGTTCCTTTACAGCCGCTGTAAGGATTTGCTTCATGAAAGCGCGACTTTCCACCCCCTTTCAAAACCGTAACACCCAAATCCGCGAGGATGCGAGTTAGCAATTTCTAACCCACATATATTTGCCTTGCGACAGCCTTGTGCGGGCAATGGGCACTCCCCCGGGAATCGTATGACCCCCTCCTACGTCGACGAATTTCCAAACCCGATGCCCGCATTGGGGCGACAACAGGCAAGAGGGATTGAAGCAAGAGAGGGAGGTACGTATGGACAAGCAGGGCATCATCGATGCGAGCAAGAAGCGTCGCGAAGGCGAACGCATCTTCTACACCTCATGTCCGGCAAATGGCTGTTGGGATTCGGCCTGCGTTCTGAAATGTCACATGAAAGATGGCAAGATCTTCGCAATCGAACCCGATGACTCCATCAACAAGAACGACAGCCGCGAGGACAAGGCGTGGGAGGAGCTGCTCAAGGGCAACATCCAAGCACGTCCGTGTGCTATGGGCCATTCCTGGAAGAAGGAGCTCTACGGCGAGACGCGTCTTCTGCACCCCATGAAGCGCGTCGGGGAAAAGGGTCCGGGCAAGGGATACTTCGTACCCATCAGCTGGGACGAGGCCCTGGACACCATTGCCGAGAAGATGAAGGAGATCAAGGCCGAGTATGGCCCTTATGGCATCTTCCACTCGCAGTATCCGAGCTTCGAGAAGAACGGCTTTCCGCTGGCACCTTGGTGGGAGGCCGGTTTTGGTGCTTGGGGAGAGCATTCCACCTCGGGACATGCGGCCGGCGAGATGCTGCACTTGGGCGTCGACCTGACCAAGGTCACGCGAGGCCTGCAGAACTCGATTCCGGGCTTCGAGGCTCCGGACATCTTCTATTCCAAGCTCCTCATCCTGTGGGGCATGGACCCGGTCGTGGCATGGTACGGGCAGACGTCCTACTACATGAAGCTCGCGCACGAATACGGCATCAAGACCATCATCATCGACCCGCGCTACACCCAGTCGGCCGAGCTCATCGCCGACCAGTGGATTCCCATCCGCCCCGGCACCGACCTGGCCATGATGCTCGCCATCGCGCAGGTACTCTTCGAGGAGGACATGCTCGATCACGAGTTCATCGAGAAGTGGGTCGACAAAGAGGGCCTCGACGAGTGGCGCACCTACGTCATGGGCGAAGGCGAAGACGGAATCAAGAAGACCCCCGAGTGGGCCGCCCCTATCTGCGCGGTTCCCGCCGAGACCATCCGCGAGCTCGCGCGCCTCTATGGCACATCGCAGCCGGTGCACCTGCAGTACTTCTACAGCTGCGCCAAGCGCCACATGGGCGACTACAGCGCGTCCGCCTCGATGATCCTGCAGGCCATGACCGGCAACATCGCCTGCCACGGCGGCTGCGAGTCCGGTGCGTGCCTGCCCACGCCGGGACGCATCCCCACCCCCACCGCCGACTGGCATCGCAATCCGGGTGATTACAAGGTGCCGGTGCTCTTCAACAACAACTGCCTCACCGAGATCCTGGCGCGTCAGAAGGACTACTGGGAGGGCCGCATCACGGAAAGCGATTTCCGTCACCTCATCGGCTCGCCTACCAACGACAGCCCCCTGCCCAACATCCAGATGATCATCTTCGAGAACAACTACGCCAACAACCACTCGAACGTGAACAAGCGCTTCAAGGGCATGGCCGACACGAAATTCAACTGGGGCTTCCAGTGGCACATGAACCAGCCCACCGCCGAGCTGTGCGACATCATCCTGCCGGCTCCCGTGTGGCAGTTCGAGGGCATGGACGAGTACATGTACGGCCACCAGCGCTTCGTCAGCGGCCCCAACGGCATGCGCAACTACTTCACCTTCTGCGCCCGTGGTGCGGAGTTCCCCGGTGAGGTCCGCTCCAAGGAGTGGGTCTGGACGCAGATCGCCAAGCGCCTGGGCGACGAGGTCGTCGAGGGCTACAACCCCCGCATGAAGGACGTCGAGTGGGAAGACTGGGTCGACGAGCAGGAGAAGGTCTACAAGGAGGCCGTCGAGAAGTGGATTGACGAGGGCTATCTCATCGTCCTCGGAAAGGACGAGATCAAGACCTGGGAGGACTTCAACGCCAACCCGGTCGTGCGCACCGAGATCGACGAGCCCTACTATCCCTTCAAGTCGGCCATGGACGCCGGCGAAAGTCCCTTCTACACACCGACGGGCAAGATCGAGCCCTATTCCCGCTTCGTCGAGACCCACGACATGACCGAGTCGCGCTGGCGCGGCCAGATCGAGCCCATGCCGGTGTGGAGCCCCAGCTACGTGGAGGGCGACATCGGATCTGCCAGTAACGACGGCTTCTACAACCCCAAGGTCAAGAAGTATCCGCTTTCCGTCGTCACGCCCGTCTCCGTCTACCGTCAGCATTCGAGCAACGACAACAACCCCTTCATGCGCGAGGACGTCTACCGTCATGGCGTGTGGATCTCGGGCGTGGATGCCCAGGCCCGCGGCATCAAGGACGGCGACCTGTGCCGTGTCTACTCCGACCGCGGCGAGGCGATTCTGCCGGCTTACGTCACCAATCGCTGCATGCCCGGCACCGCGGCCGTCCACCACGGCTCCTGGTACCAGACCAACGGCGAGGACGCCGAGATGAACGTCTTTGGCCAGGACATGCGCGGAACGCCCAACATCCTGCTCGATGACGGACACCTGCCCCACATCCTGGGCGCGCTCATCATCGCGGGACTGTGCGAGGTCGAGAAGGTGGCCGACGGCGACATCGAAGGCTACGGCACCGAAGCCGCCCGTGGCGGCATGCGCGGCGCGAAGGTCGCCATCGGTTGCCGTGACGAACTGGCGAAGAAGGACGGTGCACGCGATGCGGCAGCCGTCGACGCCGAATAGCCGAGCCGAGAGAGGAGGAACGAAAATGACCCAGTACGGATTTATGTTCGACATGAACCGCTGTTACGCCTGCCAGGCATGCAGCATCGCCTGCAAGGACTGGAACGACATCGAGCCGGGCGCCGAGAAGTGGATGACCGTCTACGAATGGGAGAAGGGAACCTTTCCCAACATCCGCCTGAACGCCCTGGCCTTCCCGTGCGCCCATTGCGAGGACCCTTCCTGCATGAAGGTATGCCCCAACGGTGCCATCTACAAGGAAGACGAGTTCGGCGCGGTCCTGGTGGACCAGGACAAGTGCGAGGGCTGCCGCAAGTGCTACGAGGCATGCCCCTACGGATCGCCCAAGTTCGCCAGCGACGAGCAGGGCGCCAAGATGAGCAAGTGCACCATGTGCGTCGACCGCCTCGCCGAGGGCATGCAGCCCGCCTGCACCGCGAGCTGCCCGCTACGTGCCTTCGACTTTGGCCCGCTCGACGAGCTCATCGAGAAGTACGGCGACGTGCGCCAATGCGAGGGCATGCCCGCGCCGGACGCGACCAAGCCCGCTTTCATCATCTGGAACCCACGCGAGAAGACGCAGCTCATCCCCTATGACGTGGATGAGGCCATCAGGCTCAACCAGCAGCGTGGCGACCTGGGGACGATGTTCGAGAGCGAGGAGGACCTCACGACCTTCGATGAGGGAACGATTCGCCGTGACGAGCTTGTCATGAAGCACGCGAGCAACGCCGAGCTCATGCGCGCCACGCGCAACGACATGGCGTAGAAGCCTTTCCATCGCCCCGCCCTGGCACCTGCTTCGGGCACCAGGGCGGGGCACCGGGAAAGCCTTCGAAAGGCTTTGTGTGAGGAGAAAGTTTTAGGAGGATATGTAATGGAATGGATAGGAGTCATAGGCATCGTCGTGGGCCTGGTGTTCTTCGTCGTTGCAGCCATGAGGGGCTGGAACGTGCTGATCACCTCGATCGTGACTGCCATCGTTATCGCACTCACCAACGGCATGGACATCATGAGCTCCATGGTGGGCACCGAAACGTCATACGTCACCGGCTTGGCCGGATTCTTGAGGGGTAACTTGATCATCTTCATGGGCGGCGCCATCATGGGCGAGTTCATGGACAAATCGGGTGCCGCGAAATCCATTGCGCAGGCCATCATGAACAAAGTGGGAACCAAGAGCCCATATATGGTGCTTCTCGGCATATCGCTCATCGGTGCGCTACTCACCTATGCGGGCATCTCGATGTTCGTCGCCATGTTCGCGCTCATCCCGCTGGCACGCCCGATGTTCCGCGAGTGCGACATTCCCTGGCCGCTGTTCTGCGCGGCGTGGACACTGGGCACCTGCTCGTTCACCATGGCGATGATTCCGGGTGTGCCGGCTATCGCATGGATCAACGCGGCCAATGGCTGCGGCGTCTCGCTCACGGCTGCACCCATCATGGGTATCGTGAGTTCCATCATCGCTATCGCGGTCAGCTGCCTGATCATCAAGTTCTCGCTCAAGCGTGCCCAGGCCCGCGGTGAGCACTTCGTGGCAACCGAGGACGACATCGAGGTTGAGGAGGACAAGAACATCCCCAATCTGTTCCTCGCGCTGCTGCCGCTCTTCCTGCTCATCGCCACCATCATCGGCCTGTCCGCGACCGGCATGAAGAACGTGGTGTACATCGGCATGCTCGTGGGCATCATTGCCTCGATCGCTTGCTTCTTCAAGTTCGTGCCGAGCGTCAAGGACTCTCTCGGTGCAGGCGCCGTTGCCGGCGTCGGCCCTGCGGTCTTCACGTCTGCTGCCGTCGGCGTCGGCACCGTTGCCGCCGCATCCGTCGGCTTCTCGGTCATTTACGGGGCCATCTTCAACATGCCCGGCGGCACCTACGTGTCTGCCGCTACCATGGCAGCCGCCCTCGGTGGCATCATGGGTTCCGGCTCGGGAGCCGTGGGCATCATCGCCCAGAACTTCCTGCAGCCCTACCTGGCAACGGGTGTCGATCCCGCCGCTCTGGCGAAGATCATCGCAACTTCGGCCACCATTGGTGGTGCGCTTCCCAACTCGGGTGCCATGTTCGGCATGCTCTCGGCCATGAAACTCACGCACAAGAATTCCTACAAGTACATCGCCGCCATCTCCATCGGTGCGGGCCTATGTGCGTTGATCGTCATGATCATCATGGCCAACCTGGGTATCGTATAGCCCCTCCTTTTCCAGTCGGCGCCTCGCATGCACGGGGCGCCGACACCCCTCCCCGAAGAACCATCAGGCATAACCCGATAAATTCAACAGAGGTGTCGCCATGGATTCCAATTCGAAAGGCCCCAAGGGAAAAGCTGTCACCGATGTGAAGGCGCCTGCCATGGGCAGAGCTCCCGCAAAGGGGCGCTCGGTCACGAGCCAAGTATCGCTTTTCGAAAGGGTGCCCGATTGGGCGCGTCTTTCCTGGCCGGACATCGCGGCCATCCTCTCCGGAGTGGTCTCAAGCCTCTCCAAACTCATGGGCGGCGGTATCGTCGCCTTCTACGCGGGCTGCCAGCTCGGCGGCGTCACCGTCGCCATCACGTTCGCGCTTTCCTTCGTTCTCACGTATTTCGTCGGCAAGATCTGCTTTCGCGAAGGTCTTCCCAACAACGTCGTCTCCCGTTACTACATCTTTGGCAAGAACGGCTCCGCCGTCGGTTCGCTCATCTGGATATTCGTCCTGGTGGGCGTGTTGGCCGTGGGTACCGTGCAGCTGGGCAACGCCATCCTGTTCGCCTTTGGCTGGGAGGGCGATTTTGCCCGCTGGACGCTCTTCATCGGCATCTCGTGCGTGTGGGTGCTCATGGCGCTGTTCGGCACCAAGGTCATCGCCCGCATGAACGCCGTGTTCGTCGTGGCGCTCTTCTGCGTCATGGGATACGTAATCTACCTCATCGCCGCTGATGGCCAGCTCGTCGATGCCGCAACCCACGGCATCATGATTCCCGGAGTAGAACCCCTGGAGGGCTTTGCCTACTCCGTCAACTACGCCATCATGACAAGCGGTCTGCTCGCATTGTTCGCGGCGGACTTCACGCGCTTCGCCAAGAAGGAACGTGACATCGTGCCCATTTCGCTCACAGGTACCATATTCGCTATCGTCACGTACATATTCGGCGCGCTCATCGTCTACTACGGCTTCGAACAGTCGTTTGCGTACTTCAGCGCCCAGGGCATGGACGCCACGCTGGCCGCCAATGCGGCGGTCACCAATCCCGGCGTCTCGCTCGTGCTCGCCTCCGGTGGCATCGGCCTTGCCATCATCTGCCTATCGCAGATGAAGGTGGAGACCTCGAACTCGATCGGCGGCGCCAACGCCGTCTCCAACCTCTTCGACTCGCTCTTTGGAAGAAAGCTCGCCTGGCCCGTGGCCGTCATCATCGCCAACGCCATCGGCCTCGCCTTCATATTGGGAAACATCCTCGACCAGGTCAACGCCTTCATGAGCTATGGGTCGATTCTCACGAGCTCGTGGTGCATCCTGCTCATCACCGACTACTACATCGTGCGCGGCAAGATGGGCATCGGCGCACAGGGCATCGACCTGGGTGCACGAGAACACACGGTCAACTGGCGCGGCGTGGGAACGCTCGTCGCCGTCTCGACCGTGGCAAGTGTGCTGTATGCCACGAACATCCTGCAGATACCGTTTCTGCTGGTAGCGCCCGCATCCATGGTCATCTACATCCTGGTGAGCTGGCTGTTGCGCGACAAGGTGCGCTCGGGCAAGGTCGCCTAGGACGACGGCAAGAGCACGCGCTGGCATTCGAGGCAGGTCAGTAGGTAGTAGATGCCGAGCAACACAGCGGTACTCCCGATGACCGCTGCCACGATCACCGCATACGACGAGCTCCCCAGCACCAGGGCGAGAAAGCCCACGAGCGCCAGCCCGAAGCAATCGTGCACCATGGCAAACGCGAGCGGTGCCGCGAAGTAGACGCCCACCTGGGTCCGAATGGCGCCCCGCATCATCTTGGAGTCGCAGCCGAGGTCGGCGAGCATCGCAAAGCGCCCGGCGCTATCGACCGCGTCGGCGAGCTGCTGTAACGCCAGCACCGCGGCCGCCGCCACCAGAAAGGTGACGCCGTAGAAGATCCCGGGCCGCGCTC
>UQUH01000017.1 GCA_900544245.1 uncultured Coriobacteriaceae bacterium | reverse complement strand
AGGAAACCCAGCAGGTCGTCGATGCCTTTCTCGCGGATCAGCCGCAAGGCACATGGCGTATAGGCGAGGACTCGTTCGCGTCGCTTCCCACGCTCGACGGTCCCGACGGCCATTTCGCCGCCGTTTTGCAGCGGGTGTAGGGACGCACAGCTAAACTAAAAGCCCCGGAAGAGGTGATTCCTCACCTTTCGGGGGCTTTTATATCCTGTATGTTACAGAGCATGACTATTTGATGTCAACAATTTTGCGTTTGCGGTTTATGAACCAGAGCCGTTTTATTGATTTGATGTGAGGAAGAGATGCTCTGATGGCCTTCTCGACTGCATCATCCGATAGGCCCTTTACCCTTTGAGAGTCGATAATGACATTGGGGGATTGTCGGCCTGCTTTGCGCAGGTTCCGCTCGATTGCCTTGCGGCTGCCCGAAGTGGGAGATTTCATCTCCCATAAGACACCATGTATTACAACATCAGCAGAAGTGACACGCTTTCCCATGTTTCTATGGGCAAATTCCACGTCATGCCCTAGGTCCGCAATTGCGCGCGCGGTGTCCATCTCATGTTCTTGAATGTTGATATTCGAAGGGGCAATGATTCTTCCACGATGGTCGTTCACCGGCTGACTCCGATTCGCCTTTCATCCAGTGTCCTTGAGCCGTCGGTGCGTATCCTCTCCACCACGCTTATGGCCCATCGCTTCATCGTAGCAAGCGAATCTATCAATATCGTCGAACGAGCGTGGTCGGATTATCGATTGGGTACGGAGCAATATCAGATATGCAGCACAGTGAAATCGGACCAGCATCGGACTTCTTCTGACACGTGCTAGCAAGAGCATGTAACAAAGGACTAGCTTCTGAGACATGTGTGCGGGAAAGCCGTCGAGCGGAGGTCTAAGGGATCGCACCGTAAAGATGCGCGAAGCGCAGCTGTCGGGAAGCGCTGTGTCGAAGCAAGGCGACTTCCCTGTGCATCTTTGCTGCTATCGCGGCGGGATCTCCCTGGCTTCGGTAACGATCGTCTGCGTGCCCTTGTCGAAGCTTTGTATCGCGTAGAGCGTGAAGCTCTCATCGACACGCGTCAGTGCATAGCCCGCGAGTCCCGTCGTCTTGCTGTAGGCCGCCGACATGCCGCCGTCGATGCAGATGACGCGTCCGCCTGCCTTGACGGGATCCTCACCGTCCTTGGCCTTGACCGGCACATGTCCGCAGATAATGCGGGCGTGTGCGGGGTCGAGTCCGAAGTCCTCGAAGATGCGCTCGTAGGGCTCCGCCTCGTCGAGTAGCAGGTAGAAGGCGTTCTTGACCTCCTTGCGCGCCGCCTTGTCCTTGCAAAGGTAGATTTCGAAGGTCGCCATCTTGCTCTTAGCGAACAGTGGCGAGCCCGGTCCGAGCCACAAATACCAGATGAGATCGCGGCCCTTCTCGCGCATGGCCGCGTCATCTGACTCGAATGCCGTGCGCACCCAGCGCTGCGCCTCGTCGTAGAGTTTCTTGCCGCTGCATGTTACGCCGTAGATGTCGACTTCCTTGAGCGTTCCGTCATCGTCGAGCGGCACGCAGGCGTGCAAGAGCAGGTCGCCATCGCATATCTTGTAGAGGCTGCCGTGCTCGAGCAGGAAACGCGCGTGGCAGGCGAGCTTATCGCATTCGCGAAACGCCCCGACGAGGTAGTCCATGACCGCGCGCTCCTCCTCGGTGAGCCGGTAGGGGTCGTCAGGATCGACGGTAGGGAAGTGGTCGTCGGTAAGCTCGTAGGTCACGCCATCGACGTCGACGGTTCGCGCGTCATAGTCGATGAGATGCAAGAGCTTTCTGCTCTCAAGTCCAAAACTAGGATACTTATCTATTAACGCCGCCTCGACCTTGAACTGGAGGATGGCCATGGCCTTCTGGATCTTCATGTTCATCTCGAGATCCGCAGGTGACGAGCCCGGATTCGATTTGAGCGCGAACGCCTCGCAGGGATCGTCCGCATAGGCGCTCAGCGCGAAGCTCGCAAGCGGGCGAAGGTCGATTCCATATGAATTGGTCAGGATGTCTAGATTTCCGTAGCGAGCGCAATTTCGCACGACATGGGCGATGCAGCCTTCCTGACCCAGTGCCGCGCCCATCCAGACCACGTCGTGATTGCCCCATTGGATGTCGGCGTCGGGATAGTCCATGAGCATGTCGATGATCTTGTCAGGAGCCGGTCCGCGATCGTAGACGTCTCCGATGAGATGTGTCCAGCGCAGGTCATCGCGCCATGGGCCGAGCAGGTAGGAGAGGGTGTCGAATTCCCCATGGACGTCGGATAGGTAGAGCACGCAATCGCGTCGCGCGTCGCTTGTCGTCATGGCATCTCCTTGCTTCGTGCGTTCCCGTATGCGCTCATTGTACTGTGCGAAAAACAGTGGTTTCGCGGCATTGTGCCGTCCGCGCCAAAAATCGACACGAACAGGACGAATCGTCCAAAATTTGTGGAAAACTCTCCCACCTCGTCTCGCTTCCATAAATGCGACCGAGGGGATTAGAAAACACAACATCTTGTGTCAAAAGAACCGTTTCGTGTCGCAGGGGCACCATATGGGTGGCAGAGTGGGGGATAAAAGACCAAATTTGTGTTGAGAAGTGGGATGCAATGGGATAATATTCTCGCTGCGACCCCCCCAAGAAAACGTAGAACTACAACACAGCCAGGGGGGTCGCCAAATTTTCGGGACTGGCAAGGGATGTGGCGCAATGCGTTTTCGCGGCGAATATCAACATAGCGTTGATAGCAAGGGCCGCGTCTCCCTGCCCGCTAAGTTCCGTAAGGCCCTGCCGGATGAGGTGACCATCGTCCCGGTCGCCAATGCGGATTTCGGCAAGGCGCTGTACGTCTTTTCGGACGAAGCGTACGACGAATGGATGGATTCGTTCTTCGATACCGAGGAGGGGGGCTACAACCCGCGCAGCAAGAGGCACATCGCCCTGCACAAGTACCTTAATTCCAGTGCGGAGTCGGTTGCCGTCGATGCGGCGGGTCGCGTCAAGCTCTCTCCCAAGCAATGCGAGAAGGTCGGCATCGACAAGAACGTGACCATCATCGGCGAAGGTGACCATATCGAGATCTGGGATAGCCAGGCCCTCGAGTCTTACATGGATTCCATCGACCCGTTCGGCGACTTCCTGGAAGACTAGGGACGGCACGTTGACAGCTGAATACCGGCACATTCCCATTCTGCTTGACGAATGCATCGAGGCGCTCGATCTTCGCGATGGCGTGACAGCGCTCGATTGCACGCTCGGCGGGGCGGGACACTCCGAGGCGATAGCAAGAAGCATCGCGCCACATGGTACGCTCATCGGCATCGACCAAGATGACATGGCGCTCGAGGCGGCGGCGAGACGACTTGGCGATGCGGGACTTGACTCGGACCCGCTTCTGCTCAAGGGCAACTTCGCCGATTTGGACGAGCTGCTCGTCACGGCGCGCGTACCTGGCGTCGATGCGGCGCTCTTCGACCTTGGAGTGAGCTCTCCGCAATTCGATTTTCCTGAGCGAGGCTTCTCGTACCGAGAAGACGCTCCCCTCGATATGCGTATGGACCCGGGTACACGTACCCTAACCGCAGCTGAGATCCTGAACTCCTACACCGTAGATGATCTCACCCGGGTTCTGCGCGATTACGGCGAGGAAAAGTGGGCTGCTCGTATCGCACGCTTCATTGTCGACGCGCGAGGCGAGCAGCCCGTCAATTCAACATTTCAGCTGGTCGATATCATCAAACGAGCAATTCCCGCGAACGCGCGCAAGAAGGGCGGACACCCCGCCAAACGCACGTTCCAGGCACTGCGCATCGAGGTGAACCACGAGCTTGACGTTCTGTCCCGTGGTCTCGAGGCTGCCATCCGATGGCTCAATCCCGGTGGCAAGATCGCCGCCATCTCGTATCACTCGCTCGAGGACCGCATCGTGAAGGACTGCTTTCGCAGCATGGAGAACCCCTGCACATGCCCGCCGGAGTTTCCGGTGTGCGTATGCGGCAAGAAGCCGGTATTGAAGGTCGAGACCCGAAAGCCGATCGTACCGGCCACGGGTGAAATTGAGGATAACAACCGGGCGCATAGTGCCCGACTACGGGTTGCAACGAAGCTCTAATGTAGAAAGGACGCCCGTCCATCATGGCGCAGGCTGCTCGACAATACTACGGCTACACCCGGTATGCCGCCTCGGCCGTGCAGGCGGATGCGCCCGAGCGTGCCTCGCGGCCTGACGTCCGCGTCATTCCCGGCAAACGCGCCTCGAACCCGGCCCTCCAGTCCATTTCCCCCGAGTACGCCTTTGCCTTCAAGCTCGCGCTCGTCGTCATCGTCACCATTGCGGTGCTCTGCTCCGTGCGCGTGTGGCTTTCCGCGTCGACGGTCGCCCTGCTCGAAAACGTCAACGCCGTGGAGAGCACGCTCGCGAGCGCTCAGGCAAAGACCAGCGAGCTCGAGATCCAGCACTCGATCCTGTCGAGCTCGACGCGCATCGAGGAGGAGGCGGCCAAGATCGGCATGGTCGCTCCCGTCGACGTCAAGTATCTTAAGATCGTCGTGCCCGGCAAGGTCGTCATGAACCCCGATGGCTCCATTTCACTCGCCGGCACGCTCCAGAACGTCGAAGATTACAGTGCCCTGATGACGGGCTAGGTAGCTCTCATGGGGCGCAGTCAGGACAGAACACGCGGCGTGGCACCGGAGCGATGGTCCAGGGACTGGATCATCCTCGTCGTGTTCGCGCTCGTCCTCGTCGCGATCGTGGCAAATCTCATCTACATCCAGGTCATCCGCGGGCCGGAGTACGCGCGCATGGCCGAAGCCTCCCATACGACCGAGGTGAACGTTTCCGCACGTCGCGGAACGGTCTATGACCGCAACGGCGAGGTGATCGCGTCGAATGTCGATGCGACCACCATCTACGTTAATCCCCAGGAGGTCGCCAACGCCGAGCGCCTCGCGCGCGTCCTGTACGAGGTGCTCGGGTCGGATAGTGGCAAGACGGAGGAGGATTACCTCAAGATCGTCGACCAGCCCGACCTCTCGTTTGCCTACATTCAGCGCAAGGCCGACGTGACGCTTGCCGACACCCTCAAGGAGCGCCTCGCCGACGAGAAGCTCAAGGGCGTCCACTATCTCGAGGACACCAAGCGCGTGTATCCCAATGGGGACGTCGGCAGCCAGGTCGTCGGCATGGTCGATGTCGATGGCAAGGGCATTTCCGGACTCGAACTCGAGTATGACGAAGTGCTCAAGGGCAAGGACGGATCCATCGTCTTCGAACGCGGCATGAACGACATCCCCATCACGAATGGTGAGATGTCGCGTGTGGAGACGGTCGATGGTACCGATATCGTGACGAGCATCGACATCAACCTGCAGAAGATCTGCGAGGAACTGTTGCTTGCGGCGATCGAGAGCACCGAGGCGCAGGGCGGGAGCGTGACCGTCATGGATGCGGGTAACGGCGAGATATACGCGGCATGCTCGTACACCAAGAAGAGCAACGAGGAGCGCGAGGCGGAGCTTGCCGCTGCCGAGAAGGCGGCTGCCGCGGCGAGCCAGGCCCAGGGCGAGGGGAGCGAGGGTCAGACGCAGGACCTGCCGGGCGCATTGTCCGATTACAAGCTCGAGGTGGGCAAGCTTGCCCCCGTAACAGACATCTACGAGCCGGGGTCGACCTTCAAGGCCTTCACGGCATATTCCGTCCTTGCGAACAACGAGGGCATCACTCCCGAGACGATCTACACGGTACCCTATTCCCTCGAGGTCTACGATACGGTCATCAGCGATTCCCATGATCATCCCTACGAGGACATGACCGTTAGGAGAATCCTGGCCGATTCGTCTAATACGGGCACGACGCTCATGTCGCGCGAGGTCCAGACCGCCCAGCTCTATGACACGTATCGCGCATTTGGCTTCGGGCAGAAGACGGGCTGCGATTTTCCGGGTGACACTCCGGGGCAGCTCGAGGAGTCAAAGGACTGGGACGGCGTGCAGAGCGCGACGGTCACCTTCGGACAGGGGCTTACCGTGTCCGCGTTGCAGCTCGTACGTGCCTACGGCGTGCTCGAGCAGAGCGGCGTCATGGTGACGCCCCATTTTCTCGTTGACGTTCCGAATGACGCCGAGATGGCGCAAAGCCTCATGCAGGACCTGACAAGGCGCGAGACCGTCGCCGATGCGAGCGTGTGCGATGAGGTGAGCGAGATGCTGACTTCCGTCGTGACCGAGGGTACGGGTCAGGCGGCCGCCGTCGAGGGCTTTGCCGTGACGGGCAAGACCGGTACGGCCGAGATTGCGAGCTCGTATGGTGGCTACGAGGAGAACGCCTACGTCATGTCGTTTGGCGGTTGGCTCTACGGCTCGTCGAGTGACCTCGTCTGCCTGGTGACCGTGAACAGGCCGCTCACGAATCTGGGGGCCGGCGGTCTGTGCGGTCCGGTGTTCTCCGAGATCATGAGCTATGCCGCGAAGCGGTACCAGATAGACGCGCAGGGCAAGTAAACCGAAAAGGGGAAGCGACGATGCGTGAGTCATGTAACATCGAATCAATCTTCGCGGGGGTGCCGCATGTGGCGTTGCACTGCGAGAACGGTCCGTACGAGGCTTCCTCGATCGAGTTTTCCTCGCGCGACGTCGCGCCCGGCGCCCTGTTCTTCTGCGTTCCCGGCACGGCCGTCGACGGTCACGACTTCGCCTCTGACGCACTCGGGCGCGGCGCGGTTGGCCTCGTCGTCGAGCGCGAACTCGACCTGGACGCACCGCAGTTCCTCGTCGATGACGCCCGCGTGGCGCTCGCGCTATGCTCGGCGAACTTCTACGGCAATCCCTCGCGCAAGCTCGACGTCGTCGGCGTGACGGGAACGAACGGCAAGACGACCACCTGCTTTCTCGTCGAGCATCTCGTGAGGCATGCCGGCAAGCGCGCGGGCCTCATCGGGACGGTCGAGTGCCACGTGGCCGAGGAAGTGCGCCCCTCGCTTCACACGACGCCCGAATCACGTGATTTCCAGGAACTGCTGGCGCGCATGGTCGATGCCGACGTCGACGTGTGCGCATGCGAGGTCTCGAGTCACGCACTCGACCTTGGGCGTGTCAGGGGGAGCCACTTCGCCGTCGCGGCCTTCAGCAACCTCACGCAAGACCATCTCGATTACCATAAGACCATGGAGGAGTACTTCGCGGCCAAGGCGCGCCTCTTCACGGAGTGCGAACCCGATGCCTGTGTGATCTGCACGGATTCGCCTGCTGGCGAGCGCATGGCCCAGCTGTGCGCGGATGCGGGACGCACACTCTACCGCGTCGGATCGGGTTCCGATTGCGACGTGCGCCTCGTCGAGGCGCGTTTCGACGCTCACGCGACGCGCATCGACCTCGAGGCATGTGGGGAGTGGCTGCACGTCACCATCCCGCTCGTCGGTCGCTTCAACGTCGAGAACGCGCTCGTCACCTTTGGCATCGGCGTCGCGCTCGGTTTCACCAACGAGCTCATCGTCTCTGCGCTCGAGACGGCTCCCCAAGTTCCCGGACGGCTCGAGCGCGTCGTGGGAACGGATGGCAGGATTCCCGATTTCGGTGTCCTCGTCGACTACGCGCATACGCCCGACTCGATCGAGAAGGCCATCGATGCCGTACGTGCCGTCACGCAGGGTCGCGTCATCTGCGTCTTCGGTTGTGGTGGCGATCGCGATCATGGCAAGCGTCCCAAGATGGGAGCCGCGGCCCTCTCCGCCGACATCGCCGTCGTGACAAGCGACAACCCGCGCACGGAAGACCCCGATGCCATCATCGAGCAGATACTCGTCGGCATGGAGGGACACGAGGACCGCTACGTCGTTATGCCCGATCGCTCCGAGGCCATATGCTATGCCATCGAGGCAGCCGATCCGGGTGATGTCGTGCTCATCGCGGGCAAGGGACATGAGGACTATCAGATCGTGGGGACCGTCAAGCATCACTTCGACGACCGCGAGGTCGCCGCGCATGTACTCGATGAAATGAGGTCATAGGACATGGAAATCTCGGTTTCCGACATCGCGAAGGTCACGGGCGGCCAGTATATCGGTGACGAGGCGGCGTTGCGCCGCATCGTCACGGGCTTGACCTGGGACTCGCGTACCATAATGCCAGACAACGCCTTCCTCGCCATGCCCGGTCTGCGCGTCGACGGCAACGATTTCGTCCGTAGCGCGGTTCGGCGTGGTGCCGGCGTCGTCATATGCACGCGCATGCCGAGCGACAACGTCATCGCCGTCGCAGGCGAGTTCGCCTGCCCCATGGTCGTCGTCGACGACGGTGTCGACGCCCTCGAGAAGATCGCGGGATTCTGGCGCGACAGGCTGCATGCTATCGTCATTGGCGTGACGGGCTCCACCGGCAAGACATCGACGAAGGACTTCCTGCGCTCCGTCTTCTCGCAGCGCTTCAAGACCTCGGCGACTCAGGGCAACCAGAACAACGAGATCGGCGTTCCCGCCACGATACTCGCGGCGGACGAGGACACCGAAGTGCTCATCGTCGAGCTGGGGATGCGCGGTATGCACCAGATCGAACATCTCTGCACCTTCGTCAAGCCGAGCATGGCCGTCGTGACTAACATCGGCGTGAGCCACATGGAGCTGCTCGGCAGTCGCGAGAACATAGCCCGTGCGAAATCTGAGCTGCTCGCGGCCTTACCCGCTACGGGATTTGCCGTGCTCAATGCCGATGACGAGTTCACGCCCTTGCTCGAAAGGTTCGCGCAGGTCGATGAGCGCGGCGTCAAGGTACATAGCTACGGCTTCTCGCCCGATGCCGAGGTACGCGCGATGAACGTGAGCTACGACGCGGAGGCCTGCGCGAGTTTCGAGGTGGTCGCGGGCTCTGCCGACCCCGTCTCCGTCAGGCTCTCCATTCCCGGCAAGCACAACATCTCGAATGCCCTGGCCGCCTATGCGGCCGGCCTCAACATGGGCATCGAACCCGACGACATCGCACGTGGTCTTGTCGAAGCCAAGGCCAGCGGCATGCGCATGGAGATCATGCATGCGCCCGGTGGCGTGACCGTCGTCAACGATGCGTACAACGCGAATCCGGATTCGATGCGCGCCTCGATCAGCACTCTGTCGACGCTCGAGGGGTCCGGTAGGCGCATCGCGGTCCTTGGCGATATGGGCGAACTTGGTTCGGACGAGTACCAACTGCACGTTGACGTGGGAACCTTTGCAGCGCAAGCGGACCTTGATATGCTCGTGTGCGTCGGAACGCTCAGCGTCGGCATCAAGTCAGGTGCCCTGGCGGCTGACATGGACGCCGCGCGCGTGAAGAGCTTCACGGGCGTCGACGAGGCACGGCAGTTTCTCGAGAGGTACGTCCAGGAGGGGGATATAGTTCTCGTGAAGGCATCGCGCTTCATGGAGTTGGAGCGCATAGTCAAGGGGATCATGCAGTCATGATAAGCATATTCAATCAGTATCCGACGTATCAGGTCTTTCTCGCCTTCATCATATCGATGGCGCTGACCATGATCGTCATGCCGTTTTTCATCAAGTTGCTCAAGGTGCGCCAGATCGGGCAGCAGGTGCGCGCAGATGGCCCCCAGGGCCATCTCGTCAAGCAGGGCACGCCGACGATGGGTGGCATCGTCATCCTGCTCATGATGACCGCGTCCATATTCCTCGTGGGCACGCCCGACGCACGCCTTCTGCTCATTCTGGCGGCAACGCTGCTCACGGGTCTCCTCGGCTTTGTCGACGACATCTCGAAGGTCGCCAAGGAACGTTCGCTGGGCCTGTTGCCCTATCAGAAGATGATTGCGCTCACGCTCATCTCGGTTGCGTTTTGCCTCGTCGCCGTCAACTACCTCGGCATAGAGCCCTACGTGACCATTCCCTTCACCCAGTTCAATCTTGACCTTGGCGTCCTGACGACCGTTCTGCCCATCGGGGACGGCTTCGAGATTCCCTGGCTCTACGTCGTATTCGTCTTCCTGCTCATGGCCGGAATGGCGAATGCCGTGAACCTGACCGACGGGCTCGATGGTCTTGCCGGCGGAACCATCATGATCGTCATGCTCGTCATGGCCGCCATCGCGTTTCGCACGGGACAGCTCGACGTTGCCGTCTTCGCGACGGCGGCCGCAGGTGCCTGCGTCGGCTTTCTCTGGTTCAACTGCTATCCGGCGGGTATCTTCATGGGCGATACCGGATCGCTTGCCCTCGGTACCGCCTTCGCGGCGATTGCCGTCATCACCAAGACCGAGCTTTTCAGCATCATCATCGGTGGCCTTTTCGTCATTGAGGCCCTTTCGGTGATGATCCAGGTCATGTACTTCAAGCGCACGCGCAAGCGCGTCTTTCTCATGGCGCCGCTACACCATCACTTCGAGAAGAAGGGATGGTCCGAGACGAAGGTGGTCATCCGCTTCTGGATTATCACCGGCCTGTGCGCGGGCTTGGGCTTCGCCGTCTACTTCATCAGCTCGATGTGAGGGATGTGATCGCCATGCGCTCCGTTCTCGTGCTCGGTCTCGGCAAAAGCGGCATCGCCGCTGCTCGGCATGCGCTTGGCGCAGGTGACGAGCTCGTCATCTATGCAGGTGCTTCCAATGAGAGCACCAGGGCCGCGGCGCGGGAGTTCGAACGGGCTGGCGTACCCGTGATATTCGATGTCGAAGAAGTCGAAGGCCACTTCGATACCTGCGTCGTCTCTCCGGGTATTTCCGAGAGAGGCGCGTTTTACGCGAGCGCCGGGAAGGCAAGCGGCGAGGTCATCAGCGAGCCCGAATATGCCTGGCGTATGTCGCCGCGGGCTTGGGTTGCCGTGACAGGGACGAACGGCAAGACGACGACCACCTCTCTCACGACGCATCTATTCAACGCGTGTGACAAGCCCGCCCATGCGTGCGGAAACATCGGCGCGACCTGCGTCGAAGCTGTCGAGCATAGGTCCGATGACGAGATGCTCGTTGCCGAAATGTCCTCCTACCAATTAGCTTCTACTGTTGATTTTGCCCCGCAAGTCGCCATCTTGCTCAACATCACTCCCGATCACATCTCCTGGCACGGAAGCTTCGATGCCTACGCCCAGGCAAAGTTCAAGGTCTTCGCGAACATGCCTTTTGGCTCGACGGCAATCATCACCGATGCCGTTCTCGAGGCCTATCCCGAGATTCAAGTGCTCCTGGACGAGCGCGGCATCAAGCTCATATCCGTCGGGTCGGAGTGCGAGGCCTCCTGTGCCTTCGCGGATGCAGACGGGACGCTCGTCATCAAGGACGGGCGGGGAAGGCGCATCGAACTTGCGCAAACGAGCGAGCTCGCGATCCAAGGTACCCATAACGTCGAAAACGCCCTTTGTTCCGCAAGTGCCGCGTTCGCGTGTGGATGCGAGCCTGCGTGCATTCGCGAAGGGCTCCTGAGTTTCAAGCCGCTCGAGCATCGTCTCGAGTCCTGCGGTACGATTGATGGCGTCGATTTCTTCAACGATTCCAAGGCGACCAACGTCGATGCGACGCTCAAGGCGCTCACTGCGTTTCCCGATCGCAAGGTCGTGCTCTTGCTCGGCGGACGTGACAAGGGCACCGCGCTTGACGAGCTCGTCGACGCCTGTGCGAGCACCTGCAGTGCCGTCATCGTCTATGGCGAGGCGGGCCGGCGATTCCACGAAGCTTTTGCCGCGAGTTCCGTCGAGTGCCATCTCGAGGCGGACATGCGCTCCGCGCTCGAACGCGCCTGCACGATCGCCCGGTCCGGCCAGGCGATCGTCCTGTCTCCCGCCTGCGCCTCCTTCGACGAGTTCGATTCGTTCGAGCAGCGCGGGACGGTCTTCAAGGAATGCGTTGCGCAAAGGATGCGGGCGTAGGTTCCATGGCACGCAAGCAGGCGACACGAAAACCGAGGGACAAGGGAAGCTCGTCACGCCTTCTCTCGGAGCCGGCGGCCATCATGGCGCCGCGTCTGCTCTTCATCCTGAGTGCCGTGGCGCTATGCATCCTCGGTCTCGTCATGGTCTACTCGGCTTCGTCAATCACGGCCTACAACGAGTTCGGTGACGCCGCCTACTACGTCAAGCGCCAGGCCATATTCCTTGCCGCGGGCATCGTGCTCTGCGTCGCCTGTTCCCGCATTCCGTATACGGTGTGGTGCCTACCGGGCGTCTTCATCACCTTCTGGGTCATCACCGTCGTCATGCTCTCCCTGACGGCCTTCGGCATGGGCGTCAGTGCCCTGGGTGCCGAGCGGTCGATCGTCATCGCCGGATTCAACTTGCAGCCGGCCGAGTTCGCGAAGATCACCGTCCTCATAGCCGTTGCATCCATTGCGCAGATGCGCATGAACGGCATGATTGGCGGGAGACGCTTCGTCGTCATCGTGCTCGTCGCGACCATCGTTCCCCTGATCTTGATATATCGCCAGCCCGACTTGGGAACGGCCATCATCCTGGCTGTCGGCGTCATCGCGCTTGCCTTGCTCGCGGGCATTTCGTGGAAGGTCGTTGGCCTGATACTCGGCGTCGTCGTCGCCTACATCGTCGTCGCCTGCATCACGCAGCCGTACCATCTCGACCGCATCGTCTCCATGCTCGATCCGTGGGTCGACCCGCAGGGCGATGGCTATCAGGCGATCCAGTCGCTCTATGCCTTCGGCAGCGGTGGCGTGTTCGGCACCGGCATCGGGCTTTCCCGCCAGAAGTACCTCTACCTGCCGTATGCCCACACCGACTTCATCTATGCCATCGTGGGCGAGGAGCTCGGCCTCATCGGCGCGGTCTTCGTCGTCGTCCTCTTCGGTCTCTTCATCTTCGCGGGAATGCGCATCTGCCGCAACGCGCCCGACATGCTCGGTTGCATGCTGGCGGGCTCGTTCACCGTCATGATCGGTTTCCAGGCATGCGTGAACATGGCGTGCGTCACGGGCATAGCGCCCGTGACCGGCAAGGCGCTGCCCCTCATCAGCTACGGTGGCTCCTCGCTTCTGGCGACGATGATCATGATCGGCGTCATCCTGTCCGTATCGTTTAGGTCAAAGGTGGGCATGAGCTACGAGCGCAAGCGCGACAACTTCCGGGTCATTGACGGGCGCGATGATGCGCGTGCCGGTACACCGTCCACACCGCCCACGCAGACAAGACGGGGGAAGGTCATCTCCCTGCACGATTCCGCACGCAGATTGCCCGAACCCCCGCCATCGCGTCCATCCCGGGCAGTGCGTCAGGTGGATGCGGGCGTCCCGTCGACTTCCCGTACGGGAGGCTATGCGAGCCTGAGGAGCAAGCGCGGTCCCGATCGCAAGTGCTAGCTCCGGGAATCGTCGCGATTCGGCACCCTGACGCCTATGGGGTACACTGCTCGTAACGTTCGAAAGGGGACATGCCTTGTACTTCGTCATCTCGGCCGGCGGCACTGCCGGTCACATCAATCCGGCGCTTGCGGTGGCAGACGAGCTGCGTCGACGTGGCCATGATATCCTCTTTGTGGGGACTCCCGATCACATCGAGTCAAGGCTCGCCGCACAGGCGGGTTTCGAGTTCGAGAGCTTCGCGGTGAGCGGTTTCGACAAGGCGCATCCCCTCACCCTCCTGACCTCGGGTGCCAAGCTGCTCAAGGCGACGCGCGCGGCCAGACGGCTCTTCGCGGCCAGGCGCCCTGATGCCGTCGTCACCTTCGGGGCCTACGTGTCCATTCCGGTGGGCCGTGCGGCCTTCGAGATGAACATCCCGCTCGTCATCCACGAGCAGAACTCCGTTCCCGGCATGGCAAACGCCTATCTTGCCAAGCACGCGACGGCAATTGCGCTCACCTATCCCGAGAGCGCCGAGGGACTCGACGGCGCATGCGATCCGGTCGTCCTCGGCAATCCCGTACGCGCCTCGTTCGAGGCGTGCTCCCGTCACGAGGCGCGAAAAGATCTCGGCATGCCCGATGACGCGCTCGTCCTGCTCGTCATGGGCGGGAGTCTCGGAGCCCAGCACGTGAACACGGCGATATGCGCCATGAAGGACCGCCTGCTTGCCATCGAGGGATTGCACGTCATCCAATCGACGGGCCAGGGCGACTACGAGCGCGTGCTCGGCCAGCTCGCGCTTTCGGCTGACGAGGAGGGGCGCTGGCATGTCTCGTCCTACATCGATTCGATGAACGAGGTGCTTGCGGCAAGCGACCTCGTCGTCAGCAGGGCCGGCGCGTCCTCGCTCGCCGAAATCATGACCGTCGGCGTTCCCGCGGTGCTCATCCCGTATCCCCATGCGCGCGGTGACCACCAGACGATCAACGCGCAGTCGTGCGTCGCGGCGGGCGCCGCTCGTCTCGTCTCCGATGCGGATGTCGAGACCGCGGCTTTTTCCGATTTGCTCATCGAGCTTCTCGGTGATGAGGGATGTCGTGATACCATGGCCCAAGCTTGCAAGAAGCTTTCCGGTTCGGACGCGCGCATGCGTCTGGCGGATTTGGTCGAACAATGCGCACGAGGAAACGATGGTGAATAAGCCGAGGAAGATACATTTCATAGGCATTGGCGGCGTCGGCATGTCCGGCATCGCGCTCGTCGCCAAGTCACGTGGCGTGACGGTCAGCGGCTCCGGCACGCAAGGGGGGCGGGGCCCATGGTGGTCGCGACATCGACATGAAGGAGGCGGGTGCCCCCAAGCGTCTCGTCGATGCCGGCATCGATGTCATGATCGGTCATGATGCGGGAAACCTCGCCGATGACCTCGATGCCGTTGTCATCTCGAGCGCCATTCCCGAAAAGAACCCGGAGCTTGCCGAAGCTCGTCGCCGTGGTATTCCCGTCTGGCATCGTTCCCAGGCGCTGGCGTCGTTGGGGGAGGGCAAGAAGACGCTTGCCTGCGCGGGTACGCACGGCAAGACGACGACATCGTCCATGCTCGCGACCACCATCGATCGCATGGGGCTTGACCCGAGCTTCGTCATCGGCGGCACGGTCGATGGCTATGACACGAACGCCAAGAGCGGAACGGGCGACTATTACGTTGTCGAGGCCGACGAATCGGATGGTTCGTTCGTCCACCTCTCTCCCCATGTCGCGCTCGTGACCAACATCGAACCCGATCACCTTGACCATTACGGTAGTCTCGAGGCGATTTACGAGGCATTCGCCGATTTCCTCTCCCTGATTCCCGACGAAGGCGCGGCCGTCGTCTGCGCCGACAATCCGCGCCTCGCGCAGATCGCCCGCGAGGTCGGCAAGCGCACCGTCGTCTATGGCGAGAAGGGGAGCGAGGGCTGCGACGTGTGCTTCGAGGTCACGGGTAGACGTGGCCTGGGCTATGCCTTCACCGTGACCTTTCCCGACGGTTCGAGCGTCGGGACCGAGATCACGAAGAACCCCGGGCGTCACAACGTCCTCAACGCGACGGGCGTGCTCGGCGTCATCTGGGCTTGCGGCCTCGACGTCAACGCGGCCGCCCGTGCCCTCGCGACCTTCTCGGGCGTGCGCAGGCGCTTCGACCTTATCGGAGAGGCAGGTGGCGTCGTCGTCGTCGACGATTACGCCCATCATCCCACCGAAATCCAGGCGACGATCCGCGCGGCCTCAAAGCTGGACTTCGAGCATGTCCACGTGCTGTTCCAGCCACATCGCTATTCACGCACGGAATCGCTCGCGCGCGAGTTCGGGCCTGCGTTCGATGACGCCGATTCCGTCATCGTCATGGACGTCTACCCGGCGGGCGAGACGCCCATCCCGGGCGTCAACGGAAAGACGGTCATCGACTCCATCTTGCGCCACAATCCGCGTCAGCAAGTGGCGTGGCTGCCGCACCGTCCCGAGATCATCCCCTTCCTCCAGCAGAAACTCGAGGCGGGGGACCTGGTCATCACCATGGGCGCCGGGGACGTGACGACTATGGCCCCGTTGCTCACGCGGGCGTTGTCGGGGGAATAGGACGCTCATTGAGCATCTTCGACGCATACATCCGCCTCGAGGGAACGCTGCGCGGATCAATCAAGTGCGATGAGCCGATGGCGCGCCACACGAGCTACCGCATCGGCGGCCCCGCCGCCCTCTTCGTCGAATGTGCCTCGGTTTCCGACCTTGCCCTCACGCTCGACGTGCTCGCCGAAGAGGACGTCGCGTGGAGCATCGTCGGCAAGGGGAGCAACCTGCTCGTCAGCGACGGGGGGTACGATGGTGCGGTGATCGTTCTCACCGAAGAGTTCGCTAACGTTGATTTCGGCGGTTTCGACGAGCGGGAGATCTTGGAACTTCCCGCCGCCCAGAAGGTGCACGTGACGGTTGGCGCGGGCGTTCCCCTCGCGCACCTCGTCCAGCGCGCGTATGGTTGCGGGCTTTCGGGGCTCGAGGCCATGGCGGGCATTCCCGGCTCGTTCGGCGGTGCGCTGTTCATGAATGCTGGTTCGCGCGATAGCTGGATCGGTTCGCGTGTCGCGCATGTGACGGCATATGAGCCGGGCAGGGGGCTGCACATCATCTATGGGGACGAAATCGATTGGGAATACCGGTCGAGTAACCTTTCGGCAGAGAAAATCATCGTTGAGGCAACACTTCTGCTCAAGGTGGCAAACAAGGGTAGAATTGCCGAGACGATGCAGGGCCTTCTCGACGCGCGCGCGGCGCACCAGCCGCTTTCCGCCCATAGCTGCGGAAGCGTCTTCAAGAACCCTCCCGGCAAGTCCGCCGCCGGCCTCATATGCGCATGCGGGCTTTCGGGCGCTTCGTGTGGCGACGCGCACATCTCGACCCTGCATTCGAACTTCATCGTAAACGACGGATCGGCACGTGCCGATGACGTCCTCGCGCTCATGCGCCTGGCGCGCGATCGCGTGAAGGAGTGCTATGGCATCAAGCTCTCGCCCGAGGTCAAGTTCCTCGGATTCCCGTTCTAGACGGGGGAGAAAGCAGAATACGGGTGCAAGCTCGCGGGCGCGCCGCTCGTCGGTCAAGGCGCGCCAGGGCAAGGGGGCCGCACGCGTCCAGCGCGCGAACAAGGCGCTCCAGTCGTCCGAGAACGCCCAGAGGCAGGCGCGTGAGTCCAAGAGGCAGATGGTAGACAAGGGCAGGCGCGCGGGGGACATCCGCGCCGAGCAGCGCGCAAAGCGGCAGCGTCGGCAGTACCTGCGCTACATCGCCCGCATCGCGATTGCCATCGCCATCATTCTGCTCGTCATCTTCGGGAGCATCTTCATCTATCGCTCAGATCTGTTTCACGTCAACAACGTGCAGGTCAACGGTTCGGAGCACCTCACGAGTCAGGAGATCACGAGCATCGCCGCCGTTTCGGATGACTCGACGCTGCTCCGCCTCGACTCCAAGGGCATAAAGGAGCGTCTCGAGGATAACGCCTGGGTGCAGGAGGCAGCCATTCACCGCGTCTTTCCCGATACCATCGTAATCGACATCACCGAACGCGAACCAGCCGCCGTCGCCAAGATCAACGACAAGTCAAACTGGGTCATCTCCACCGACGGCGCATGGCTTTCCGCCGCCACGACCGACGATTGGGAGAACGCGATGAAGATCATCGACGTCTCTCCCTCCATGCCTGCGCCGATTTCCGGCAGCGTCTGCACGGACGATGGCATCAACAACGCCCTCGACATCCTCAACTCCATTAGCGACGATCTGCGCTCGCGTATCGTGAGCATCTCCGCGGAGTCCTCCATCAAGACCTCGCTCAACCTCGAGGACGGCGTCACGGTCGCCTTCGGTGATTCCAGTGACGTCGAGGTCAAGGAGGCCGTCATCAATTCGCTGCTCAACGAGTACGAGGGAAAGATCTCCTATATCAACGTCCGCGTTCCCACGCGCCCCACCTATCGCATGCTCGAGGGAGAATGAGTCGCGACGACCGTTCGCAGCAGAATGGTGGTCATATGGACAGGGAAGGTCTTTGTTAGGATAAATCATCCAAATCAATTGATTTGACTAGGAAACTTGCGGGAAAACACGCAAAATTCACCTAAAAAATGATGGATATCGTGGCGATACTTTGCGCGAAGTGTATACTTGTCTGGACTGATTCATCTATCATTTGACAGACTAAACGGAGCTTAAGAGGGAATTCCGATTGATGACGAGGATTCCCTAAACGTAGGAAGGACTGACATGCCCGAATACACAGGATCCGACCACCTGGCTGTGATCAAGGTCGTCGGCGTTGGCGGCGGCGGAACGAACGCCGTCAACCGCATGGTCGAGGCCGGCGTCAAGGGCGTCGAGTTCATCGCCATCAACACGGACCGTCAGGCTTTGCTCATGTCCGATGCCGACCGCACGGTCCATATCGGCGAGGAGCTCACGCGCGGGCTCGGTGCCGGGGCGAACCCCGAGATCGGCGCCCAGGCCGCGGAGGAGTCGCGTGCCGACATCCGCGATGCGCTCGCCGGTGCCGACATGGTCTTCGTGACTGCCGGCGAAGGCGGCGGAACGGGCACGGGCGCCGCTCCCGTCGTGGCGGAGATCGCCATGGAGGAGATCGGTGCGCTCACCGTCGGTGTCGTCACCAAGCCGTTTGGCTTCGAGGGGCGCAAGCGCATGAATCAGGCCGAGGAGGGCGTCGCCCTTCTTGCCCAGAAGGTCGACACGCTCATCGTCGTCCCCAACGATCGTCTGCTCCAGGTCATCGAGAAGCGCACCTCCATGCTCGATGCCTTCCGCATTGCCGATGACATCCTGCGTCAGGGCACGCAGGGCATCACCGACCTCATCACGATCCCCGGTCTCATCAACCTCGATTTCGCGGACGTCCGCGCTATCATGAAGGACGCCGGTTCCGCGATGATGGGCATCGGCATCGCCTCGGGCGAGAATCGCGCGGCCGACGCCGCCAAGGAGGCCATCTCCTCGAAGCTGCTCGAGTCCTCCATCGTGGGTGCCGACCGCATCCTGTACTCCATTACGGGAGGCAGCGACATGAGCCTGCAGGAGATCGACGAGGCGTCGCAGATCATCAACTCCGCGGCCGACGAGGACGCGAACATCATCTTCGGTACCGTCATCGACGAGTCCATGGGCGACCAGATTCGCGTTACCGTCATCGCCACGGGTTTCGATGGCACCGAGCAGCAGGCGAGCATGGACTTCAACGCCAAGCCGAGCGTGAGCCAGAGCTTTGCCGCATCCGCCGCCGAAGACAGCCTCACGCCCGCCTTTGACGATGACATCCCCGACTTCCTCAAGCGCAGTCGCTACTAATGCCTGACGGGGCCATTACGACTCACCCGAATGCAAACGAGATTCTCCGTCTGCCGTTACCACGGCTGACGGAGAATTCTTTTTCTGCCGGCGATAGCATGCTGCGTGTCCTCACCGACGATGCGCTCTTCGCGGCATGTGGCACGCGCATTGCCTTCACCACGCGTGCCGGTGGCGTGAGCGAAGGGCCCTATGCCGGCTTGAACCTCTCGTACGCAGTGGGTGACGCACGTGCCGCGGTCGACGAGAACAGGCGAGTGCTCTGCGAGGCCCTGGGAGCCAAAAACTATATGCAGAGTCTAGTTTCTCCCCTCCAAGTCCACGGCAGCGATGTTCTAATGGTCGAGGACGACTTGGACGTAACGCGCGAGCGTGCGGGTGCGGGGGCAGACGCGATTCTGTGCACCCGTTCGAACGTTCCCGTGCTGCTCTGCTTCGCCGACTGCGTCCCCGTGGTGCTCGTCGCTCCCGATGGGTCCTTTGCGGTCGTCCATTCGGGTTGGCGTGGCTCCATCGCCTCCATCGCCGGACTCGGCTTGCGCGAATTGCAAAAGGCAACTTGCTGCCCAATATCCGAGATCAATTGCTACATCGGTCCGCATATAGGGTCCTGTTGCTACGAAGTCGCCGATGAGCTAATTATGCAGTTTGTTGCCCAGTTTGGTGACGCCTGTGATGCGGGAGAGGGACATCTCGACCTTGCGACGGCCGTCACGGCTTCGCTTCTTCGGGCGGGTGCGAACGAGCAACGAATTGCGCATTCTGGATCGTGCACGGCGTGCCACCATGAGGAGTACTATTCGTATAGGGCCGACGCCGGCATTACGGGCCGGCATGCGGCGTTTGCCATTCGAGAGGAACGAGCATGAGTCTGAAGGAGCGTTGGGAAGACACGTGCGCGGACGTTGCGCGCATATGCGAGAGCTGCGGCAGGGCGCCGCAGGACGTGAGGGTCATCGCGGTGAGCAAGACGGTCGAGCCACCCGTCGTGGGGGAGGCGATCGCCTGCGGCGTGACGGATTTCGGCGAGAACCGCGACAAGCCCTTCAACGAGAAGTTCGCCCTCTATCCGGATGCACGTTGGCACTTCATCGGATCGCTGCAATCGAACAAGGCGCGTCACGTCGTGGGCAAGGCCTTTCTCGTCCATTCTCTCGACCGCCTCTCGCTTCTCGAGACGATCGAGAAGGCTGCGGGCAATCTCGGTTGCGTCCAAGACGCTCTCATCGAGGTTTCGGTCTCGGGCGAGGAGAGCAAGGGCGGAATTCGCCCCGACGAACTTCCCGCCTTCATCGAGCGAATCGCGCAATGCGAGCATGTTGCCTGCAAGGGGCTCATGACGATGGCTCCGCGTGGCGACATCGACCTTGCCCGGAAAACATTCGCCGGCTTGCAAAACTTAAGCCAGATGATGTCAAAATATTGCGATGCGCGTGATAGTATTTCCATGAGCGAATTATCCATGGGCATGTCAGAAGATTACCCAGTGGCAATCGAAGAGGGCGCCACCATGGTTCGCATCGGTAGAAGGATTTTTGACGATAACTTCACGGCACTCTAGCGCGGTCATGACTCGGGTGCCTGTTTCATATGAGCGAGGCACTGACTATGAGTCTTTTGGGTGGCATGAAGGACCGGCTCGGATTTGGCGGAAAACCGGAATGGGCTGACGACGAAGACGGGTATTACGAGGACGACGCCATCTACGATGAGGAATACGACGATTACGGGGATCCCGATCCCGCGGAGGGAAGGCGTGCAAGCGGCAATCGCCGCAGCGAGGTCATCTCGTTCGATTCCTACAATCCCAGCAATTTCGAGCACGTGACGCTGTCCTCGGATCGCAAGCCGCGCGTTGCCTCCTACGATAGTCTCGACAGCTCGGCACGTCAGCGCGGCTATTCGTCGCGTTCGTCATCGAGTTCGTACGGACGAAACATCGGCACCTCCGCTTCGAGGCGCGACTCATCGCGGGCGGTGGGCGAGCCCACATGGTCCGCTCCGCAAGATCCGTCCTTTCTGGATTCGTCTGCCCCTGCACGCACGAGCAGGGACCCATACGCATCGCTGGGGTCAGATTTCCTCAAGATCAAGGGCGATCCCGCCGGACGTCTCGAAATCGTGTGCCCCAAGGCTTACGCCGACATCGAAAAGGTCGCCAACGCCGCAAAGGCGGGTAAGACCGTCATCCTCAACGTCGTCGATACCAAGGCGTCGCTTGCCAAGCGCATCCTCGACTTCTCGTTTGGCGTCGCGAGCGCCCTCAACCTCAACGTTGGCAAGGCGGCCGAGCGCGTCTTCGTGATCTCGAAGAGCTCGGAGCCCCTAAGTGACGAGGATCGCGAGTATCTCGTGGCACAGGACGTCCTGAAGATGGAAGATGACAACGCACGTTAGGGCATGATGCGAAACACCATTGCCAATGAACTGAAACCGGTGCTTATCGTCGGTGGCGGACGCATGGGACGGGCGATTGCCCAGGGCATCCTGCACATCGACGGCATGTCCGCGGACATGCTGACCGTTGCGAACCCCGGTCTTGAGAAGCGGATGGAAATCGAGCGCGACCTTGGCGTGCGCACGGTTGCGGATGCCGCGTCCGGCATGCCCGCGCGCTGCATCATCCTCGCGGTAAAGCCCGCCAAGGTTCCCGAGGTCGCCGCGTCACTCGTCGATGCCGGCATAGACGCCTCCACGCTCGTCGTCTCGATTGCTGCGGGCGTCGCGACGAGCAAGCTCGCTTCCATGCTCGGCAATGACATCCCCATCGTGCGCGTCATGCCCAACACGCCGCTCGTCTGTGGCTGTGGCATGTCGGCCGTGAGCGCCGGTGCCGCGGCGAGCGAGGCGGATTGCGAGCTTGTCTGCGCACTCTTCGCCAGCATGGGACGCGCCATCATCGTCGACGAGCGCGAACAGGACGTCGTCTGCGCCGTGAGCGGGTCGGGCCCCGCCTATTTCGAGTTGTTTGCCGAGACGATCGCCCAAAGCGCGGTCGAGCTCGGCATGGATTACGAGGACGCCCTCCAGCTTGTCATGCAGACCATGCTCGGCACGGCTCGCCTCGTCATCGAAACGGGACAGAGCCTTCCCGATGCCATCGATGCGGTGAGCAGCCCGGGCGGTACCACGGTCGCCGCGCTCGATGCCATGCGCGAAGCCGGTTTGCAAGAGGCACTGCGAGACGGCGTCAAGGCGGCCGCACATCGTTCGAAGGAGCTTGGCGCATGATTTCCTCCACACTCGTCTTTCTTCGTTCTCTCCTGTTGGGCATCTGCGATCTCTACGTCGCCGTCATCCTCATCTACATTCTGATGAGCTGGCTTCCCAACCATCAGTTTGGCTGGGTCGGGGACATCTACCGCGCGCTTGGTCGCATTTGCGATCCGTTTCTCAATGTCTTTAGGGGTATAATCCCGCCTATTGGCGGTATGCTTGACATAAGCCCGATTTTCGCGATTATCGTCGTGCAGCTGGTGGGCCGGCTCATCGCCGCGCTCCTGTAGGAAAGGAAGACTAAACATGGCCATCACAATGCAGGACATCCAGGACGAGGGGTTCGAGCACGCCCTGCGCGGATACGACGTCGGTCAGGTCGACGTGTTCCTCGAGCGCGTCGCCAACGAGGTCGATGCGATGAACAAGCAGATCGCCGACCTGGAATCCCAGCTCAAAGAAGCCAAGGACGAGCTTGCAAAGACGCGCGGCGAGCTTGCCGAGGCAAATGCCGAGGCGCTTGCGTCTCCTGACGAGCTCGAGCAGGCTAACCTCGTCGAGCGCGAGCTGCGAAGCGAGCTCGAGGTCGTGAAGGAGCGCCTTGCGGCCGCGACCGCACGTGCCGAGGAGGCCGAGGCGAAGATCGAGCCCATGCAGGAGCGTCTCGAGGAAAAGAAGAGCTTGGATAATGCCATCGCCGAGGCGTTCATCGCGGCACAGCGCAGCGCCGCCCAGATCAAGGAGGACGCGCGCATCGAGGGGGATCGCATCTATCGCGAGTCCGAGGCGAAGGCACGCGAGTTCATCCGTGAGTCCCTGGCCAAGAAGGCCGCCATCGACAACGAGATCAAGGCACTCAGCGAGTACTCCCAGAAGTTCCGCGAGCAGTACCTCGACATGCTCGAGCGCTTCACGGCACATGCCAAGGAGGAGTTCAGCAACCTCGCCAATCAGGGCGTGACCGACGAGGCGGTCGAGGCGGAGCTTCCCAAGATAGACATGCGCAGGATTCGCGTCGACGAGGTTTCGGTTGCCGACGTCGAGGAGGAAGACGACGACGAGAAGGACGAGCTTCCGAGGCTCTCGACCCAGCAGATTCCCCAGATCAACATTCCCGCCATCCTCCCCGAAGAGGACGAGTAGGGGCTCATATGCGCCTGCCCGTGCACGTCACGCCCAAGTCCGGGCGCGGTGAGGTCATCGGATGGCGCGACGGAGCTGATGGCCAGCGCGAGCTCGAGGTGAAGGTCAAGGCGGCTCCGGAAAAAGGCAAGGCGACGAAGGAGGCGATCGCTCTGATCGCCTCCTTCTTTGATGTACCCAAAAGTTCCGTCACCTGCGTACGTGGCGAGACGAGTCGTCACAAGATGTTCGAGCTTCCTGATTCGGTGGGTATGGATATTTGATTGGGAATAGGCGAGGGCTGGGGATGCCATTTTTCCGCTTCGAAACCCAGGCGCTCCAAAATGGCGCCCAATTTCGTCTATCCTTCCGCTTTGAAGTCCAGGTGCTTCAAAATGGCATCCCCCTCCCTTGTCAATCCCTCCGCTTCGAACATGTGTCAGGGCCTGACCCCTGACACATGTGTAGATGCTCTGTGTCTTTGCCTGATTTTGCACGAGACGGGAAATCTCCCTTTTTGTCACTCTTCGTTCGCTATAATCAAGCGCGCAAAAGCGGGCTGGACGATTGCGGCACCCGCTCCTTCGCATGGAGGGGCGTGGTGATGAGGAAAGTCCGGGCTCCGCAGGGCAGGATGCCGGCTAACGGCCGGACGGGGTGACCCGACGGATAGCGTCACAGAAAAGAAGACTCCCCGCGCGATGCGCGGAGAAAAGCTGAAACGGTGCGGTAAAAGCGCACCAGCGTCGCGGTAACGCGGCGGCTTGACAAGCCCCATCCGGAGCAAGGGCAAATAGGGGTGCCACGGACCGGCCCGGTTCGCACCCGGGTTGCCCGCTAGAGGACGTCGGCGACGGCGTTCGTAGATAAATGATCGTCTTGGATGACAGAACCCGGCTTACAGGCCCGCTTTTGCTACTGAATCACCCAAGCGCGCGAGAATCCGGCAATGACGGCATCCTGGCTTTTGCCGCGGCACGCGCCGTTCCATGACTCGGCGAGCGGGATACGCGAACCGGCATAGTAGTTGGCGGGGTCGGCGCAATAGAAGGTGCCGGTTTCCTCGTCGTAGTCAGTGAGCAAGACGGCGTGGGGAACGCCTGGATCGTATGCGGCGATGCCTTCGGGATGCTGCGCGAGCAGCTCGCGAAGCGATTCCGCATTGCCCTCGACGTCGACGATGCCGATTTCGTAGCCACCCGTCGCGAAGTGCCATTTGACGCCAGAGGAAGACCAGCCATCGGCTGTGACGGAAGCGAGGTCGATCGACTGCCAGTCGGCCCTGTCGTCGAGGAAGGCCGCCCGGCGCACCATCATCGCGACGGAGGTAATGGTGCAGCGTCCCGAACCGTTTTGGGCGAAGTAGAACTCGCCGGCCCGACTCTCGTCGACGAACGCCTCCTGCTTGGCCGAGACGATGCCGTCGGCAAGGGCGGCCGAGATCTGCTCGGTAAGCTCGGGAGACCTGACGCAAAGCGCGGAGGAGAGTTTCTGCGAGAACGTCGTCGTCTCGACTGCATGGGCAGCCGGGACGGTGAAGAGAAGCGTGGCGAGTGCGAAAGCGGTGCTTAAGAGAAACGCGGTCACGAAAACGGGGACGCGTGCTATGGAGCGTGACATGGTCATCCTTCGGCGTGCATGTTTAATAGACTGATTACCGGTTCGCCCGAAAGGGACGGGCGATTCGCTATGTTAGCGGTTTCGCGAGCATGCGCGTGGCATTTCGCATGCTCGGCACATCATCTGTACGGTTCCTCGACAGTTTCTTCTCGAAACCTTCACATTTGGAGATGCCTAGAAGCGCAACGCGCACACCCAGTTTCCGCCGCTACCGTAGCTGACGACGGCTCCCGTGTGCGGGGCATGGATGTAGTTGGTGCCTCCGGTGGAGATCGCCACATGACCCGGACGCCACAATATGTCGCCCGGGGCCGCGTCGCTCGGGTTGAGTCGTGCGCGTGCCGCGGCGTATTGGGACCTGTCGTAATGGGGGAGGCTGATGCCGATCTGGGCGTAGCACCACATGGTGAGGCCGGAGCAGTCGAACGAGTTGGGACCCGAGGCACCCCAGACGTAGGGGCAGCCAAGGCGTGACACCGCGTAGTCGACGACCGAGCCGTGCGAGGGGATGCTCGAACTGGAGCCGTATCCGCCGCCACCGGAGCTACCCGAACCCGAGGAGGGGTTTGACATTGAGGGGGTGTAAGCCGCCGATGCCGCTGCCTGGCGTTGGGCTTCCGCCTCGCGCTCTTGTGATATGAGCTGCTGGTATTCGGAACTCAGGCTATTGTACTCGGCCTGATAGGCCGCCTCCTGGGCCTCGATGGAGGCCTTGAGCGTCGCCTGGTTGTCGAGTTCGGCCTGCGCGGCCTGCTCGTTAGCGTCGAGCTCCTGCTTGGCGGCATCGAGTTGGGCCTTCGTCTCCTTCGCCTCGTTGACGAGTGTCGCATCATCGGCGTTGAGCTGGTCGAGCATGTCCCAGGTGCTCGCGAAATCGTCGAACGAGCTCGAACCCATGAGAACGTCGAGGTACGAGGTCGCGCCTTCGCGATACATGGCAGTCGCCCTGTTGCCGAGCCGTCCTTGCAGCGACGAGATCTTGGCCGTCGCCTCGTCGATCTTGCCCTGGCATTCCGCGACCTTGGCCGCTGCCGCGTCGTAGGCGTCCTGGGCGGCGTTGAACTGGGAGACCGTCTGCTCGAGTTGCGAGGTCATCGAATCGAGGCGGGCCTTCGCGGCCTGCACCTCGGCACGTTTCTCGGCGCTCGTGACGGCGCTTGCCTGGGGTGTGGCGACGAGGCTCGCGAGTCCCGCCAACCCACCGACGAGCGCGGCGCCCAGAAACGATCTGCGGTTCAATGATTCTTCCATGTTTTTCACCTGAGGTCTCGGTTGGTGATCGGCCTTGCACGTTTGAGTAAAGCATTTAAGCAGTATCGACTTGCCCATACAAGCTTTCGGCGCATTCCCGACAATTTCACCATGATTTGACATGCAGGATGGCGCTGACGGCGGCTTACGCCTCCGCTTGTCCATGCGCAAGGGGAGATGCCGGTTTGGCGTCGGGCTGATGGTATAGAATGGCGAGACAAGTTCGTAACTGTCCCATCGCGTGATTGCGGGTGAGAAAATGGACATAGCAAAGCTCCAGGCTGCGGGAATCGACTATGAGGACGGTTTGCGCCGCTGCGCCGGCAACGATTCGCTCTACGAGCGCCTGCTCGGGATGTTTGCCCAAGACACGAACTATGCCGAATCCCTCGAGGCGTTCGAGCAAAAGGACTGGGACGGCCTTTTCTCGCACATGCACGAGATCAAGGGCATGAGCAGCAACCTCTCGATGACCGAGGTCTATGCGGATGCGGCGGAAATCGTCGCCTTGCTGCGTGCCCAGGATTACGATGCGATTGCTCCGGTCATCGACAGGCTCAAGACGTCCTATGCCATCGCCGTCGAGGCCATCGGCGTATAGCCCGACATGAAACTTCAGGAAACGCAAGCCGCGACAGGGCGGAGCCGCCGTGCACGATAAGACCATTCTCATCGCCGACAACTCGATCATCAACCGCATGCAGATGGGCGGTATCCTCGCTTCCGAGTACAACATACTCGAGGCGGATAACGGTCACGATGCCCTCGACATCATGCGCGAGCGCGGTGAGGACGGTATCGATGCCGTCTTGCTCGATTTGCACATGCCGGGGCAGACCGGATTCGACGTCCTTGCCGAAAAGCAAGCGAACCCCGCCATCGCCGACATTCCCGTTATCGTCATCACGGCTGACAGCGTGACCGCGGCCGAGGTCCATGCCCTTGACGCAGGAGCCGCCGACTTCCTCACCAAGCCCATCGAGCCGGAGATCATGCGGCGTCGCGTCAGTCTCGTCATAAACGCCCGCGAACTCGAAGAGCAGCGCATGCGCGTGCGCATGCTCGAGGAGGCCGCCTGGATCACCGATCACGATGACCTCACGGGGCTTTACACGAGAAAGGCCTTCCTGCGCGAGATGCAGGACATGATCGATACCCATCCCGACCAGGAGTACTTGCTCGCCGTCTGGGATTTCGAGAATTTCAAGACCTTCAACGAGCTGTTCGGCACCGCCTTGGGTGACAAGATGCTCATCGCCGCCGCGCGCTGCATGGACGACCTGTTTGCCGGCGGTGGCGTGTACGGACGCCTCAGCAATGACAATTTCGCCTTCTGCTTCCGGGAAGGCGATGCCGACATCGAGCAGGTCATGGAGGGCATCATAGGTGATATCAGTCGCCTTCTCTCGCAAAACGGCATCGACTTCGCTCCCTCGCTCGCCACGGGCGTGTACCTTGTCGAGGATACCGATGTCGAGGTGAGCGTCATGCTCGACCGCGCCATGATGGCCCGAAACACCATCAAGGGCGATTACGACCGTCATATCGCTTACTACAACTCCGAGCTCACGGACCGCATGCTCGAGGAGCAGGACATCCTCAACAACATGGAGCACGCACTCGAAAACGGGGAGTTCCAGGTTCAGCTCCAGCCCGTTTACGGCATTGATTCCAATTAACCCGTAAGCGCGGAGGCGCTCGTTCGCTGGCACCGTCCGGGGCATGGCATCGTCTCTCCCGGCGTGTTCGTTCCGCTCTTCGAGGAAAACGGCTTCATCTCGAAGATGGACCACAGCATCTGGGAGCAGGTTTGCCAGATCCTCGCCAGCCGCCACGATCGTGGACTTCCCGAGATTCCCATTTCGGTCAACCTCTCCCGTCGGAGCATCTTCAACTCCTCGCTCTATGACGAAATCGTTGCCCTCGTCGAGAAGTACGGCATCGAGCCGAGGCTGTTCCGCATCGAGGTCACGGAATCCTCGTACACCGAGAACATCGACCTCGTCATTTCCATGGTCACGCGCTTGCAGGATTACGGCTTCACCGTCCTCATGGACGATTTCGGCAGCGGGTACTCGTCCTTCAACGCCTTCAGCGACATTCCCGTCGACATCCTCAAGGCAGACATGGTCTTCATGCGCAACCTCGAGCGCAACCCGCGTGTCGCAAGCGTGTTCACCTCCATCGTCAACATGGCCCACAGCCTCGGCATTCCCGTCATCGCCGAGGGAGTGGAGACGCAGGAGCAATACGAGTTCCTACATTCCGTCGGCTGCGATTACGCCCAAGGCTACTACTGCGCGCGTCCCATGGACCCGGACGCCTTCGAGGCGCACGTCGACGGACGGTGAGCGCCGGCATCGCGATTCATCTCGCGAGATGCCGGAAACAATGCCCCAAAATGGATTTTTTTCTTGCATACACCCGGTAAAGGTGTATAAAAGTGACCATTACATTCAGAAGGGAAGGGAAACGCCATGAATCCGAACATCAAGGAAATAAGCAACCGGATTCGCTCGATGCGCGAGGATCTCGACCTGTCGCTCCAGGAAATGGCCGAGGCCACGGGACGTACGGTCGCCGAGTACGCGGCGCAGGAGTCCGGCGAGGAGGACCTTTCCTTCACCTTCTTATATAAGTGCGCGAACGTCTTTGGTGTCGACGTCATCGAGTTGCTCACCGGCGAGTCTCCGCATTTGCGCGGCTATTCGCTCGTGCGCGCCGGCGAGGGACTCTCGATCAAGCGCCATGCCGGGTTCGAGTACTTGCACAAGGCGCCGCACCTCGGCAACAAGCTTGCCGAACCCTTCCTCGTCACGATTCCCTACGTCGAGGAAGACCAGGACAAGCCCATTCACCTTTCCTATCATAAGGGGCAGGAGCTAGATTACATTATCTCGGGCCACCTTCGGTTTTCGTATGAGGGTCATACCGAAGATTGCGGCCCAGGTGACGTACTCATGTACGACTCGGCGCGAGGTCATGGACTTCTCGCCCTCGATGGCGAGCCGGTCGTACTCTTGGCTGTCGTTATAGAGCCATCTGACAAACAGGTAATCTAGCATTATGAGAAGGAACCATGAGAAACATAAACCTGCGCTACGTAGAGGAGACCTACGCTAAGGACAAGACGCTTCAGTCGTTTTCGCTTCACTATCCCGATACCTTCAACTTCGGCTATGACATCGTCGACGACATAGCCGTGAACGACCCCACCCGCCGTGCAATGGTCTGGTGCAATCCGGAAGGCGAGGAGCATGTCTTCACCTTCGCGGACATGAAGACCTGGTCGGATAAGACGGCGAACTTCCTCAAATCGCTCGGCATCGGCAAGGGCGACATGGTCATGGTCATCGTCCGACGTCACTACCAGTTCTGGTTCATCGCGACGGCGCTCGCCAAGCTCGGTGCCATCATGGTGCCCGCTACCTTCATGCTCAAGGAACATGACCTCGAGTATCGCCTCAATAATTCCGAAGCCAAGGCAATCATCGCGACCTCAGTGGGCGATATTGCCGACATCATCGATAACGTGCGCGAAAACTGCCCGAGCGTCGAGTCATTCGTTCTCGTGAACGGTGCCGGTGGGGGTACGACGGGGCTCACCGGGGACGGCGAGCTCGACGTCGAGGAAGGCACGCTCGTCGGCAGTGTACTGAGCGGTCCCGAGGGCATCTGCGCCGCCCCGATTGACCGGGACGGTTGGATCGACTTCAACACCGGCGTGCGCAACGCGTCGCAAGACTTCGAGCGCGTGCAGACCAACGTCTACGACCCCATGCTCATGTACTTCTCGAGCGGCACGTCGGGCAATCCCAAGATGGTCCTGCACAATTCGACCTACGCGCTCGGTCATATCCCGACCGCCAAGCATTGGCATAACGTGCGGCCCGACGGCATTCACTTCACGATCGCCGACACCGGTTGGGGCAAGGCCGTGTGGGGCAAGTACTACGGTCAGTGGATCATGGAGGCGTGCGTCTTCACGTATGACTTCGACCGTTTCCATCCGGCCGAGATCCTCGACCTCATCGGCAAATACCAGATCACGACGCTGTGCTGTCCGCCCACGATGTATCGTCTGATGATGCAGGAGGATTTCGAGCGTTTCGACCTCTCCTCGCTCGAGTACTCCACCACGGCCGGAGAGGCACTCAATCCCGACCTCTTCGACTTCTGGAAGGCCAATACCGGCCTCACGATCTTCGAGGGATTCGGACAGACCGAGACGCCGCTCACCTGTGCGAACCTTACTCATTCGGTTCCGCGTCCCGGCTCGATGGGAAGGCCCAACCCGCTCTACGAGCTCGAGATAAAGCGCGATGACGGGAGCCGCTGCGATGTGGGTGAGACGGGCGAGATCTGCATCAAGATGGACCCGCGTCCCGAGGGCATCATGATGGAGTATTACCGCAACCCGGAGAAGACCGACGATGCCATCTACGATGGCTGGTACCACACGGGCGACATGTGCTGGAGCGACGAGGACGGCTTCTTCTGGTACGTCGGCCGCAACGATGACGTCATCAAATCGAGCGGTTATCGCATCGGCCCCTTCGAGATCGAGAGCGTGCTGCTCGAACACGATGCGGTGCGCGAGTGCGCCGTCACGGGCGTGCCTGACCCCGTACGTGGCAAGGCCGTCAAGGCGACCATCGTGCTTGCCGACGGCTACGCGCCATCCGATGCGCTCACCACGGAGCTGCAGCGTTGGGTCAAGCGCCGTACCGCGCCGTACAAATTCCCGCGCATCGTTGCCTATGTCGACGAGCTTCCCAAGACGGTCAATGGCAAGATCCGCCGTGCCGCGATTCGCGATAACGACGAGAACGAGAACAAGGACGGTCTGGTCTGATGGGCTGCCTGCCGAGCGCGCTCGAGGCGGCTTTCGCCCCCATCACGATCATCGCTGGTCATTACGGAGCCGGCAAGACCAATCTTTCCGTCAACCTCGCCCTCGACCTCGTGCGCGATCGACGTGCGGTGACGCTCGTCGATCTCGACATCGTCAACCCGTACTTCCGCGCGAGCGAGCAGCGCGGCCTGCTCGAGCAAGCTGGCGTGCATCTTGTCGCACCGGTCTTCTCGGAGGCCGGGACGAGCCTCGACGTGCCGAGTCTCACGGGCGCCATCATACCCGCGCTCGAGGATGCGGATGACGAGCATCTCGTCATCGTCGATTTGGGTGGCGACGATGTGGGCGCCACGGCGCTTGGTCGCTTCTCGCGGGTAGTGCAAGCACATTCGCATGCGATGCTGTATGTCCTCAATCGTCACCGCAATCTCATGGCAGATCCTGTCGAGGCCGTTCAGAACCTGCGTGAGATCGAGGCTGCGACGCATCTGCATGCGACGGGTCTGGTTGACAACGCCCACCTCAAGGACGAGACCGACGAGATCGCCTTGCGTGACGACGACGGATATGCCGAGACGGTTTCCGAGTTATCCGGTTTACCTCTCGTGGCAAAGACCGTCCCCGAAGGGCTCGTTGGGGATACGGAACAAGTTTTTACAGGTACGAAATATGCCCCGTTGGTCTATTCTGTACGTTTACATGTCAAGAATCCCTGGGAATGATCGAGTCGAGAGAGGAGCTTACACATGGCGAAAATGATCGTTGACGATGCATTTTGCAAGGGCTGTGGCCTCTGCGTCGATGCATGTCCGCTGCACATTGTCGAGCTCGACCAGGACAAGATAACGGACAAGGGCTATCACCCGGCGCATTGCATCGACACGGATGCCTGCACGGGCTGCTGCTCTTGCGCGCTCATGTGCCCCGACGTCGCGATTACGGTATGGAGGTAGGCACGATGTCAGAGAAAGTGCTCATGAAGGGAAACGAGGTGCTGGCGGAAAGCGCGATGCGCGCCGGCTGCAAGTACTTCTTCGGATATCCCATCACACCGCAGACCGAACTGTCCGCCTACATGTCCAAGCACATGCCCAAGATCGGCGGAACCTTCCTGCAGGCCGAGAGCGAGGTGGCGGCTATCAACATGGTGTATGGTGCGGCAG
>UQUH01000016.1 GCA_900544245.1 uncultured Coriobacteriaceae bacterium | reverse complement strand
GGGAGCGCGCCGTAAAGACCGCGAAGCGGGCTGTCGGGAAGCGACCGTCGGAGCGAAGCAGCTTGCCTGCGCGCAACAATGAGCAAACCTCTCATTTTCCCGCTCCGATGCGGTAGCCGAGTCCACGGGCCGTGACGATGACCTCCGGATGCGCGGGATCGTCCTCGATCCGCTCGCGCAGGCGGCGGATGTAGACGTTGATGGAGTTATCGGAGACGTATTCGCCTGCCGTGTCCCAGATGGCATCGCGAAGCATCTCGCGCGTGATGAGCCGTCCCTGGTTTTGGAGAAAGTAGAGGAGCAGACGGTATTCGAGGGCCGAGAGCACGATCTCTTCGTCGTCTTTGCTCACCATGGCCGTCGCCGGGTCGAGACGCAGGTTTCCGATACACAGCGCGTTACCACTGCTGGAGCTTTGCCGCAGTGCGACCCTCATGCGCGAGAGCAGCTCGCGCGCGCGAAAGGGTTTCGCGATGTAATCCACCGCTCCCATGTCGAGCCCGGCGACGGTCGAATACTCGTCGTCCGATGCCGTGAGGAAGATGACCGGCATGTCAGGATGCGCCTGGCGTGCCGCCGCGCAGACGGCAAAACCGTTTCCCTGCGCAAGGGTGATGTCGAGTAGGAGAAGGTCGAAGGAGGATTGCGCCAGAAGCGCGGTCGCCTCGTCCTGGCGGGCGGTCGTGGCGACCTCGTAGCCTTCCGCCTCGAGAAGCTCGCCCAGGGTTCGCACGATGAGCGGGTCGTCTTCCACGACGAGAATCTTCACGGTGCCTCCTTGCCTTCGTGATGGTATCTGTCATTGTAGAAGAAGGCGTGCCAGACTCATGGCCGGAAGCACCACATTTCAATTCTGTCATGTCGCGTATAATGATCCTGCTCGATACCGCGACTTGGGAGGGACCATGGCTGCTCCAATCCTGTATTACTGGGGTCCATGCGCGACTTGCGCACTCGTGACCAGCTTTGCCGACGAACATGACATCGAACTCGACAAGCGTGATGTCGAGCAGGTGGAGCCGTACAACGAGCTGCTCGCGCTCGGCGGCAATGCGGACTTCATCCCGTACCTGTATGACGACGAGAAGCTCTACAACGGCGTCGAGGAGATCAACACGTATCTCGAGGAGAAGTACGCGACCGCGTAGATGCTGATGCCGCTCGCGAACTTGGACTTGGGAAGGTATTCGCTTACGAGCGCCGGGGCGATTTCCTCGATGACGCCTAAGAGCTCCTGGCCGTTGACGCGCCAAGCGAGTTGGCGAAGACAGACAGAGTTGTGTTTGTCATGAACGCGGCCATGGACTGGAAGAAGTTCACGGCCATGAGCACCACGTACGGGATGCTCCAGACGCTCTCCTTACGCGACACGCAAGTCACCTATGGCTTCATCAGCACGATGGGCTTGCTGTAGGGGGTAATCTCCTCGGCGATCCTGTCGAAGCATGCCATGATGTCGATGTTCTGCGGGCATGCATCCATGCAGGCCTCGCATCTGATGCACTCGCTCGGCATGGCCTTGCCGCCGTTGAAGCGTACGATGAAGCCGAGCTGGTAGTTTGCCTTGTAGGGGTCATCGAAGTTGATGTAGTAGTTCAGCGCCTCGATCGAGCCGGATATGCCGATGCCCTGCGGGCAAACCTTGGCACAGTAGTCGCAGCCCGTGCACTGCACGGTGCCGCTCTTCTCCATGATCTCCTGCGCTTTCTTGATTGCAGCGAGCTCGGTCTCGTTCATCGGCTGGAAGCTCTCGAACGCGTGGCAGTTGTCCTCGACCTGCGTAAGCTCGTTCATGCCGGATAACGTGCAGAACACCCCCGGCACGCTCGCGGCAAAGCGCAGGGCGATCGTCGCGTACGACTGGCCTTCAAACGCCTCGTCGAGGATTGCGCGCACCGCTTGCGGCGGGTCGGCCAAAAGGCCGCCCTTCACGGGCTCCATCGCGATGATGGGCAGGCCGCGTGCGTTTGCCACCTCGACGCAGGCGCGCTCCTGGAACGAGGGGCTATCCCAGTCCAGGTAGTTGATCTGGAGCTGTACGAGCTCGGCCTCGGAGTAGGCGGCGATGAAGCCCTCGAGCTCTTCGGGCGTGCAGTGCGCGGAGAAGCCGATGTGCTTTGCGAGCCCGCGCTCCTTGACGGATTTCACGAACTCCCAGGCGTCGTATTTCTCGAACGCTGCCGTCCTCTTGCCACCGAGGTTGTGCATGAGGTAGATGTCGAGATAATCGGTGCCGAGGTTGGTGAGCGTTTCCTGAAGCTGTCGCTCGAGGTCATCGGTGCTCTCGCAGTGGTTCCAGGCCACGCACTTGGAGGCGATGTAGTAGGAGCCGCGCGGATGGCGTGCCACGAGCGCCTTGCCAAGTGCCGCCTCGCTGTTGGGATAGGCTCAGGCCGTGTCGAAGTAGTTGCCGCCATGCGTCAGGTAGGCATCGACCATGCGTGCCGTCGCATCGATGTCGATGCTATCGGTCTCGCGCCCCTCGAAGCGCATGCATCCGAATCCGAGCGGGCTGATCGTGCTGGTGTCGAGAGCCATGGTGCCACCTTTCGGCCGGGGTTTTGGCAGATTATACCCCGGCACGCGCTCACGCCCTCGCGCAGGCCATGTGTGGTATCGTGACGGCATCGAAACGTGCCGATGGGAGGCGTCTATGGGCAAATACGACAAGTTATGGGATTACGTCGCGGCACAGGAGGGCGAAAGCCTCGATCTCTCCTTCGATGAAATCGGCGATATCGCCGGTGTGCCCCTCGACCACTCGTTTCTCAACTACAAGAAGGAACTGCTGCCGCGGGGATGGCAGGTCGGCAAAATCTCGATGAAGAAGCAGACCGTTCACTTCGAGCGCACGCAAGAATAGTTATCGCAGCGCAACGACCTTTCCATCCCAGGTGATGAAGTAGGCCTGCAGTATCTCCGGATGCTCGGCCGCGAGCTGACGGCCTCTATCGAGCCCGAGCGCGAGCAGTGTCGTCGAGAAGCCCTCGGCGTCAGTTGACCTTTCGCAGACGACGGATGCCGCCGGGTATTCGACCTCGATTGGCATGCCCGTCTTCGGGTCGAGCACGTGATGGTAGAGCGTGCCATCACGCATGCACGCCCGCTCATAAATGCCGCTCGTGACGACACTGCCACCTGCGAGCTTGATCGTCGCGCTCGGCTTTTCCCGTCCATGCGCAGGGTCGGGGAGTCCGACCGTCCAAGGCGAGCCATCGGGCTTGTCACCTCTCACGAGTATGTTTCCGCCCAGGTCGATCACGTAGCCGCATACTCCGGTGCGCGCGAGCAGGCAATCGAGAGCATCGGCAATCCAGCCCTTCGCGATGCCGCCCAGATCGATCATGGCTCGTGGATCTTCGAGACGCACGCGCGCCATGCCATCGCCATGCTCGACATGCACGCCGTGCCAGTCGACGTGCTGCATCGCCTCGTCAAGCACGTGCTTGTCGGGGATGATGCTGCGCTTCAAGTCCCACAGGCGGCTCGCGGTGCCAATCGTGATGTCGAAGGCGCCATGACTTGCCGCGCAGTAGGCGTGTGCCGCTTCGATGAGCTCGGCCGTGCGCTCGTCGACCTCGACCCATGCGCCTTGGGCCTCGTTGATGCGCGACACGTCGGAGCCTGTACGCGTGCGAGAGAAAAGCCGCTCGTATTCCATGCAGTCCTCGTATGCGCGCATCAGCCCATATGTGCAGGCATCTTTCTCGCCATATGCGCATATGCCCACCCGCGTGTCGAATGCGTCGAACGTTATGTGCGTCCGTCCGTCTCCCGCGTCCAGCTCGTAGCCGTCCATGATTTTCCGTCCCGCGTTTTCGTTTTCTGCCGTCTCCATCATATCCCCAGTTCAGCTATATGTCTCATACCAACTATATGAGTGACATCCCCGCGTTCTGCCGGTCGATGTGTCCAATTTGGGGCAGGTGATATGAGAACCGTGCGCGGGGCTTGCATAGCCTTTCGTGCATGGACCGTAGCCGGCTTGCGTGCATCGCCGGCAAAGGATAGAGAGGGCAGCATCATGGACAAGCAGATACAGACCACCGAGCTCGGAACCTCCCCGGTCGAAGTGGTGAAGACGCCTCGCTATGCATGGGTGATTCTCGCGATCACCTATTTCGCAAGCATCACGGCCCCCTTGGGGCAATTCAAGGTCACGGCGATTGCCGGAGAGATCATCGGTGCCTACGGCCTGAATTACGCTTCGTTTGGCATGCTGATGACCTGCCTTGCCATCATCGGCGCGATCCTCGCATTCCCGGCGGCGTTCATCTGCCGCAAGATCGGCCTCAAGACGACGTGCATCCTCGCGATGAGCTGCATCATCGTCGGAGGTCTGGTCGAGGTAGCCACGGGATCGATGATCCTTCTCTACCTGGGACGTTTCATCGAGGGCATCGGGCTGGGCCTCATAGGCGTGGCCTCGCCGACCATCATCTCCCTATGGTTCCCGGAAAGAACGCGCGGCCTTGCCCTGGGTGTATGGTGCACCTGGGTGCCCATGGCCATCACAATCGACTTCAACGTCGCACCGGCCATGGCCCAGACGATGGGCTGGCAGTCGGTCTTCTACGGGGTGGTTCTCATCACAGCCGTGGCACTCGCCCTCTTCATAGCGTTCTACCGTCAGCCGGTGGGAAAGAGCAACATCGCCAATTACGGCGTCGAGGGAAGCATGAGCGATTGCTTCAAGTACCTGAAGAACAAGTACATATGGTTGCTCGGCCTGACCTTCCTCGTGTTCAACTTCATCCAGGGCGGTGTCGTGAACACCTACTATCCCACCTACCTTTCCTCCATGGGCTTCGATGCTGGTACGGCCGGCTTCATGACCTCGATCATCACGCTCATCGGGTTCATCATGAACCCGCTTTCGGGCGCATGGTCCGACCGACTGCCGATTAACAAGAAGTTCATCCTCGTCGCCTTGTTCGCCGCGACGAGCTTCATCGGTTTCATCGTGGGCTTTCCGGAGGTCATGGGACCGCTCAGCATGGCGGGAATCTGGTTCTTCATCGTCCTCATGGGCTTTTCCGCGGCCTTTGGCGGAGGCGGAAGCCGACCACTCGCCCCGACGATTCTCTCGAGCTCTGCGATGGCCGCCACGCTCGGTATGGCCGTCATGCAGTTCACGCAGTGCTTCGGCCAGATGCTCGCCCCGGTTTACGGCGCGTGCCTCGACGCGGGCCTTGGCTGGGTGGGAACCGCCTGGGTGACCGTCATCCCGCTTTCGGTCATTGCGCTCATCGTCTCGTTCTTCATCAAACCGGGTGGAAAGACCGCTCCCGGCGAGCCCGATGAGGACAAGCCCGTTCGATAGGACTCGCGCAAGCCGCACGTCAACTCCGTGCCCCCGACGCCCATAAGCGGCTCGGGGGCACGTTAGAGCGTGGGGAGAGGAGGACATGCGATGAACGAGCGTCGTCGTGGAACCCGTTGCAGCGTCTGCACCTTCTGCGGCAGGTGCTTTGCCGACGAAGGCGAATCCGCGCAATCCGATGACCAGGCGCTTCGCGGATGGAGTGGCACGCGTTGCGAGGTCTGCGTCGAGTGCGGGAAGTGTGCCCGCGCATGGGGTGTTGTGGGCGAGGATCCGGATGCGGTGAGCGCTCCGACGAACTGGGCCGACGCTTTCAAGGTGATGGACGATGGCAGCGCCGGTGCACCACCTCCCACGCCGGGCGCTCCCGGCGAGAGATCCTGCAGGGAGTGGGACGAGCAGGATTCCGATGAATGCGATGCCGTGACGGGTGCCACCCCCGGTGTCGCAACCGCGTGCAGGGAACTCGGACTGGATGACATGGCGAACCTTGCCGGCAAGCTCGGCATCAAGCCGCCCGGGCAAGCGTGACGAAGGTCTTCCGGACCGCTTGCTTGCCTTCTCGAAATAGGGGGTGTCGAATGATTGCGGACTTGCCCTCGCGCCCGACTCGCGAAAAGCGTGATGCCGCTGCGGCGACGCAAAGCTAGTCCCTTTAGGGAAACTCGCGCACAAAGATCGTGCGCTCAGACAGTCCTCGCAAGATCGCATCACGCTTATCGCGAGTCTGCTCGAGATGTCCGCAATCATTCGACACCCCCGCTCAGAGCCTCATACCAGCGTACTGAGTGTCCGTCATCCCGTCACGTTAGTTGCCTGATTCTCACCTACTAACGCTCCTGATGGGAAGTCCTTCCGCGCACGTGACCTAACTTGTCAGGCACTCGAGTCCGTTTCGTCGATGCGAAATCGCCGCAGCGCGGGATGCAAGCCCTGACTGCTGCAAGGCGGGCCTAGAGAGGAAGCCTCGAGGATCGCAGTTTGGACATGGATCGAGCGAGAGAAGAGAAGGAGGAATCATGTCTGAAGCAGATGTGGTCGAGTATCACTGGAGCGAGACCAACGGCAAGAAGTACCGCCGTGGCAGCAGGCAATTCAAGAAGGCGGATGTCGGCATCGAGCCAACGCCTGCGGCCAAGACTCCCGATGTCCCGTGGAAATGGGAAGAGGACGGCATGACCGTCATCCGCGGCACCGCACGTTCGGCACCCGGCTGCCACAACGTCTGCGGCATCCTGAGCTACGTCAAGGACGGCAAGCTCGTCAAGGTCGAGGGTGACCCGGAGGACCCGTACAACCAGGGCCGCCTGTGCTCCAGGTGCCTGTGCATCCCGGACTACGTCTACCACGAGGACAGGCTGCTCTACCCGATGAAGCGCAAGCGCGAGGACCGCGGCAAGGACAAGTTCGAGCGCATCACCTGGGACGAGGCCTACGACATCATCGTCGAGAACTTCAAGAAGGTGGCCGATGAATACGGCGCTGACAAGATCGCCTGCTGCCAGGGCACCGGTCGCGACATCCACCAGATCACCCGCATCAACGCATCGTGCGGCTCGCCCAACGAGGGCGTTCCGTATTTCGCCGGCAATTCCTGCTATCTGCCGCGCATCGCATCCATGGCCTGCATGCTGGGCGACCCCTGCGTCATGGACTGCTCGCAGTTCTTGCCCGAGCGCTACGACGACCCGCGCTACGTGGTGCCGGAGTACTGCATTATCTGGGGCCACCAACCCTTCTACGCGAACGCCGACGGCTTCTACGGCCATTGGATTACCGACCTGATGAAGCGCGGCATGAAGGTCGCGGTCGTCGACCCCAAGCTCACCTGGATCGCCGCGAAGGCCGGCGAGGACTGGCTGCGCGTGCGCCCCGGCGGCGACGGCGCGCTGGCCATGGCCATGCTCAAGGTCATCTGTGACGAGAAGCTCTACGACCAGGACTTCTGCGACAAGTGGGTCTACGGCCTCGAGGCCGTGTGCGAGCGCGTCGCGGGGATGGACCTCGACGAGCTGTGCGAGAGGGCCTGGGTCGACAAGGAAGACGTGCAGCGCGTCGCGCGCCGCTACGCCGCCGCCAAGCCCGCTGCCATCCAGTGGGGCGTGGCACTTGACCAGCAGACCGGCGGCCAGCAGGCTGCTCATGCGGTGACGGCCCTGTGGTGCATCACCGGCAACCTCGACGTGCCCGGCGGCAACGTCATCGGGCAGGCGTGTTGGGGCATCGAGCAGCCCAACTGGACGGGTACCTGGGGCTACGATGAGCTCCTGACCCCGGAAGAGTCTGCCAAGCGTATCGGCGTCGAGCGCTATCCGATGTTCGCCGTCGGCTTCAAGAACCTCTCGTCCAACGCGACGATCGAGGCCTGGCAGCGCGGCGAGGTACCCATCCACGCGGCGTACTTCGCCACCAACAACTTCCTCGCTACGATGGGCGCGCAGGCCGAGCAGCAGCTCGAGTGGTACAAGCAGATCGACTTCTGCGTGTTCCAGGATCTGTTCATGACCCCGACCATGATGGCGCTGGCAGATGTGGTCCTTCCGGCTGCTACCTACGAGGAGCGCAACGGCTTCGGTGGCCTGAACCCGTACCGCATCAGCTGCATCAACAAGGCCATCGAACCGGTCGGCGAGACCAAGGCCGACAACACCATCTTCCTCGAGCTCGGCAAGCGCCTGACCGACGCCCTTCGTCCCCAGAACGCCGACATCGCGTGGCCCTGGGATAGCGTCGAGGAGATGTGGGACTATGCGCTCGAGGATGGCGGCTTCACGTGGGAGGAGCTGCGTGACGCCACCTGGAAGTACCCCGAGATCGAGTATCGCAAGTACGAGAAGGGCCTTCTGCGTCCGGACGGCCAACCCGGCTTCTCCACCGAGACCGGCCGCGCGGAGATCTACTCCATGGTGTTCCACCACACCAGCTGGTCCGGCCTCGATCCGCTGCCGAGCTACGTCGAGCCCGTCGAGAGCCCGTACTCCAACCCGGACGCGCTCGCGGAGCTGCCCTACATCGTCACCTCCGGCGCCCGCGTGCCGCACTTCTTCCACTCCGAGCAACGCCAGGTCAAGAAGCTGCGCGCCCTGCATCCCGACCCCCTGTGCTACATCCACCCGGAGACGGCCGCCAAGCACGGCATCGAGGAGGGCGACTGGATGTGGCTTGAGAACCAGCACGGCAAGTGCAAGTACAAGGCGAAGTTCGACGAGAACTACGACCCGCGCGTCATGCAGTGCGACCACGGCTGGTGGTTCCCCGAGCGCAAGGACCAGGCCGAGGAGAACGTCGAGGACGAGAAGGCCGGGCTGTTCGGCGTCTTCGAGAGCCAGATCAACAACCTCGTCCCGTTCGACGCGGGCGTGTCCGGCTTCGGATCCAACTACAAGTCCATGATGTGCCGGATCTACAAGGATGGGGAGACGCCGACCCCGTTGACCGTCGGCATCCCCGCGCCCGAGAGCATCAAGATCGACACCGAGGATCGTCCCGTCGCGTAAGGAGAGGTAAGAGACATGGCACACGAAGGAATTTTCGTCGACTACAACTACTGCACCGGCTGCGAGGCATGTGTGCTCGCCTGCCAGCAGGAGAAGGGGTACTCCGAGAAGGAGTTCGGCATCACCATCACGCAACTCGGACCCCTGGCCATCGACGCGTCGAAGAAGCACTACGACTACGACTTCATCCCCCAGTTCACCGAGTGGTGCGACCTGTGCGAGAGCCGCACTGCCAAGGGCAAGCGACCGAGCTGCGTGCAGCATTGCCAGGCGCAGTGCCTCGAGTGGGGGCTGGTGGAGGAGCTGGCCGCCAAGGTCGACGCGCCCAAGCAGATGATCGTCGCCATCAAGTAGGCGTCACGTACGGGAACCAGCCGGGAAGCACACCCCCAATCCCTCCGAGCTGCGAACCGGCTTTCCATAGCAAACTCCCCGCCGGCCAGGTCGTGTCCCTGGCAGGCGGGGAGACAAAAACGAAAGGAAGGTAAAGGACATGAGCATGGAAGACATCGTCGAGCGCCTCGATCACGTAGACGTGAGGGCTCCGCGCGAGTTCAGCCACACCGTCACGCAGGGCGAGCGCGAGCAAGGTCGCGTCGACTGGCGCGTGCGTTGCTCCGAGAACATGGAGAAGATGAAGAAGCACATCGTCAACGACATCTACCAGAAGTAAGACGAGGCGGACGCGCATTGTCGCGTACGCGTATCGAAAAGGAGGAGAAAGAATGGAAGATTTCAAGGTAATCGACGACAACATGCACTTCCTGCCGACGGACCTGTTTACCAACGAGAAGGTCCTGAACGGGTTTTTGTATTCGGCACCCATCACCTTCGGCATCAAGACCTACGTGACCAAGACCCCCGATGGCAAGCATGACCAGGTCGTCGTGGCCACCGAAGACGGCCAGGAGATCCTGAACTACGTCGAGGGCGACTACACCCTCGAGGCCAAGATCCAAGCCATGGACGAGGTCGGTGTTGACATCGCCATGTTGCGCATGCCCGTGTGGCAGGAGTGGCTGCCGCTCGAGATCTGCAAGATCGTGAACGACCAGGCAGCCGACATGTGCAAGAAGTCCGAGGGTCGCCTCGTCGCCAACGCCGTCGTGCCTCCCTGGGGTCGCCCCGAGGATGTCGACGAGCTCAAGCGCTGCATGAACGACCTCGGCATGGTGGGCGTCCAGCTTGCCTGCGCCTATGGCAACAAGTTCCTCGACGACGACCTGTTCAAGCCGTACATGAAGTACATCAACGACCACAAGATCCCGGCCGTCATCCACCATACGCCCGGTCAGAACGTCTTCCAGATGTTCCAGGACTACACGCCGCTGCGCCGCGAGCTCGGCCGCATCACCGTCCAGGCCGTCGCCGTCGGCCGCGAGCTCTATTCGGGCATGTTCGACGAGTTCCCCGATCTGAAGTTCGTCCACACCATGTTCGGCGGCAACTGGTTCGCCTTGCAGAACCTGCTCGCCCCGCACGTCTCGGTGAAGAAGAAGGAGGCCATGAACCGCCTGGCCACCAACATCAGCCGCGAGGACTATTTCCGCTACCTGAAGAACAACATCTACTTCGACTCGACCCATCCCATGAGCTGGTCGAAGGAGGAGCTGGAGTGCGCAGTGCAGGTCTGCGGTGCCGACCACATCCTGCTCGGTTCCTCGTTCCCCGTGTTCTACGAGTGGATGGCCCGCTCCGTGGGTGCCATCAACGCGCTGGACATCGACGAAGAGGATCGCAAGCTCATCCTCGGCGGCAACGCCGCGCGTCTGTTCAACCTGTAAGCGATAGCGCATCGATCTCAAGGAGGGAAAGAAAATGAGCAATCCCAACGCAGTCGCCGCAGCAGATGCCCCGATGAAGACCCCCGGCTATGCCTGGCCGTGCCTCATCGTGTCCCTGCTGTGCGCCGTGAGCATCGTGTTCGCCTGGCAATGGCTGCCCGGCGTGACCTTCCCGGTGTTCTCCGGCTGGGAGGCGGGCATTAACCCGACCTTCCAGGCTCCCATGATGGCCAACGTCATGGGTCTCGTGCCCATCGGCGCCCTCATCATGGCGTTTCCGACGTCCATCCTGGTGCGCAAATGGGGCCCCAAGATGGCAACGTGCACGGGCATGATCCTGGCGATCATCGGCCAGGTCATCTGCTCGGTTTTCGCCGCCACTGACTTCATGGTGTTCCTCGCCGGCCGTTTCATCCTCGGTCTGGGCCTGTCGACCACCGTCGTCGCCGGCCCGACCTGCGTGTCGGTCTGGTTCCCGCACGGCACCCGTGGTCGCGCCATGGCAATCTGGTCCACCTGGGCTCCCATCGGCATCTTCACCATCAACGCCATCAGCTCGAGCGTACTCGGCGCCGTCGGTGGTGACATGACGGTGTTCCTGTGGATCTGGGCCATCGTCATGGTCGTCATCCTCGTGCTGTTCTTCCTCGTGTTCCGCGAGCCGAGGGGTGACGAGGTGTCCGAGGTCAGCCCCGAGCGCAAGAGCTTCCGCGAGGTCCTGCCCCTGTTCAAGAGCCGCCAGCTGTGGTGCCTCATCGTCATGTTCGCGATCTTCAACTACATGAACTACGCCTTCAGCCAGTACCTCAAGACGTGGCTGCAGCTCTCCACCAATGCCGGCGGCATGGGTTGGGACGTCGGCATGGCCGGCATCCTCGGTGGCCTCATCTGCGCATGCGGCGCGTTGGCCCCGCTCGGTGGCTTCATCCTGGACAAGACCCCCAAGCACCTGAAGTACATCTGCGTCATCGCGGGCATCACGTCGCTGACCATCTGCTGCGCGCTTGCGTTCCATAACAGCGTCCCGATGTTCATCGCCTACGTGCTGTTCTTCTGCATCGGCAACATGTTCCTGAACGGCTGCTGCCGGCCCATGGTCCCCACCTACGTGTTCAAGGGTGGCGCCACCGCCGTCGGTCTGGGCCTCTCGTTCCTGACCATCGGCCAGTACATCGGCCAGATCCCGACGAGCTACGTCATGCACAACTTCGTCGATTCCATGGCGTTTGGCATGACCGATCCGATGCTGGCGTTCTGGGCGCTCGTGCCCGTCGGCGTCATCGGCATCCTGTTCAGCCTCGGCATGAAGCCGAGCAAGCCTAAGGGCGGCGAGGGCGCCGGCAAGCCGCAAGGCGCCCCCGAGGGCAAGTAGGCATCGGGCTTGGTTGCGAGGGCGCCGTCCAAAGCCGATGGCGCCCTTACAAAAAAAGGGTACGTACGGATACGAATGTAGAGAGAGGATCCACCATCATGAAGAATTCTATGAAGAAGCTCGTCACCATCCTCCTGGCAGCGTGCGTTGGTTGCCTGTGCTTTGCTGGCATCGTGGGTTGCTCCTCGGATAACTCCGCCAGCAACTCGAGCAGCGCGTCCGCCTCGAAGTCCGACCCGACCAAGGCCGAGGGCGACGCTCGCTACTATGCAGGCGAGTGGGTTTCCAAGTCCGAGATCGTTCCTGGTCAGGGCGAGGTCGCTACCGAGCAGTACAAGATCATCATGAATGCCGACGGTACGTTTGACGTGCAGGACAACGGCACCTCCATCCTTACCGGAACGTGGGAGGCCCAGTCCGCGACGGCCGGTACCGCCAAGACCTCTGACGGACAGGAAGTCCGTCTCGAGATTGCCGGCGGGTCGAAGCTCATCTTCGACGGCAGCCAATCGGGTGTGAAGAAGATCATCTGCGTGCGCTAGCCCGCGAAGATCGACATCGATCCCATCGCCCGCAGAGGATTCGTACCCTTCCTCTGCGGGCATTCCCATTGTGTGGGTACCAAAAACGGCAGGCGAGGGACCGGAGGTGACGTCATGGGACTCTTCATGAAGGAATGCGCGGCCTGCGGACGCGAGAGCCTTGGAATCAACTGCGCCCCGCTTGCCGACGGCAGGTTTCTGTGCGCCGCATGCGACCGCACCGTGCGCCGGTACGTGAAGGAGAGCACCGGGCGCACGTTCGCGCCGCCCGCCCGGATGTTCGACCTCGCCACGCTCGAGGCCATCGTCGCCGGGGAAAGGCCGCCTCTCGAGCTGCCCGGCGATGACCGTGTCGATGATGCCTTCGTCGCCACCGGCGCCGTGGGCACCTTTGCCCGTTACAACGATCGCACGCGCGAGCTCCTCATCTGTCCCATCCGCGACGTCACCGGCATGGAGGTACGCGAGGGAGGAGAGGTGCTCTCCTATGACGGCATCGACTCGATCGAGATTCTCGATGATGGAAACCCCGTACCGTCCGATGCGAGGGGCCATAGCTCGAGCCTCGTTCTCAGAATCCACCTGAAAGACGGTGCACAACGTGACATCCGCGCCCTTTCCACAGCGCAAAGCCGCAAGGGCTTTGCCTATAACCATACGCTTGAACAGCTTCGCTTCCTGATGAGTCATCTCGACGAGGTGCGTTCCTAACCCGATTGGAGTTATCCATGGCTGTCCGCACGGTCAATGACGTCAAGCTCAACGTGAAACCCATCTTCTTCTGCATGGAGCACAAGTACTACTACGAGGGACCTTGTCGCATGGCAAGCGGCCAGGCACTCGAGCCCGGCTTCGATGCAATGGTCAACGGCAAGATCTACGACGGCTTCGAGAAGGCTATCCAATTCAACCTGAAAAATGACGAGCGTTTCGACGTCCTCGACCCCGTCATCGTGAAGTCCACGGACGACTGGGACATCAAGGAGGAGTGGTTCGACGAGATGCTCGCCGACGATAACGTGGCGGACTTCTATCTCGTCAGCACTGCCTTTGGCTCCAACACCATCGTCGAGGAATTCGCGTTGCGCACGAGCAAGCCCATCGCGGCCAACCCCTTCAAGATGTTCGGCCAGCTCTTCTTCGCGTCCTCGGTACGCCGCGGAGCCGATATCGTCTTCGCGCTCGACTGGGACGAGCTCAAGCGCAAGATGCTCGACATACGCGCCGAGAAGGCCGTGCGCACCGCCAACATCCTCCTTGCCCCGCGCTTTGACGGCACCAAGGCCATGGTCGGCGGTACCGACAGCTTCGACAGCCTCGCCAGGGTGCGTGACGAGATCGGCACGAACTTCCGCTTCGTCAACATCCACGAGCTCATGGACATGATGGAACCGTTGCCCGAAGGCGGAAACCACACCACCCCCGGGCGTATCACACAAAACCTTACCGATGAGGACGTGGCCTGGTGCGAAGCCGAGGCCGACAAGCTCATTGGCGGTGCCTCCATGTGCCAGGTTGAGCGCCAATACGTCATAAACTCGCTCAAGGCATACAAGGTCGTCGACAAGCTCATGGACTACTACGATTGCTCCGGGTTTTCCGCACCGTGTCCCGACAGCTGCTCCACGCGGCGGCTCAACGAGCAGCAGTTCACGTTTTGCCTCACGCATTCGCTCAACCTCGAGCGCGGCGTTGCCTCGGCGTGTGAGTACGACGTGACGACGGCGCTGTGCATGCTGCTCGAGATGGCGATTTCGGGCAAGGCGGCGTACATGGGTAACACGCTTCCCGTGCCTAAGCGCCCAGACGGAACGCTCAACTGGGCCGATCCCAAGTATGAGGTACCCATCGATGGGTCGACCGATAACCTCTACGTCACGTCCCACTCCACGCCCACGCGATGCTTCCATGGGCTGGGCTGCCATGACGAGTACGGCCTTCGCCACTTCGCCCTCGATGCCGGCTTCGGGGCCGTCGAGCGCCATGACTTCGATGCCGACAAGGGACAGGTCATCACGATGTGTCGCATCTCGTCCGACCTCACCCAGATGTTCGTCGGACGCGGAGAGATCGTGGCGGGACTTGGCTACGATACCGACAACTGCAACAACGGATTCGTGTTCCGCGTGGCGGACGAACATGACTTCTTTGAGAAGCAGGTGACCTTCGGCCTGCACCTGCCACTCGTCTACGGCGATTACGTCGAGGACCTCGTGTTCATCGCCAAGCGGCTCGGTCTCGAGCCCGTCGTTGCCTAGGGTTCCATGAACGACGAGGTTTTGCAGGCGCTTCTGGAGTCGAAGCGTGCGGCCGCCGCGGTTGCGCGGGAATGCGTGAACGCGGCGGCGGCAGGTGCGCTCGAAAGAGACCGGCTCGCGGAATCGCTGAGAAGCTACATTCTCGCGAAGTACCGCATCACCGAAGAAGATTGCGCGAGTGATTCCATGGACGAGCTCTCCCGTGCGTCCATGGACAAGCTCGCGGTCCTTGGTGCGGATGCTTACGAGGGCGATACGGCCTCCAATTGCGATGGTGCCGATAGTGCCGCCGTCAAGCACGCGTTTCTCATGATGGCCATCCAGAAGGATTTTGGCGTGGCCTTCGACGGGTTCGCCGCGGGGCGTGCGAAGACGGTCGGTGATGTCGCCGACCTCGTCTTCGCGGGGTTGACCGGACGAGACGACCGGGCCGTGTAGTCCCGTTTGACGCAGGCTGGAGGATTCGATGAGCGAGGTCGAGGAACGCGAGGAGCGCTTTCTGGATGCGCTCGCGCAATTGGACGACAACGTGTTGCAACACGAGTACATCCTGTCGTTCGCATCATGCCTCGACATGCTCGCACTCGAGGAACGCACGGACGAGAACGCCCTTGCGGGCTGCACGGCCGATGCCTGGCTCGAGCTTCGGGAGGATGGCGCGGGTGGCATCGCGATGCGCGGGGCGAGTGACGCGTTCATCGTGCGCGGGCTCCTTGGTGCGGTGAGCGAGATGATAGCGGGGGTGCCGGCAACTGATATCGCCCGCTGGCATCCGCGCCTCATTCGCGAGACGCGCGTCGGGCGCCAATTGCTCGCGCAGCGGCGCCGAGGGCTCGCTTCGTTTGCGGAGCGCATCACCGATTTCGCGTCGAGTCTCCTGTAGAAAACGCCTTGACCTCGTGATTTAGGAAACTCATACCAATAGACTGAGAGGCGTTTTCAGTCATATGAGCCTAAGGCGCCTCCTCTTGTTCCCCTAGGTTGTATACGGACGCAGAAAAGGAGATGCGCCCACGAACCGTGGCCCACGCTCATTGGCGCCCGGTACAGAGAGGGGGAGGGGCGCGCGCATCATGCGCCGATGGTGCCACAGCCATCGAATTAGGAGGAGACCATGTCAGAGTCAACCTCGAAGCTCGACGTGAACGAGGTCGTGAAAGACCAGACCGAGTTCATGTCCTCCGAACTTCCCACCCCGCGCTATGCGTGGGTGGCCCTTTTCGCAACCTGGCTCATTTCCATCGCCATTCCCATGGCGTGGTTTGCCCTGCCAGGCGTTGCGAGCCGCCTCATCCCCTGGATGGTGGCGAGTTGGGTCATCCCCGGACAGATGACCCTCGATCCGGGTGCGGCCTTCGGCTTTCTCATGAACGCCATTGCCTGGACGGCGATCATCGTCGCCATCCCCACGGGCTGGATCATCCGTCGCATCGGACCCAAGCCGACGCTCATCATCTCCGGAATCATCACGGCTGTCGGCATGGCCGGCGTCGCCCTGTTCTTCAACGTGAGCTACGAGACGTTTCTCGCGTTTCGCGTCATCACCGGCATAGGCGTCGGCATGTGCTCGGTCACCGGTCCCACGGCGGTCTCGCTGTGGTTCTCGAACAAGCACCGCTTCATGGCGGTCGCCATATGGTCCACGTGGGTGCCGGTTGGCATGCTGTTCATCAACAACGTGTCGCCTGCGCTGACCTCGTCTATGGCCGGCGTCGACGATCTTGCCGGATTCTTGATGAACCCGGCGAACATGGCCGTTGCCACGAGCCAGTTCCAGACGGTATGGTGGCTCATCACCGCCATCATCGTCGTCGCGCTCATCGTGTTCATCGTGTTGTATCGCCTGCCCTCCATCGAGAAGGGCGAGGTGTCCGAGATTTCCATCGAGCGCCTCGACTACAAGAGCGCCTTCCCGTTCCTGAAGAACCGTCAGTTCGTGGGCCTGCTCATCGCCTGGATGCTCTTCGAGTTCGTCAACTTCGCGTTCACCACCTATGACGAGGCCTTCCTCACGGCCCAGTTCCCCGAGATGTGGGTCGGTATAGAATGGATGCCCGCGTTCCTCATGACCTGCGGAAACGCCTGTGGCATTCTCGCGCCCATCGGCGGGTGGATTTCGGACAAGTTGCCGTGGACCAAGAAGTGGATCATCATCTTCGTGGGCTGCTTCTGCCTGCTTCTGGCCGTCGTCTTTGGCTGGAAGGTCGGCGCCTTCTACTTCTTCGGCTTCTACCTGCTGTTCCACATCGTGGGCAATGTCCTGCTCGTGGGTTCCGTGCGTCCCATGGTTCCGTTCCTCGTGGGCCGAGGTGGCCAGACGGCCGTCGCCGTCGGTCTGTCCATCCTCACCGTCTTCCAGTTTGGCGGCGAGTGCCTCGAGACCTTCGTGTCTTATGCCATCGGCGCGTTCGCCTCGATGGACGCTTCCGCAATAGGTCATGTCGCCGTGCCGCCCGAGGCCTTCCAGATGACCACGTGGGCCGTCATGCTGCCCATCATCGCCATCGGCACGGCGTTCGCGTTGCTCACGCGGCCGTCCAAGGCCGAGCGCGAGGCGGCGAAATCGCCTGCCCCCGCACCCGATTGGCAGCCCGGCGAAATCGACGTGCCCGTTGACGGCACCGAGGTCGCCGAAGCGCCCGTCCAGGCCGATGAGGTTATCGTGGAAGAAGAAGTCGATGCGGACGATGCACCGGCATCGCGGTCATAGCGTCACCGCCTTCATCTGATTTCGCGTTTCGAGGGGCCGTCCAAGTTTGGACGGCCCCTTTGCCTGCGCGCGTCCGATGGGGCTATAATCCTGCTTAGAGGGGGCTACGCTTGGCTACCGCTTCATGTGGGCTTGCCCACATACCACGGCGGAAGCATTGCAATGGGCACCACACAAATCAAGCGCGCAGGGGATGAAAAAAATGAAGAGCGCCAAGAGAGCGGATGAGATATCCGCCGTCGAGTTGTTGGGCCTTATGGGATTTGCCTTTCTTTTGGCCTGGATGTTCGTTTCCTTTTTCTGGCTGTTCCGGGATTTTCCACCCGAGGTGCCCCTTGCGACGCGCGACTTGAGCCAGCTGGCAATCTTTGCCGGCATGCCCGTGGGCTACGTGCTCATGCACCTGCTCGGGCGCATGCCGCGCTTCAACCTGTTTTCGACCATCACCACGGGCGTCGAGCTGGTATGCGGCCTGTCGCTTCCCATCGTCGCCTTCGCCATCTATCAGAACGTTCACGTGCCCCTGCCGGTGGTGTGCGTCACCAACTTTCTGGGAGGCGCCACTTCGGCTCTGCTCACGGTGTCATGGCTCGACGTGCTGAGCCGTCTGCGTACCACCTCATACGGTCGTTTCACCGGTCTTGCCTTCGTGGGCGGCTCCCTGCTGTTTGCCCTGGCGACGCTTGCACCCGATGCCATGCAGCCTGTCTTCTCGTTCGCCTACCTGTTGTCCAGCATCTGCCTGCTCATCTTCGCGACCCAAAACGCCGACGGCAACGACGAGCGCGCGCCGCTCGAGTCGACGGAGGACGCGACCTGGCGATTCACCAAGGAGATCGAACCGTCGTTCTTCGTGTTCGGCATCGTCTCTTCGCTCTCAACTTCGTGTTCCTGTTCAACAACGGCACCGAGGCCCTATTGCCGGGGTTGCTCGCCGTCATCCCCGGTGCCTTGCTCGTCGCGCTCATGGCCATCTGCGGAAAGCAGGTCGACATCACGGTCGTACAACGATGGCTTCTGGTGATCACCGTGCTCAGCTGCCTGCTCCTGCCCTTCTCGGACGGGGTTCTGCAGTTGGGATGCGCATGTCTGGTGGTGGCCGCGTGGGCTGCCTTCAAGACGACCAATTACGCGTTTGTCGTACGTAAGAGCACGCTCACGCGTAGCACGCCACTGTTCAGGCAGGCACCCATGCGCCTGTTCGTCTCGTCGTTGGGGTTTGCGGTCGGCTGGGGCATCGCTGCGGTGATCACGAACGTCTCGGGTGCGCATTCCGAGCCCTTCACGGTCGTGCGCCTTGCCATGGTGTTCGTGCTCGTCGTGGTCGTCATGGCGTTCTTTCCCATTGGCCGGCATCACCTTGCAGATGGCACCTCGCGTGACGAGGGTGCCCTGAACGCGGACAAGGTCGTCGTCCAGATGGACGAAAGCGAACTGTTCGAGGAGCGTTGCCAGGCGATCGTGAAGCTCTACCAGCTTTCCCCGCGCGAGGCGGACATCCTCGCGTACCTTGTCAAGGGACGTAACGCCGCATGGATTCAGGAGGAGCTGACGATCTCTCCCCATACGGTCAAGAGCCACATCTACAACATCTACCGCAAGCTCGACATCCATTCCCAGCAAAAGCTCATGAGCTTCGTCGAGGAGTTTCCCCTCGACCTCTAATCGGGCCCGGAATGAGACAGCGTCCCTGAGCAACTGTCTCATTCCCCCGGTCAGCGTCTCATACCAGCATAATGAATTCCCAATTGCATACTCGTTTGACGATATGCGATTCCCCGCACGTGGTTTCCTGTCTGCAACCCGATGGGGGAGTGCGGCGTTTGCGAGGAAGACACTCCGGCCCATGATGCGCGCCATGGCGGGCATCGCCTCCCCGACGGAACGGATGACGCGGTAGGGAAGCCGCGGATCTAGAAAGCGAGAGGAGAGGCTATGGAAGAATTCGAGACGGACAGCAAGGCCGCTGCCCAGCGCGAGGATTCGGAATGGCACTTCAGCGGGGCGGGGGAGCCAAATGACGCCGACCGCAAGCAGGAGGCGATTCTCGAGAAGGATCGCGATGACATCGGCACCACGAAGGAGGAGAACCAGTTCAACTTCGGCGCCGGCGAGCGTCCGGAGATGCAGGACTGGAAGCATCCCGGCGAGTGGCAGTACATGGAGGATGGCATGCTCGTGACGCGCACCTCCGTGTGGTCGGCACCCGGTTGCCACGAGGGATGCGGCGTCCTCGTGTACTCCGATCCCGAGACCGGTCGTTTCATCAAGTGCGAGGGCGACCCGGACGATCCGTATAACCGCGGCGCGCTGTGTCCGCGCTGCCTGGCCTTCAAGCAGGTCGAGTTCCATCCGGATCGCATCCTGTACCCCATGAAGCGCGCCGGCGAACGTGGCGAGAACAAGTGGGAGCGCATCAGCTGGGACGAGGCCCTCGAGACGTGCTACAAGGAGTTCCGTCGCATCTCCATGACCTATGGCGGCGACTCCATCCACTGTCTGCGCGGTACGGCTCGCGATAACCAGTGGCAGGTCGGACGTATGGCCAACACCATGGGAAGCCCCAACGAGTACGGTTTCCTCTCCGGTACCGCATGCTATCTGCCACGTCTTTCGCTCATGATCATGACCTACGGCGGCATGCTCATCGCCGACTTCAGCCAGTTCTCGGCATTGCGCTACGATGATCCCGAATGGGTCTGCCCGGAGTGCACCATCGTCTGGGGCTGCAACCCGACCATCTCGAATCCCGACTTCTTCATGGGCCATTGGGTGACCGATGCCATGAAGATGGGCTGCAAGCTCATCTCGGTCGAGCCGCGTGTCACCTGGCTCGCCGCGCATGCCGACGTGCATCTGCAGCTGCGTCCGGGCACCGACACCGCGCTTGCGCTCGGCATGATCAAGGTCATCATCGACGAGGACCTCTACGACCATGACTTCGTCGATCGCTGGACCTATGGTTTCGACGAGTTGGCGGAGCGCGCCCGCGAGCTGTCGCTCGACGAGGTCGAGAAGATGACCTGGGTTCCCAAGGAGAAGATCGTCGAGGCCGCGCGCCTGTTCGCGAACTCGCATCCCGCCAACGTCGTCTGGGGCCTGGCCGTCGACATGCAGTCGCAGGGCACGCCGTGCGCTGCCGCCATCGCCGCGCTCTGGACCATCACCGGCAACCTCGATGTGCCCGGCGGCATGTGCTACACTGCCGCCCCCATGGGCGTCGACCAGCCCTCCGCGGGCGCGTGGGGCATCTACGACCTCATCGACGAGGAGACGCAGAAGAAGCGCGTCGGCTGGAAAGAGTACCCGATGTATCGCTATGGCCTTACCCAGGCCATGCCCGACATGTGCCTCGAGGTGTGCGAGGAAGGCGGCGTGAAGGGCGTCTGGATCCAGACCTCCAACGGCATCGCCTGCATGAGCTGCGAGACCGAGCGCTGGTACAAGGCCATGAAGAAGCCCGAGTTCATCGCCGCCTGCGATGTCTTCATGACGCCGATGATCCAGAGCTGCGCCGACATCGTCCTTCCCGTCCAGACCTGGGCCGAGAAGCATTCCGTCCGCGCGCACTACTACTTCCTGTCCGCCATTACCGGTGGCTGCGCCGCCGAGGGCGAGGCGCTCTCCGACTGCGAGATCAATCGTCGCCTGGCCCAGTACTTCGGCAACGATGACGAGTTCAACAAGGCCATCAACCGCCCCGAGGGCAAGCAGCACACTTGGCCGTGGGAGACGGAGGACGAGGTCTACGACGAGATCGTCAAGCCTTCCGGCTTCACCTTCCACGAGCTCATGGAGCAGGGCCCGGTCTACCAGAAGTACATCTACAAGAAGTACGAGAAGGGTCTCATGCGCCCCGACGGCATGCCCGGCTTCAACACGCCGACTGGCCGTATCGAGTTCTATTCGACGCTGTTCCAAGCCTATGGCTACGATCCGCTGCCCTACATCGAGGAGCCCGGCATCGGTCCCGTCTCGACGCCCGACCTGTACGAGGAGTATCCGCTCATCATGATCACGGGTGCACGTACCACCTCGTTCTTCCATTCGGAGCATCGCCAGATTCCGTATCTGCGCCAGCTCACGCCCGACCCGTGGGTGCAGATCAACCCCAAGACCGCAGCCGAGCACAACATCTCGGAAGGCGACTGGGTGTGGATCGAGAACCATCGTGGTCGTTGCCGCCAGCGCGCGCGTGTCACCTACGAGGTTTCCGAGAAGGAGATCGCGGCGCAGCATGGCTGGTGGTTCCCCGAGCAGGATGGCGCCGAGCCCAACCTCTACGGTTTCCGCCAGTCCAACATCAACCAGCTGCTTGCCAACAAGCCCGGTCGCACCGGTTTTGGCGCCGACCTGAAGTGCACGCTGTGCAAGATCTATCGTTGCAGTGAGGAGGACCTGTAATGTCTAGGAACGGAATACTCGTCGATTACCAGTACTGCACCGGTTGCTATTCCTGCGAGGTTGCCTGCCAGGCCGAGCACGAGCTGCCGCTCGAGCAGTGGGGCGTCAAGGTCATGCAGAACGGGCCGTGGCCCATCCGCGAGGCCGACGGCACGCCGACCGACCGCTTCGTCTACGACTTCATCCCGTCGTTCACGCGGATCTGCGACCTGTGCGCCGCCCGCCAGGCCAAGGGAAAGCTTCCGAGCTGCGTGTTCCATTGCCAGGCGAAGTGCATGGAATTCGGTCCCGTCGACGAGCTCGTGAAGAAGCTCGACGAAAAGCCCGAGCAGTACCTCTGGGTACCCGCCTGCTCCAAGTAGTCGTCAGAAGGGGGGGGGTCGCATCTGTTGCGGCCCCCTTTCGATTGTCCTATAAGCGAGGTCTTCCATGAACGTGCAGCAACTCAAATCCCAGATCGACGCGGCTCCGCTGGCCGACAGGGCGACGCTCGACAAGCTCTACCTGTACATGACGGTCGCCGACCTCATCAAGCCCGAGTACGCCGACATGCTCGCGCAAGCCGAGAGCTACCAGGACTTTCTCAATGCCGTCTTCATGGACGAATCGCGCAAGCACACGCTCGAATGGGCCGAGATCGCTAAACTCAAACGCCGCAACTGGCTGTCGTTCTTCGAACCCGACATACTCGTCCAAAACCTCCGCATGAAAACCGACGGACTCCCCATCCAGATGGGCAGCGGCGTCGTGCTCGCCCCGACGGGCAGCCGCGACAACATCGCCAACCTCTACGTCTTCAAGAACGGCGCGTTCAACCGCCAGGCCGCCGAGTTCGTGACCTCGATTGCCGGTACCTTCACGATTGCCGATTGGGAGTTCTTCGGGATCTACGGCCTCTACAAGTACCGGGGAAGCGTCATCCTCGAGGAATGGGAGCTCGAGGCACCGCCGCATCGCGTGTGACGGGGATTCCCGTTTGGGCACGGACGTGCCCGCAGGCAGATGACAAACGGGTAGCAAGTCTGCCCTCTCCACAGCATCTCTATCTCCTCGCGTACAATGTCCTGAACGTCGGGTGTCTTCATGCGCCCGCTAAACCGGACTGGACAGGACATGACGCAGGACATGAACCGGCACTTCTCCATGAGTGCCCTTCTCAAGTACACGTTCCCGACCATCTGCATGATGATCTTCACCTCGCTCTACGAGGTGGTGGACGGTTTCTTCGTCTCGAACTTCGTCGGCAAGACAGCACTCGCGGCCGTGAACCTCGCCTGGCCCGTCGTCATGATCCTCGCGACGATCGGCCTCATGACGGGCACGGGTGGCAGCGCCCTGGTTGCCAAGACCCGCGGTGAGGGCGACGACGAGCGCGCTAACCGCTACTTCAGCATGCTCGTCATCTTCACGATAGGCTTCGCGATCATTCTCGCCGTCCTGGGACAGTGGCTGATCGAACCTCTCATCGCGGCCTTCGGGGCACAAGGGGAGCTCCTTGACGAAAGCGTCATCTACGGGCGGTGGACGCTGCTCGCCCTGCCGTTTTTCGCGCTGCAATTCGCCTTCCAGACGTTTTTCTCCACGGCGGGCAAGCCCAATTACGGCTTCTTCGTCATCGTCGCCGCCGGTGTCGTGAACGTCGTGCTCGATTGGCTGTTCATCTGCGTCTTTGGCTGGGGTATCGCCGGAGGCGCCATCGCCACGGCACTGGGCCAGGTCGTGGGTGGGCTTGTTCCCCTCATCTACTTCCTGCGCAAGCACAACTCGAGTTTGTTGCGCCTGGTCAGGACGCGCCTGGAGTGGCGTCCCATTGGCAGGGCTTGTCTCAACGGTTGCTCCGAGCTCGTCTCCAACATCGCGATGAGCCTCGTGACCATGCTCTACAACTTCCAGCTCATGCGCTACATCGGCGAAAACGGCGTCGCGGCGTTCAGCGTCATCGGTTACACGGCGATGATCTTCGGTGCCATCTTCATGGGATACGCGCTCGGTAGTTCGCCGCTCATGAGCTACCAATACGGAGCGAAGAACCATGCCGAAATGCGAAGCATCTTGTTCAAGAGCCTCGGCTTCATCGGTGTCGGCAGCGTTCTCATGTTCCTAGCCGCCGAGTGGCTTGCCGGGCCGCTCTCCGCCATCTTCGTGAGCTATGACCCGGTACTACTCGAGTTCACTACCAAGGCGTACCGGATCTACGCCTTCGCGTTTCTCATCATGGGCGTGCCCATCTACGCTTCGGCATTGTTCACCTCGCTTGGCAACGGCATCGTCTCCGCCATCATCGCCTTCCTGCGCACGATCGTGTTCGAGTGCGGTGCCGTGCTGCTGCTGCCGTTGATTCTGGGTATCGATGGCATCTGGCTTTCGGTTTCCGTCGGCGAGCTCGCCGCCGCCGCGCTTGCGACGTGCTTCATGATCGCGTTCAGGAACCGCTATGGCTATGGCAAGCGCGGCGCTGCCAGGCAATAGCGAAATGTGACAAAACTGCCCCGTCGCGTCTTGTCACATTGGGTACGCTAGCCTTCGTCGAGGGCACGGATCGACTTGGGGATGTAGGCCACGAGGCCCAGCACGAGGCACGCGATGCCGTCCACCACGAAAAACGGAGCCACGCCCATGAGCTCGGCCGCCACGCCGCCGATGGCGATGCCGATGGGCGTCGCGAGCCCCATGGCGGCGTTGAGCAGGCCCATGGCGCGCCCCATCTTCTCGTCGGGCACGTTGCGTTGTGTGAGGGTCATCGTGGGACCGTTGAACCATGCGCAGGCCATGGCCATCACAGCGACGAGCACCACGAAGGCGACGAAACCCGTCGGGGGCAGAAGCCCGCACGCCGCCGTCGTCGCCCCCACGATGACGGCCGCCACGGCGATAAGTCCCGCGAGTCTCTTGCCGCCGCCCCATGCCATGAGTATGCCCGAGCCCACGAGCATGCCGATGCCGAATGCCGCCTCGACGAGTGAGGCCATGTAGCCATCACCCGAGAAATGCTCGTATGCCATCAGTGGGAACACGGCAGAGAGCGGGCCGAATATCATCATGCCGATGGTGACCATGACGATGAGAAGCAGCAAACCGCGTGATGCCGCGACGGCACGGAAGCCGTCGCGCAGGTTGGCGATGACGTGCTGTTGCGTGGCCGTCTCGTCGATGACGGTGGGGACCTTCGCAAGCGCAAGTCCCGCAATGGCGAAGAGCGCTCCGATGAAGTCGAGGAACATGACCGAGGAAAACCCCATGGTGGTGTAGAGGAAGATGCCGAAGGCGGGCGCGCCTATGCCGGCAATGGAGGCGAGCAACTGGTCGAGCGTGTTGATGCGCAGAAGGTGCTTGTCGGGCACGAGCATGGGCATGGTCGCCATCATCGCCGGGCTGTGGAAGGCCTGGCCGATGGCGCGTGCCACGCAGACGAGGGTGAGCAACACGAGCGAGACATCGCCCGCGAGGATGATGAATCCCGCAATCAGCGAGATGAGGCCAATGGCGCCGTCGGCCACGATCATGATCATCTTGCGGTTGTGCTTGTCGGCCACGATGCCGCCAAAGGGGGAAAGAAGGCCGATGGGGAGCATCACGCATATGTTCATCACGGCAAGCACGAGCGCGCTGCCGGTGGATTCGGTCACGTACCATACGACGGCATACCCCGCGGCATAGCTGGTTATCATCGAGACGGCCTGACCGGCCCATATGAAGCTGATGATTGCCAGCCAGTTCTTGGGAAGGGGCAAGCCGACGGCGCTCGTGAGGGGCGTGTCGGCGGATTCGGCAGGTTTTCCCGCCTGCACAGGCGGGTTTGAAGAGATGTTCTTTGACATGGGAATCTCCCGGAACGTGAGTGTGCGGAATGGGAATGGCTAGCGTTCGGCATTTAGCCGAGAAAGACTAGATGACGAATTCTCCGCACATACATCCACCTCAAATCGAATCCGGGTTCGCCCAGTGTAGGGGAGGGCACGCACACTGTCAAAGCCTCATGCGATCGACGTGGAGTGCCTTGCGTGCAGTCGAGTTGTATTGAACCATGCATGTTTCATATCAAATGATTATTGAATCACAATAGTGAAATCAAATGAGTGCAAATATGTGCGATTGCAATCAAATTATAGTATTATGAACGCATGAAGATATCACATGAGTGATTTCTGTTCGAGGAGGTAGGGCATGGCCCACGAACTCACACCGCAGGACATCAAGGACATCCGCGCCAAGTACGGCCTCTCGCAACGCTCGTTCGCTCGTTTGCTCGGTCTGGGGGAGGCAAGCCTCGCGCGCTACGAGAAGGGCCAGAAGCCCTCTCGCGCTAACGCCAACCTCATCCGTGCCGCCCGCTTGCCGCGCTTCGTCATGGATTGCCTCGACCGTGACGGCAAGGAGCTTTCCGAGAAGGAACGTCATGGCGTCGAGGAAATCGTCTATGCAGAGGTCTACTTTGGCGAGGGAGATGAAGATATGGACATGACGGAGATCTACCACATCACGCTCACGCAAGAGGTGCTTACGGAGAAAGCAGCCGAGATTCTGGCCAAGCTATTCACGTTGAGATCAACTGCGCGAAAGCAGGGCGACGCAATGCGCGAAATGGTGTTTTCCGACATCATCAATCAGATCGCGTTGCTCAAGCCTACTATTGTCAGTTCCGAAAACTCCAACAAGAACAAACTGGCAGAGATCAAGGGCCAGCTCGACGCATTCGATAAACTCGCAGACCGCTATATCCCGCTGGCGGCCTGACATGGGTAACTATCTTGCGGAGTATTCCGAAGAAGAGTTTTCCGAAAAGCTGATTGGCCAGCTCGAGACGATGGTGGCACCTGCTTGTCTGTCGCCGCACGATAGACCTCAGGCAGTTTTGCTCGGAGGCCAAAGCGGGGCAGGCAAGACCACTCTTCACCACGTGTTTCTCGAGATGTTCAAAAAGGATGTCATCGTCGTCAACGGCGACGAATATCGAAAGCTCCATCCGCGCTTCTTTGCTTTGCAAAGCGCCTATGGCGATAAAGCCGTCGATTACACGGCGCAGTGGGCAGGCAAGATGGTGGAAGCCATCGTTGAGGCGCTTTCCTCGGCCGGCTATAACCTCGTCATCGAAGGTACGCTACGCACGTCTCAGGTGCCTCTCGCAACCGCCACGCTCCTGCGCGAGTGCGGCTACGATGTCTCGCTTGCCCTCATGGCGGTCAAGCCGGAGATATCGCTCGTCTCCTGTCAGCTCCGCTACGAGCAAATGCGTCTTGCCGGCACCACGCCCCGCGCAACCGATCCGGCCCATCATCGCAAGATCGTCGACCAGATCGTGTGCAATCTCGCCGTACTCGAGGATTCGGGCATGTTCGATCAAATATACCTCTACAACCGCAGCCGCGAGCGTCTCTATCCGCAAGAGGGACTTGCCATGGCGGCAAGCCAAGCGCTCGAGGAGGCGCTTTTCGGGGGCTGGTCCGAGGAGGAGCTGAAGCACTACGCTTCGCTCAAGGCTGAGCTCGAGAGGCTTCAGCGCAGGAGTTAACGCGGGAATTTCGCCCTTGCGAGTTTTCCATGTCGTATCTGGCATATAATCCCAAACCATGACCGGGGAGCTTGGGTAATCCAGGCTGAGAGGGCGCTTGTGACGCCGACCCGATGAACCTGTGTGGGTAATGCCAACGAAGGGAGTGCGCCATGGTCACCATGGGCAATCAGATAACGCAAATCGATTATGCGCGTGCCGGAATCGTGACCGAGCAGATGCGAAGCGTCGCCGCGAAGGAGGGCATTTGCGCGGAAAGCGTGCGCGAGGCCGTCGCTGCCGGACGCATCGCCATTCCGGCGAACATCCACCACGCCGCGCTCGATCCCGAGGGCGTGGGTTCGTGCCTGGACGGCGTACCACTGCGCACCAAGGTCAACGTCAACCTCGGCATTTCGGGCGACCTGGCCGACGAGGAGGAGGAGTGGCGCAAGGTCGATGTCGCGCTCGAGCTGGGTGCCGAGGCGATCATGGACCTCTCGAACTCGGGAAAGACACGGGCATTTCGCCGTGCGCTCATCGAGCGTTCGCCGGCAATGGTGGGCACGGTGCCCATGTACGATGCCATCGGGTATCTGGAAAAGGCGCTCATCGACATCACGCCGGATGATTTTCTCGAGGTCATCCGTGCGCATGCCGAAGACGGCGTCGACTTCGTGACGGTGCATGCGGGCATGAACCGTCGGGTCATCGACTCGTTCAAGGAGACGGGGCGTCTCACGAACATCGTCAGCCGGGGTGGATCGCTGATCTTTGCCTGGATGGAGGCGACCGGCAACGAGAACCCGTTCTACGAGTTCTACGATGACGTGCTCGCCATTCTGCACGAGCATGACGTGACGATCTCCCTTGGCGATGCGATGCGCCCCGGTAGCATCTACGATGCAAGCGACGCCGCCCAGATCGCCGAGCTCATCGAAATCGGCAAGCTCACGCAGCGCGCGTGGGATGCCGGCGTGCAGGTGATGGTCGAGGGGCCGGGGCACATGGCGCTCGACGAGATTGCCGCCAACATGAAGATGGAGAAGCGCCTGTGCCATGGGGCGCCCTTCTACGTACTCGGGCCGCTCGTGACCGATATCGCTCCCGGCTACGATCACATCACGGCGGCCATCGGTGGGGCCATCGCAGCTTCGAGCGGGGCGGATTTCCTCTGCTACGTGACACCGGCCGAGCACCTGCGCCTGCCGGACGCCCATGACGTGCGCGAGGGGCTCGTCGCCACCAAGATCGCTGCGCATGCCGCCGACATCGCCAAGGGTGTTCCTGGTGCGCGCGACCGGGACAATCGCATGAGCGACGCTCGCCGCCGCGTGTCATGGGGCGAGATGTTCGACCTCGCCCTCGATCCGCAGCGTGCCCGCGAGTTCTACGAGAGCGCCCCACCCGTCACGGAAGGGACGTGCACGATGTGCGGCAAGATGTGCGCCATGAAGACTGTGAACGATCTCATGGACGGCTTGACGGTGAGCATCTGACGAAAAACATCAGCCGTCGGTCCTTCGCGTGTCAATGCGCGATGTAGTATCATGACCTCATACGCTATCGGCACGAATGCAGACGAAACGAGGTGAGGTGCTGAGCGCGTGGCCATGAAGAACGTCTTTCGTGTACTCAAGCGCGACATCCTGCGCCTCTTGAAGGTGCCGCCCGCCATGGTGGTCATCCTCGCCCTGCTCGTGCTGCCATCGCTCTATACCTGGTATAACGTCCTCGGCTTCTGGGATCCCTACGAGAGTACCGGGCATCTACACGTGTGTGTGGTGAACGAGGACGAGGGAGCCGATAGCGAACTCACGGGTCATATCGACGTCGGCGAGATGATCGTCGACGAGCTGCACGGCAACGACCAGCTTGACTGGCAGTTCGTCGACTACGATGAGGCCATGGATCAGGTCAAATCGGGGAAGAGCTACGCTGCCTTCGTCATCCCGTCCGACTTCTCGGCAAAGCTCCTGACGCTTACGACCGGTCATTTCGAGAAACCCGACATCGACTATTACGTAAACGAGAAGGTCGGGCCGATTGCGCCCAAGATTACCGATACCGGGGCAAACACCCTGGATGCGACCGTGAATGCGACCTTCGTCGAGACGGTGAGTCTCAAGGCGACCGAGGCGTTGAACGCGGCCTTGGAGCAATCCGACGAGCGCGTGGATGGAGCGAAGTCCCTGGCCTCGGCAAAGGTCGAGGAGGCTGAGGCCAAACTCGAAAACGCGAGCGCGTCGATAGGCAGGCTTGCCGATCAGGCCGAGCAGGCGAAGGGGAGGGCGCAGAGCGCCAAGGCGTCCCTTGCCACCGCCCGCGATGCCATCGACAACGCATCCGGCGCGATGGATTCGGTATCCGATGCCGCTTCGACGTTGCAGAGCAGCTACATGGGATTCGCGGCCGATACCGTGCCGCTCGTGACTGCGGCGATGAGGGACGCCGCGGACGCCTACGCCGAGGCGGCGCGGGCGATTTCCGAACTGCCCGTGCAAAGCGACGAGGCAAAGGAACTGCTTTCCCAGCTGCGTGCGTCGGCCGATGCCGCGACTGCCCAGGCGGACCTCTATGCGAAGATACTGGCCGATGACGTGGCGCCGGCGATCGGCGAGAGGCTGGGGGCCCTTGCAAGCGCGAGCTCCCAGGCGGCAGGCGCGATTGCGGGCCAGAAGATCGTCATCGCGCAGGCATCGGCGGTCATCGACGACATGGTCGCGACGCTGGATTCCGCGGCCGGCTCCCTCGGCAAGACCCAGGCGCTTCTGGACAGCCTGGTCGACGAGATCGACCGCGTGCACACCGACGCGATGATGCTCGCGGGTTCCGACGTGCTCAAGAACTTCGTCGGCGAAGACGGGTTCGATGCGGAGAAGGTCGCGGAGTTCATCAGCGCGCCGACGCGTCTGGATACCGTGCAGCTCTATCCGGTCGACACCTACGGCGCGGCCATGGCACCGCTGTTCATGAACCTCACCTTCTGGATCGGTGCCTTCATGTTGATGGTGGTGCTGCGCCAAGAGGTCGATTCGAGCGGCATACGCAAGCTCACGCTCACGCAGCGCTATCTCGGGCGCTTCCTGCTCTATGCCCTGCTCGTGATCTTGCAGGCCGTCGTCTGCTGCGCGGGCCTGCCCGTTATCGGCATGCACGTGGTCAACCTGCCGGCGCTGTTCTTCGCGTCAATCGTCGCTGCGCTGTCCTATCTCAGCATCATCTACGCGCTTTCGGTGACCTTGCAGCATCTGGGCAAGGGCATCTGCATCGTCCTCGTCTTCGTGCAGATACCGGCCGCGACTGGCCTGTACCCCATCGAAATGACGTCCCCGTTCTTCCAGGCGATCTACCCACTGTTTCCGTTCACCTACGGCATCAATGCGATGCGCGAGGCCATTTGCGGCTTCTACGGGCTGCATTACCTACGTGACATCTGCATATTGCTGGGTTTCCTCGTCGTGTCCATGGCTGTCGGCATACTCGTGCGCCCATGGCTCTCCAACGTCAATCGCCTGGTCGCACGCGAGATAAAGCAAAGTGGCATCTTCAACGGCGAGAGCGTCGAGGTGCCCATGCGACGCTTTCGCTTCTCGCAGGTGCTGCGCGCGCTCGCCGATCGCGACGAGTACCGCAAGGCGCTCATTCGGCGTTACACGCGCTTTCAGCGGATATATCCGCGTCTCATACGCGGTGCCGTCATCGTTGGCATCGCCGTGCCCATCATCGTCCTCGTGCTGTTCTCGCTCGGCATGACGGGCAAGGTCGTGCTCCTCACGCTGTTCCTCGGATGGACCGCGTTCGTCTTCGTGTTCCTCATCGTGGTGGAGAGCCTGCGCTCGAGCTTCGAGCGTCAGCTGCGCCTCGACAAAATGAGCGACGAGCAGCTACGCGAACTCTATCTGTCGCGCAATCATCTCGAACACGCCGACATCGTCCACGGCGCGACCACGCCCCAGATAGCAGACGCGGACGAAGACGACGAGCCCTCGTCGCATCCGCAGGGCGGAAGGTACTCGGCATCGGGCGGTGATCGCGATGCATAACATCTGGACCCTGTTCAAGAGCGATTTGCGGCACCTCTTCGCCAACGTCGTGAGCACCATCATCACGATTGGCCTGGTCGTCATGCCGTCCATATTCGCGTGGTACAACCTGATCGCGTGCTGGGATGTCTTCGACAACACGGGCCATCTCACCGTCGCGGTCGCCAACGAGGACGAGGGCTACGAAAGCGACCTCGTGCCCATACGCGTCAACGTCGGAGACATGCTCGTCTCGGAACTGCGTGCCAACGACCAGATCGGCTGGCGCATCGTGAGTGAGGAGGAGGCGGTCGACGGAGCGAAAAGCGGCAAATACTACGCCGCGGTCGTGATACCCAAGGATTTCAGTCGCGACATGCTGCGTTTCTACATGGACGATTCCGAGCGCGCGCAGATCACCTACTATTCGAACGAGAAGAAGAACGCCATCTCGCCAAAGATCACGATGACCGGAGCCGATACGGTTTCCGAGAAGGTGAACACCGTCTTCGCGCAGTCCATCTCCGAGGTGATGCTCTCGGTCGCGGAATCCGTCTCGCGCTATGCCGATGACATGGACGTACATGGGCAGATCGCCGCCCTGGCAGATCATATCAACGCGATGTCGGAGGATACGAATCGCGTTGCCGACGTCGTGGAGATGTACTCCGGGACTCTGGAATCGGCTCAGCGGCTGCTCGATTCCGGAAGCAAGCTGATTCGCCAGGCGCAAGACGAGATCGTCTCCATGATGGAGACGGCCGACGCGAGTGCCGACGGGCTCACGTCGGCGGCAGAGGACATCGCGGCCGCGCAGGGCAAGCTCGAGGAAGCGCTTTCCTCGGCGCAGGCGAGCTTCGACGAGCTACGTGCCTTGATTGACAGCTCCGGGCTCTCGCAGCTCCTCGACCCCGAGGTCGTGCAACGCATCGACCAGCTCGCCGCCAGCGCGCAGGCCAATATCCAGGCCGCGAGAAAGGACTACAACGAGAACCTCAAGCCTGACCTTGACCGCCTTATCGCCGCGGCAAAGGGTCTGGATGCCGATGCATCCCAGGCCATCAGCGGCATGAAGGAAGCGGAAAGCGGCATTTCGGCGGCGACGGACTCCGCCCAGGGCATACTGGGCGATGCCGTCGCGCAGATCGGCTCGGTGACGGGGGACCTGCGCGCATCGGCCGACACGCTCCGTGGTCTGGCGACGAGCATTTCCGAGGCACTCGTCACCGGGGATCCGGCTGCGCTGCAGGCGGTGCTCGGTGCCGATGCGCAGAGCATGGCCGAGGCACTTTCCGCACCGGTGGGCATTGAGCGCATCGCGGTGTTTCCGTCCGAGAACTTCGGCTCGGCCATGGCGCCGTTCTACACCACGCTCGCCGTCTTCATCGGGTCGCTGCTCATACTCGTCGTCGTCAAACCGAGCGTCTCGAATCGCGCGCAGGCGAATCTTCGCAATCCCAAGCCGCGCGAGATGCTGATCGGGCGCTTTCTCTCGCTCGTGTGCATCTCGCTCGCGCAGACGACGCTCATCGGCATCGGCAACATCTTCTTCTTGCAGGTTCAGGTCGTGCATCCGTGGCTCCTGATGCTCGACCTGTGGTTCTCGGGCCTCGTCTTCACGTTCCTGATATACGTCCTCGTGCTTGCATTTGCCAATCTTGGAAAGGCGCTCGCGATTTGCCTGCTCATCTTGCAGATAACCGGTTGTGGAGGGTCGTATCCCTTGCAGATCCTGCCCGATTTCGTGCAGAACGTGAGCCCGTTCTTGCCGGCGACTCACACGGTCGATGCCATGCGTGCGGCGATGTTCGGCATGTACAACGGTGACTTCTGGGTTCAGCTCGGCGAGCTTGCGCTGTTCCTGATACCAGCTGCGCTCATCGGCTTTGCACTGCGCAA
>UQUH01000015.1 GCA_900544245.1 uncultured Coriobacteriaceae bacterium | reverse complement strand
CTCATTTCCGGAGACAAATGAGACAGACGTACCTGTCCAATGTGTCTCATCCACGCTTCTCATCATCGCTAGCCAGCCCACTCTCCATGCCGCTCGCCACGATTTGCGTCTCTCTGTGAATTCACGGTTTACCCGTAACGTAATTAGGCTACAATGCCACGGTACGAAACTTTACTACGCTAGAGTGATGTAGGGAGAGAACATGAAGAAGAGAATCGTTTCGGTCGTGCTCGCATGCTGCATGCTGTGCTTTGGCGCCCTGGCGCTGAGCGCATGCGGTGGTGGCAGCTCGTCGTCCTCGAGCAGCGCGGCTTCCGACAATGCCCCGGTGGACAACGTCTTTATCGTCGGCTTTGACCAGAGCTATCCGCCGTATGGCTACAAGGACACCGAGACGGGCGAGTTCACCGGCCTCGACCTCGACCTCGCCGAGGAAGTCTGCAAGCGCAACGGCTGGACCTTCCAGGCCGAGCCGATTGACTGGGATGCCAAGGACGCGCTCATCAACCAGGGCAACATCACCTGCATCTGGAACGGCTTCACCTACGAGGGTCGCGAGAACGACTACTCCTTCACCGATATGTACATGATCAATGGTCAGGTCGTCGTCGTGAAGGCGGACAGCGGCATCAACTCGCTGGCCGACCTTGCCGGCAAGACCGTCATGACACAGGTCGACTCGGCCGCTCTCGAGGTGCTCGATGGTGACGAGAAGAGCCTGCAGGACACCTTCGCCGGTGGCAAGGTCGAGACGATCGGTGACTACAACAACGCGTTCATGCAGCTCGAGAGTGGCATGGTCGATGCCGTTGCCTGCGATCTGTCCATCGCGCAGTACCAGATGGCCGCCAAGCCGGGCATCTTCAGGATGCTCCCCGAGCAGCTGTCCAGCGAGCACTATGCCGTTGCCTTCAAGAAGGGCAACGACGGCCTGGCCGACCAGGTCACCGCGACGCTCAAGGAGATGGATGCCGATGGCACCGTCAAGGAGATCTGCGAGAAGTACTCCGCCGACGGCATCAGCTACGAGAACTGGTGCTTGGGCAAGTAAACCTGCTTCATATCCTGGAACCTGCGGGGCGGCCATGTTGAGGTCGCCCCGTTGCACGCTGTAGACGAGGTGATGTGTGTGGATCCCGCATTCATGCAGATGATGTCCGTGGTCCTGCCCGATCTGGGGGCGGGCTTCGTGCTGTCGCTCGAGATATTCGTCGTGACGCTCGTCGGCGCGCTGCCGCTTGGCGTTGTCATCGCGCTCGCGCGCATGAGCAAGTTCAAGCCGCTCTCGCTCGTCGCGCGCGTCTACATCTCGTTCATGCGCGGAACGCCGCTCATGCTCCAGCTCATGGCCCTCATGTTCGGACCGTACTACCTGCTCGGTATCAACATGGGGTCGGGTTGGAAGTTCGGCGCCTGCGCAATCGGTTTCATCCTCAATTACGCCGCGTACTTCGCCGAAATCTACCGCAGCGGCATCCAGTCCATCCCCGTGGGGCACTACGAGGCGGCTGAGGTGCTCGGCTACTCGCGCGTGCAGACCTTCTTCTACATCGTGTTGCCTCAGGTCATCAAGCGCATCCTGCCGGCGATGGGCAACGAGATCATAACGCTGGTCAAGGACACCTCGCTTGCCTTCGTACTTGGCATCGCCGAGATGTTTACCGAGGCTAAGGCGCTTGCCGCGTCGTTCGTGAGCATGATCCCCTACGTAATCGCCGCGGTCATATACTGGATCTTCACGCTCGTCGTCGAGTTCGTCTTGAACAAGGCCGAGAAGAAACTCGCGTACTACCATGACTAGGGGAGAGGAGACAACGCCCATGCCCAAGGAGATTCTCTCCCTCAGAAACGTCGAGAAGAGCTTCGGCGACACCATGGTGCTCAAGGACATCAGCCTCGAGGTGACGCAGGGCGAGGTCGTGAGCATCATCGGCTCGTCGGGTGGTGGCAAGTCGACGCTGCTTCGCTGCGCGACGTTGCTCGAGACCTTCGAGCGGGGATACCTGGCCTACGAGGATATCGTCGTGGCAAAGCCCGGGCCCGATGGCCGTGCGGTCTATGCGGACAAGGCCACGCTCAAGAAGGCCCGTGCCAAGTTCGGCCTCGTGTTCCAGAACTTCAACCTCTTTCCGCATCGCACGGTGCTCCAAAACGTCATGGACGCCCCCGTGCGCGTCCAGAAGGTCGACAAGGAGCAAGCGCGCGTCATGGCAGTCGAGCTTCTCGAGAAGTTCGGTCTTGCCGGCAAGGAGGACATGGTTCCCAACGAGCTTTCGGGTGGCCAGCTCCAGCGCGTCGCCATCGCGCGTGCACTGTGCACCAAGCCCGACATCCTCTTCTTCGACGAACCCACGAGCGCGCTTGATCCCGAGCTCACCCAAGACGTGCTCAAGATCATCCGCAACCTTGCCGAGGAGCACATGACCATGGTCATCGTCACCCACGAGATGACCTTCGCGCGCGACGTCTCGGATCGCGTCATATTCATGGACAAGGGCGTAATCGTCGAGGAGGGCACCCCCGAGCAGGTCATTGACCATCCGCAGCACGAGCGCACTAAGGCGTTCCTCAGAAAGATTTACGACTGACGGTGACCAGTATTTCGTTGCCGCAGGTGAGTACCTATGGTACGGTTGCACGGTTTGGACTAGCGTGTCATATTTGCAGTTTCGAGTAGTAAGGGAGAGAGATGTTCAAGGGAAAAGTATCCAAGGTTCTCGTGTTCGGCCTTGCGTGCATGGCCGTCGTCGCCATGCTGGCGTTGAGCGCATGTGGCGGCGGGTCCTCGCAGTCGAGCTCGTCGAGCTCCAGCTCGGCGGCTGATGGCGAGTACAAGCTCGTCACCCCCGGCACCCTGACGGTCGCCACGAGTCCCGATTACGCTCCGATGGAGTACCAGGAGAATGGCGAGATCAAGGGCTATGACATCGCGCTCATCAAGGAGATCGCGAAGCACCTCGGCCTCAACGCCGACATCCAGAATCAGGCCTTCGATTCGCTCGTGACGCAGGTCGCCGGCGGCAAGACCTTCGATTGCGCCATCAGCTCCATTACCATCAGCGACGAGCGCGCCGAGCAGGTCGCCTTCACCGATGCGTACTATGATTCCAATCTCGCCATCGTCGTCCTCAAGGATTCCGATGTCACGAGCCGCGATGCGCTCAACGGGCAGCCCATCGGCGCTCAGTCCGGTTCCTCGGGTGAGGATTGGGCCAAGGAGAACCTGAAGGACTCCGCCTACACGCCGTTCCAGGAGACCCCCGACATGCTCGCGGCGCTGCGCACCGGCAAGATCAAGGCCGTCATCTATGACGAGCCCGCTGCCGCCTACAACATCGCGCACGAGTACGATGACTGCACCATTCTCGAGGTCATTCCCACGGGCGAGCAGTACGGCATCATCGTAAACACCGACAATGTCGCGCTGGCCGAGGCCATCAACAACGCGCTTGCCGAGATGCAGGCCGATGGCACCATCGCCAAGCTCCAGGAGGAGTGGTTCGGCGCGGCCAAGTAATCCCGTCATCGAGCTGCCGAATTTCTCTTCGGATTCGATAAGGCAAGGGCGTATAATTCGTCCTTGCCTTATCTGTTTTGTGCATATTTACGGGGGATTCATTCATATGGCAGCAAACCTGAAGCCCGTGCTCAAGCATGCGCTCGTCACGGCACTTGCGCTCTCGCTCGTGCTGACCTTCGTATCCCCGCTCCTCGCGGGTGCCATGTCCGTGGACGTCACTACCGCGAAGAGCAACGAGACGGGCACCGGAAGCGTGCTTGGCGGCGAGCCGACGCGCGTTACCTGGGAAGCGCTCGTGGGCGATGGCGAACAGGTCTCGGCGGTGAGTGTCAAGCTGCCGGAGGGATCCGTCATTACCGACGAGTCCTCGGTCAAGGTGACGGTCCTGGAGGGTACGACGCGACTCAGCCCCGAGAACACCGTGACGATGAACAAGGGCGACGCTTCGGTCGACGTGAGCTTCTCCGCACCTCTGCAGCCTGGCCAGCGCCTGCGTCTCGAGATGTACAAGGTGTCGCTTCCCAACGTGAATGGCGAGGTCTTTCTCACCGGCACGTACACGCTGGCCGATGGCAACATGCTCGACCTCGCACCCTCGCCTTCCATCGAGGTGACCCATGCCTCTCCGGCTGAGAGGCTCTCCACCTGGCTGGGCGAGCAACCGGCTGTCCAGGCATGGAACTCCGTCACGTTCTTGCGCCTCTTCTTCCAGCCCGAGCTGATCGTCTCCTCCATTCCCGTCGTCGCCGTCGGGTGGCTCATCTCGCTCGGACTCGTCCTCGTTGGCTTTCCGCTTGCGATCCCCATCGGGCTCGTCGCCGCGTTCATGAAGATCGCGCGTTCCCGTATCTTGCACGTGCTCGCGGCAATCTACACCGGCGTCGTGCGTGGTACGCCGCTGTTCCTGCAGATCTACATTGCGTTCTTCGGTCTACCGCTTCTGGGCATCGACATCAACCAGTACGTCCTCGCCATCGTCGTGCTCGCCGTCAACTCGGGCGCCTACCTGTGCGAGATCTTCCGCGCCGGCATCCAGTCGGTACCCAAGGGCCAGTTCGAGGCATCGCGCTCGCTTGGCATGACCGGTCCGCAGACGATGTTCTACGTCATCATCCCCCAGACGATCCGTCGCGTCATTCCGACCATGACCAGCGAGTTCATCCTGCTCTACAAGGACACCTCGCTGCTCGCCGCCGTTGGCGTCATGGAGCTCATGCTCTACTCGCGCTCCATCGTCTCGCTCACGGGCAATATGACGCCCTATATCGTGGCCGCCTGCTTCTACCTCATCGTCACGTTGCCGCTCATCCGCGTCGTCGGCAACCTCGAGAAGCGCCTCGCGCTCGCAGATTCGGGCGGGACCGCGCCCAAGAAGAAACGCCGCAAGAACCGTCGTGGTGCGTTTATCCAGATGCGCGAGGAGATTACCGTCAGCACCGAGCAGGCAGCGGAAGTGCTTCAGGAACAAGAACGTCTCGAGGCCCATCTGGATGACGGTTCCGAACCCGCTGACATGGACCAAGCGCTCGACGAGCTCCAGGACGGTATCGCACTCGATGCCCAGATAACTGATGCTGACGAGAGGGGAGGCTCGCGATGAGCGGTCAGGATTCCATGATTTCGATCCAACATCTCTCGAAGTGCTTCGGTGACAACGAGGTGCTCAAGGACGTCAACATCGAGATTGCCAAGGGCGAGGTCGTCGTCGTGCTCGGTCCGTCGGGGTCCGGCAAGTCCACGATGCTTCGCTGCATCAACCTGCTCGAGAAGCCGACGGGTGGCCACATCTTCATCGAGGGCAAGGAAATCACCGATCCCAAAACCGATGTCAACAAGTTGCGCGAGCATGTTGGCATGGTGTTCCAGCAGTTCAACCTCTTTCCGCAGCTCACTGCCCTCAAGAACGTCATGCTCGCCCAACGCAAAGTGCTTAAGCGTTCCAAGGAAGAGGCGGAGCGCATAGCGCAGTTCGAGCTCGACCGTGTCGGTTTGGGCGATCGTGCCGACTACTTCCCGGCCCAGCTATCGGGTGGTCAGCAGCAGCGCGTCGCCATTGCCCGCGCGCTCGCGATGGAGCCACATGTCATGCTGTTCGACGAGGCGACCAGCGCACTCGACCCTGAGCTCGTGCGTGGCGTCCTCGACGTCATGCGCTCGCTTGCCGAGGAGGGCATGACCATGGTCGTCGTCACGCACGAGATGCAGTTTGCCAAGGACGTCGCCGATCGCGTCATCTTCATGGAGGGTGGTGTCGTCGTCGAGGAGGGCACTCCCGACGAGGTCTTCAACCATCCCAAGCACGAGCGAACGAAGAACTTCCTCGGCCATATCCAGTGATGCTCTACAAGATTCTCATCGTCCTGGCTACCCTCATCTGGGGCAGCTCGTTCGTCGTCGTCAAGGACACGACCGATGTCGTGTCCCCGGCGTGGATTCTCGTCGTGCGCTTCGCGCTCGCCGCGTTCATTCTCGCGCTCGTGTACGTGAGGAAGCGCGAGCTGTACTTCCGCAAGGACTACATCGCCTTCGGCGCGCTCTTCGGATTCCTGCTGTTCATGGGGTATTACCTGCAGACGATTGGCATCACGGACACGACGCCGGGAAAGAATGCGTTTCTCACGGGCACCTATTGCGTCATGGTCCCCTTCTTCGCATGGGCGATTTCCAGGCGAAGGCCCCATGTATTCAATATCGTCGCCGCGTTCATGTGCGTTGGCGGCATCGGTCTGGTGAGCCTTGGCTCGGGCTTTTCGATGAGCTTCGGTGACTTGCTCACCCTATGTTGCGCGGTCTTCTACGGCCTGCATATCTGCTTCGTCTCGAAGTTCTCGCAAGACCGTGACATATACGTGCTGACCATGTGGCAGTTCTTCTTCGTCGCGCTCTTCTCGCTTCTTTCGGGTGCCATCTTCGAGCAGCCGCCCCGATGGGAGGCGCTCGACTGGAACACCTGGGCAAGCTTGCTCTATCTTGGCATCGCCTGCACGGCGCTCGCGCTGCTCTTCCAGAACATCGGCCAGCAAAAGCTCCCGCCATCGACCGCTTCGTTACTGCTTTCGCTGGAATCCCCCTTTGGCGTGGCATTCAGCGTCGCCTTTGGCGCCGAGGTGCTGACGGGACGCATGGTGTGCGGCTTCGTCCTCATCTTCGCGGCGATCCTCGTCTCCGAGCTTGCCCCCGGCATACTCGCCAAGCGCAAGCAGGAATGACTTTCGGATGCGCGCAGGGGAGCCATCTCGCTTCGACGGTCGCTTCCCGACAGCCCGCTTCGCGGTCTTTACGGCGCGCTCCCTTGCACCTTCGCTCGATGGCTTCCCTGTGCGCAAGATGGGACAGGGAAATGCCTGCGCCTCTCTGTCGCGGTTTATCCGATAGCTGCCTCGTAAAGAGCGATGAGCTCGCCAATCGAGACATCTTGCGAGTAGTTCTCGAGGGCATAGCGAGCGACCTCCTCGCGGTCGAAGTCGATGTCGCCATCGAGCACGAGCTGTACCTCGCGCGCCAGGTCCTCGGGATTTTCGCTTTGGAACAGCAATCCGACTTCCGGCGTGATGATGTCGAGGGGCCCGCCCTCATCGCTTGCGATGACAGGTGCGCCGCAGGCAAGCGCCTCGATGGCGACGAGCCCGAAAGGCTCGTTGCGCGAGGTCAGCAACGAGACGGTGGCACAACTGTACAGATGACGCAGTACGTCATGGGGCTGGTTATGCACAAAGTGCACGTGCCTGAGGCCGAGCTCCTTTGCCAACGCAGTCATTTCCCCGAAGAGCTCGCCATCTTCGGCGATTATCGTCGCAACTCCGTCACGCTCGTAGAGCGCGGCAGCGTTGAGCAGGATGTCGATGCCCTTGAAATGCGCGAACTTGCCAGCAAACGAGACGATGTCGTCGTAATCGCCGTCAATGTCAAAGTGGGTGAGCACCTCGGCCACGCTGCTTTCATCGGGATAGAAGACCGTCGGGTCATAGCCGTTGCGCACGAGATGCACCTTTTCCGGTTCGCCAAACAGCTTGTTGACGAGTGCGGTGCTGTCCTTCGAGATGGTGATGATGGCATCTGCGGTGTCGAAGGCCTTGCGCGCCTGCTCGCGAAAGCGCTCCGATTTCTGGAATCCTATGAGGTCGGTACCATGTGCGGTGATGATGAGCGGTATGCCGTAATCTGCCGCGTAGCTTGCCTGCAGCCAGATGTGCCCGCAGTGGATGACATCGGGATCGAAGGCCGCGATCTCGTCTTCGATGGCCGCGCGAAACGCGCCTTCGTATGCCGCGACCTGCGCGTCGTCGAGCTCGTAGAAGGTCATGACGCTGCGCGGATGCGTCGTGAAGCAGGGAAAGTCGAAGTCGAGTGCGTCGGCGCTGCAGGAATCGAAATAGACGGGGTGCAGACGTATGCCGTCCACGTCGAGCTCGGCGAGCACTTCGTTTTCGGGCATGATGATGCACACCTCGTGGCCCTTTCGCACGAGTGCGCGGGCGATGTTGACGGTATAGACCCCGCTGCCTGATCCCTGGAGTGGAAAGTGGTTCATGAGTAGGACACGCATGGCGCAAGCTCCTCTCTTCGCATGCTCGTCTCAATTATACGGTTTCGTCCGTGCGTGCAACAGAAGTGCTCTGTACCCAACTATGTCCCAGATGAGTGCTATGCTCCGTACGACAGGATACGAGGAGGTCGTGAACATGGGTTCATACGAACGTGAGATGGCGCTTGTCGAGGCGGGCAAGGCACAACGGGGCAAGACGGCGCTTGACTACTTTGCCGAGCTCGACGCCAAGCTCGACGAAGAGGCGTCGCATCTGTCGCATCGTCCCGACTACGGCAAGACGCTGTTCGCTCCCGAGCATGATGACATCTACCGGGAGTTCTGCGCATATGTCGACCTTCCCGAACCGCGCTTCTTCGACAAGGTCGAAAACCCCATGGAGGTCGAGGGGTATACGGCTGCCGATGTCTATCGCATCATGAAGGGCGGCAATCCGCGTATCGTCGATATCGATGGCGCGGGGGTCTACAACATGCTCGTAAAGCTGCGCACGCAGCCCGAGATCGCCAAGAAGGTCCTCGATTTCAAACCGACATGCTATCAGGGTGGTTGCGGCAAGGGTGACGCAGCCTTCGAACGCGGTTATTACGACTAGGGCATCTGGACACGGGTTCATCGCGCATGGATAGACGCACGACAGACGCCCCCGCGGTCGGGCAAGCCGAGCTCGAGAAGCGCAAGGATAGGGGAGAAGACAAGGTCACGCGCATGGGCACGGCGCCTATCGGCAGGCTCATGCTCGAGTTCTCCATTCCCGCCGTGGCAGCCGTCGTCCTCAATTCCCTTTATAACGTCATCGACTCGATCTTTCTCGGCCAAGCCATGGGAGAGATCGGCCTTGCCGCGACGCAGGTCGCGTTTCCCATCATGACCATCGTGAACGCCTTCGCGATCCTTGCCGGTAACGGCGGAAACTCGCTCGCGGCCATCTTGCTGGGCGAGGGTAGGAAGGACGACGCGGAGCGCGCACTTGGCAATTCCGTGACGGTCATGATCATCGTCTCCATCGCCGCGGCCATCTACGCGACGTTCTGGATCGACCCGCTCCTCGTTCTCGTGGGCGCGACCGATGTTACGCTCCCGTACGCACGCACCTTCATCCAGATCATCATCTACGGCATGATGATCTGCAACATCAGCTTTGGCGTCAACAACTTTATTCGCACGGCCGGTGCCCCCAACCTGGCCCTGTGGACGACCGTCGTGGGTACCGTCGTCTGCGTGATCCTCAACTACCTCTTCGTCCTCGTCTTCGGCTGGGGCGTGGCGGGGTCTGCGAGCGCAACCATCATCGGCCAGGCCGTCACGGCCGTCATCGTTCTCTGGTACTTCGTCTCGTCACGCTCGTCGGCACCCTTCAAGCTGCACGCACGCAATCTCGCGATCGACCCGAAGATCTGCAAGCGCCTCATCGAGCTCGGCCTGGCGCCCTTCGGCTTGCAGGCGGCGATGGCCGTGACGCAGGTCATCAGCAACATGCTCCTCGCCTCGCTCGGCGCTGCCGATCCGATCGGCGTCGATGGGGCGCTCGCGAGCATCGGTGTCGTCTCGAAGATCACCGGCGTCGTCTTCTTCCCGGCTCTCGGCATCGCGATTGCCGCGCAGCCCATACTCGGCTTCAACACGGGCGCGCGTAAGTACCGCCGCGTGCTCAGGACGCTCTACGTCGCCTTGGGTGCGGCCACGGCAATCCTGACGGTGTTCTTCGTGCTCATTCACGTATTCCCCGAGCAGATCATTTCCGTGTTTGGCATCGAGGCTTCGCTCATGAGCTTCGCGGTATGGGCGCTCATCGTGCAGACGGCGCTCATTCCGCTCATTTCCGTCCAGGTCATCAGTTCGAACTATTTCCAGGCAACGGGTCAGCCGCTCAAGTCGGCGTTTCTGTCGCTTACCCGGCAGCTCATCTTCCTGCTGCCTGCGTTTCTCATCACCCCGACGCTCATTCCAAGCCTCTTTCCGGGAATGACGCCGCTCATGGGCTACTGCTTCTCGTTCCCGATCGCCGACGGCCTTTCGGTTCTCCTTTCGGCGCTGCTCCTCGTCATCGAGGTCCGCAAGCAGCACCGTCGCATTGCCGAGGCGGAGGCAAAGGGTGCAGTAGCAAAGTAAGCTGACATCCTGTCACAAGCAAAGAGAAGGGAGCCCCGACATTTGCCGGGGCTCCCTTCGCATGAGGTGACGAATGAGGGACTTATTCCCCGTCGTACATCTCCTTGAGCTTGACCAGATGCTGGTAGTTGGCGTAGGCGGCGGCTTCGTTCTTCTCGAAGAGCTCTTGCGCGCGCTCGGGGAACTCCCGCGTCAAGCGGCTGTAGCGAGCTTCGTTCATCAGGAACTCCTGGTATCCGCCTGCGGGCTCCTTGGAGTCGAGGGTGAACTTCTTGCCGGGCTCGGCAGCCGGGTTGTAACGGAAGAGGTTCCAGTAGCCGCAGTCGACGGCCCTCTTCATCTCGACGCCGCAGTTTGCCATACCACCCTTGATGGAATGCATCTCGCAGGGACTGTAGCCGATGATGAGGGAGGGACCGTCGTAGGCCTCGGCCTCGTTTATGGCCTTGAGCGTCTGGGCAGGATTGGCACCGATGGCGACCTGTGCGACGTAGACGTAACCGTAGGTCATCGCGATTTCGGAGAGGCTCTTCTTCTTGATGTCCTTGCCGGCTGCCGCGAACTGCGCGACCTGGCCGAGACGGGATGCCTTCGAGGATTGGCCACCCGTGTTGGAGTAGACCTCGGTGTCGAAGACGAAGATGTTGACGTTCTCCTTGCTGGCGATGACGTGATCGAGGCCGCCGTAGCCGATGTCGTAGGCCCAGCCGTCGCCGCCGAGGATCCAAAAGCTCTTCTTGGTGAGGAAGTTCCTGTCCTCGAGTAGCGACTTGGCGGCATCGGAGCCATCGGCCTCGAGAGCTGCAACGAGAGCCGCAGCCGCCTTCTTGCTGGCCTCGGCATCCTCGCGAGCGTCAAGCCATTCCCGGGCGGCCAGCTTGGCGGCGTCGCCCGTGCCGGGGTCGTCGACAAGCCCCTCGGCCTTGACGGCCGCGCGGTTCTGCTCGGCCATGTAGCCGAGGTACATGCCCAGGCCATGCTCCGCATTGTCCTCGAACAGCGAGTTGTTCCACGCAGGGCCATGACCATCCTTGTTGACCGTGTACGGTGCGATGCCGCCGGGGTTGCCCCAGATCGACGAGCAGCCCGTCGCGTTCGAGATGAAGAGGCGGTCGCCGACGACCTGCGTGAGCAAGCGCGCGTACTGCGTCTCGGCGCAACCGGCGCAGGCACCGGAGAACTCGAGCAGCGGCTGCTTGAATTGGCTTGCCTTGACGTTGGTGGTACCTGCCAGCTCTGGCTTCTCGGTGATGTTGGCGACGCAGTAGTCGAAGACCTCCTGTTGGGGCATCTCGTCCTTGATGGGCATCATCGTGAGCGCGTCACGCGGACATGCCTCGACGCACACGCTGCAGCCCATGCAATCGAGCGGGCTGATGGCGAGCGTGTACTTGAGACTGGCCTCCTTGGCTGCCTTGCCATTTGCCTCGAGCAGCTGCGTGTTGGCGGGTGCCTTGGCGGCTTCGTCGGCATCGAGCGCAAACGCCCTGATGGTGGCATGTGGGCACACGTAGGCGCAGTTGTTGCACTGGATGCAGATCTCCGAATCCCAACGCGGGACCGTGACGGCCACACCGCGCTTCTCGTAGGCGGAGATGCCGAGCTCGAACTGGCCGTCGGCGTGATCGACGAAGGCGGAGACCGGGATGTCGTAGCCGTTCATCGTGTTGATGGGCTGCATGATGTCCTTGACCTGCTTGGTGACGGCGGCCGAGCCCTCGATGCGCTCGGTGTTCGCATCGTCAGTGGCGCTCTTCCAGCTGTCGGGCACGTCGACCATGACGAAGGCCGTGGCGCCCGCGTCGATTGCCTTGTGGTTCATGTCGACGACGTTCTGGCCCTTCTTGAGGTAGGACTTGGTCGCGGCGTCCTTCATGTACTCGATAGCCTCGGCTTGCGGAAGCACGTTGGCGAGCGAGAAGAAGGCGGACTGCAACGTGGTGTTGGTGCGCTTGCCCATGCCGACGCTCGCCGCGAGGTCGATGGCGTCGATCATGTAGAGCTTGATGTCGTTGTCGGCGATGTAGCGCTTGTCCTTGGCCGACAGATGCGCCTCGAGCTCGTCGAAATCCCACTGGGAGTTGATGAGCAGCGTGCCGCCCGGCTTGACACCCGAGACGATGGGGAATCCCTTGGTGATGTATGCGGGCACGTGGCAGGCGACGAAGTCTGCCTTCGTGATGTAATACGGCGAACGGATGGGGGAGTCGCCGAAGCGAAGGTGGCTTATCGTCACGCCGCCGGTCTTCTTGGAGTCGTACTGGAAGTACGCCTGCACGTACTTGTTGGTGTGGTCGCCGATGATCTTGATGGAGTTCTTGTTCGCGCCGACCGTGCCATCGCCGCCCAGACCCCAGAACTTGCACTCGATGGTGCCGGGGGCTGCTGTGTTGGGACTGTTCGGATCCTCGGGCAGCGAGAGATGCGTGACGTCGTCGTTGATGCCGATGGTGAACTCACGTGCGGGCACGTCCTTCTCGAGCTCCTTGTAGATGGCGAAGACGCTGGAAGGCGGCGTGTCCTTGCTGCCCAGACCATAGCGGCCTCCCACGACCGTAATGCCGGAGCGACCCGCCTCGAAGAGCGCGGAGACGACATCCTGGTACAGCGGCTCGCCGATGGACCCGGGTTCCTTCGTGCGGTCCATGACGGCGATCTTCCTGACGCTCGCGGGGAGCACGTCGACGAAGTGCTTGATGGAGAACGGACGGTACAGGCGCACCTTCACGAGGCCGACCTTCTCGCCATGCGCGTTGAGGTAGTCGACGACCTCCTCGGTAACGTCGCAGAACGAACCCATGCAGATGATGACGCGGTCGGCATCGGGGGCGCCATAGTAGTTGAAGAGGCCGTAGTCGGTGCCGAGCTTCTCGTTGATCTTGTTCATGTACTCCTCGACGATGGCGGGGAGCGCGTCGTAGGCGGAGTTGCATGCCTCACGGTGCTGGAAGAAAGTGTCGTCGTTCTCGTGAGAGCCGCGTGTGTGCGGATGCTCGGGGTTGAGGCAGTGGTCGCGGAAGGATTTGACGGCATCCATGTCGACCATGTCGGCTAGGTCGGCGTAATCCCACTGGGCGACCTTCTGGACCTCATGTGATGTGCGGAAGCCGTCGAAGAAATTGAGGAAGGGCATGTGGCCCTTGATGGCCGCGAGGTGCGCCACTGGGCCGAGGTCCATGATTTCCTGGACGTTGCTCTCCGCGAGCATCGCAAAGCCCGTCTGGCGACAGCTCATGACATCGGAATGATCGCCGAAGATGTTGAGCGCGTGGCTCGAGAGCGTACGTGCGCTTACGTGGAAGACGCCCGGCAGCTGCTCGCCGGCGATCTTGTACATGTTGGGAATCATGAGGAGCAGGCCCTGCGACGCAGTGTAGGTGGTCGTGAGGGCACCCGTTCCGAGCGAGCCGTGCACGGCGCCGGCGGCACCGCCTTCGGATTCCATCTCGATGACCTTGACCTCGGTACCGAAGATATTTTTGGTCCCATGCGCGGACCACTGGTCGACGAGGTCTGCCATGGGGCTTGACGGGGTGATGGGGTAGATGGCCGCGACTTCCGTAAACGCGTAGGACACGTATGCGGCAGCGGTGTTGCCATCCATCGACTTGAATGTTCTCTCCATGTCTTCCTCTCTTCTTGGGTCATCTTGCATATGTGGAAACCACATAAAGATATAGCATAGCGCATTGGAACCGAGGGCAATGCGCGATGGGGCATAAACCGGTACGCGTACGAAGTGATTCGGCGAAGCATGACGATGTCATCTTCGGCTTCTTCAGGTGTCCGGACACGGGAAGTTAAGAGAATCGACATGCCGACCCGGACCAGATACGCGTATAATTTTCGGCCGAAAAATGCGATTCGCATTTCAGGGTTTTGATTGGCATATCGTGGGGACGAGCATGTCGCATTTCGAAGTAGACCATCTGACGTTCACATTTCCCAATGCTCTCACGCCGGCGCTCGAAGACGTGAACCTTGATGTCGAACCGGGTTCCTATCTGCTCCTTTGCGGCAGGAACGGATCGGGGAAGACGACCTTGCTGCGTCACTTCGCCAGCTGGGCAACGCCTGAGGGCACGCGTTCGGGAACCGTTCTTCTCGATGGAGTTAATCTTGGAGCGGTTACACAGAACGAGCAGGTCAGCAAGGTCGGCTTCGTCGGTCAGAATCCCAATCGCCAGATAACCCAGAAGACGGTGCTCGACGAGCTGGCGCTCGGCCCACGCATGGTCGGGTGCGATCACTCGACCATGCAATCGAGAATCGCCGAAACGGCAGCCTACTTCCGGATCAAGGACTGGCTCAATCGCGATGTCGCCGAGCTTTCGGGTGGGCAAAAGCGGCTGTTGAACCTTGCGTCGGCGATGGTCATGAATCCCGACGTCCTCGTTCTCGACGAGCCGACGTCCCGGCTCGACCCCATCGCCACGAGCACCTTCCTGTCTTTGGTTCGCAACATAAATCGCGAGCTCGACGTCACGGTCATCATCAGCGAGCGCTCCTTTGAGCAGGTCTACATCGATGCCGATGAGGTCATCATCATGGATGCGGGGCGCATCGCGTACCGTGGTTCCACCAACGACGTGGCGCGAAAGCTCTATCTGGGCAACGATCCGATTTCCTACGCGCTCCCCTCCGCCATTCGCATCTTTCACGGCGTCCACCCGACGACCGATCCCGCCATGTCCCCGGTCACCATCCACGAGGCCCGCTCCTGGATGAGGGAGGAATGCGAACTCAAGGGGGCGCAGCGACGTCACTTTCCCGACAAGCGGATGCCGGGAAACCTCGACAAGAGGCCGATGGTCAAGCTGGATGACATCCACTTCGCCTACGAAGGGGGAGAGGCGCTCATACGCGGTGCGACGCTTTCCGTCGCCCAGGGCAGCGTCCACGCGATTGTCGGGAATAACGATGCGGGAAAGACAACCTTGCTGAAGATCGCCAAGGGCGTCCTCCAGCCAGACGGTGGCAGTGCGGAAATATACGACCGCATGCGCGGTCGCTGGGTACCGGCAAGGCAATGTGCCGATATCATCGCCACACTCCCCCAGGATCTCGACACCTTCTTCGTGAAGGACACGGTTTTCGAGGAACTACGCTGCGCCTTTCCCGATAAGCAGGCCACGCCCGAGGAGGTGGACCGCCACGTGCGCGAATCCGCCCATGCCATCGGCATCACGCCCCATCTTGGCAAGGATCCGCATGAGCTTTCCTGCGGCGAGCGCCGCCTTGTCGCCATCGCCAAGGCTGTGATGGCCGAAGTCGGCATACTCATCCTCGACGAACCGACCATGGGAGTCGATCCCTTTGCGCAGCGCAAGCTCGGCAAGCTTCTGCATGAGCTTACGAAGCGCGGCGTGACCGTGCTCATCGCCTCCCAGGACCTCAAGTTCTGCGCGGAATACGCGACGAACGTGTCCCTCCTCTTTAATGGAGACATCGCCACGACCAACACGCCGCAGGCGTTCTTCTCGTCGAACACCCTCTATACCACCGAAGCGAGTCGTATCAGCAGGATGCTCTATTCCAACACCGTGACCGATGACGAGGTCATCATCCTCTGCCTGGAAAACGGTTGGCAAAAACAGTAGGCGCGACACCATCACCGGAGGCATTCGTGGATAACGACAGGGCGAGGCAAATGCCGCCCGATGACGTAGGCAACTACTCGCGCGATAGGTACAGGGCACGTGTCCATGAATCGAGTCGCACGTCCCGCTCGCCGCGGCAGGAAGCTCACGTTGGCCAGGTCGATCGTGGCGTTCGGCATGCGGACGCGGGCCACGAACGCGTCGCCGTCCAAGGCTCGTCGAGTCGCTTCAGCGCGGCAAGCTCCCATTCGCGCACCGCACCGCCGGGGCGTTCCGTCCATCAGGACCCCTCGCGTCTGCAGGCGCGATCCCGCCATCATGATGCCTACATGAGCGGTACCACCTCGTATTCGCTATCGAGCGGAAACGCCGCCGCGTTCCAGAAGCGTGGCAGCAAGCGCTTTCTCGTCGTCATCGCGCTCGTGCTCGTTGCCCTGGCCGTGGCCGCGTGGCTCGTCCTCTTTCCGCCCATCGTCAATGTCACCGTAAACGGCGCGACCGTGAGCGTGCCGGCAAACGCGACGTTGCAGTCCCTCGTCGATGACGGCCATGCCGTCCCGGCTCCCGGTGACCTGATCGCCGTCGATGGGAGCGTTGCGGAGCGGGGAGGAGGCAATGCGCTTTCCGCCACCATCAACGGGGACGCGACGGATGACCCGCATGCGCGCGTCGTGAGGGACGCCGTCATAACCATAGACGATGGCGCTGATGTCACGGAGGAATACGAGGAGACGACCTCCCGTCTGCCATTTTCCGCGAGCTCGATGCAGGCGACGCCCGATGCGTACTACAAGGGATCGGTGCATCTGTACTCGACCGGTGTGGACGGTACGCAGGCCGTGCGTACGGGCAAGGTCTCGGGCAAGAGCGTCACCACGGTCATCGAGCAGCCCGTCAATTCGGGATTCACGGCATACACGCCCGATACGGGTGGCGACAAGGTGATCGCGCTGACCTTCGATGACGGCCCCTGGCCCGAAAGCTCGCGTCAGATACTCGATATCCTGAACGAGAACGATGCGCATGCCACGTTTTTCGTCATCGGCAATCAGTGTAAGGACAACGCCACGGTGCTCAGGCAGATCGCGGATGCCGGCAATCAGGTCGCGACCCATTCCTACGATCATGCGGAAGGCTCCGGTCAGGGCGTGAACATGACGCTCATGCCCGCCAACGAGCAGATTGCCGAGATAACCAAGGGGTTCGACGCAATCGAAGACGTGCTCGGCTACCAGGTGAGCAGCGTCATGCGTGCGCCGGGAGGCAACTACTACGGCCCGATGGTCGAAACCCTGTCTTCGCAGGTGAAGGCCGAAATCGGATGGGATGTCGACACGCTTGACTGGAGCCGCCCCGGTGTCGACGCCATCGTCCAGCGCATTCTCTCGGTCCAGCCCGGCCAGATCGTCCTTATGCACGATGGGGGAGGCGAGCGCAACCAGACCGTCGAGGCGTTGCGCATCGCGCTTCCGCAGCTCAGGGAACAGGGCTATCGTTTCGTGACCGTCGACGAACTTCTCGAATATGGCGTTGCGGGCAACTGAGGTGCCCGTTGACGAACCGTTGCGAAGCGTCATCGGCGGGAAGCCTATACTAGACGGCGTGCATAGTTCACGTCGATTAGGAGCAGACACCATGAGCATGACAAAGCTTGCAGTTCCGACCATGGGCCAGGCCGGCCTCGATTCCGAGCGCAGCGGTCACTTCGGCAAATGCGATTGCTTTACCCTCGTCACCATCGACGACGGTCAGATCACCTCGGTCGAGAACATCGACAACCCGCCTCATGAGGAAGGCGGCTGCATGCGTCCGGTCATGCTGCTTTCGGATGCCGGTGCCGATGCGATCGTCGCGGCCGGTATGGGCATGCGTCCGTTCATGGGCTTCACCGAGGCCGGAATCGATGTCTATTTCGAGAACGAGACGCCCCGGGTGGGGGATGTCGCCGAGCTCATCGCGCAGGGCAAGGTCGAGAAGATGACGGCTGACAACACCTGTCATCACTAGACCTTGGGCGAGATGCAGGGGAGGGGTGGTCGCATGGAGCGTGAGGGCACCGTTTGCGGCGGCGAGCACGATGGCGAGCCCATCTCCTGCGAGCCCTTTGGCTATACCCCCGACACCATGAGAATCTGGTGGCTTCCCGCGACCAAGGAGAAGTTCAGCTACGAGGATGGTTGCTTCTACCCCTATGACGGTCCCGTGATTCACGGAACGGGCTATACGTTCTAGCGCATGCGCTGCCTGTTGCATTGTCCCCATCACGCAATTATTATTTCTTATCGAATATAATCAATTCCGAGTGTCCGTTCGAAACAGGGAGACCTCATGGACAAGGAAACCATCCTAGCGGCGATCGACGCGCTTGATGCGGGAAAGACGCCCGTGTTCACCACCGAAGACGTTCCGGCTTTCGACGAGGAGGCGACGCGCGGAAACGAACATGTGTCACCGGCCTCGCTCGATGCGATCATGGCCTCGCTCACCCGTGCGGATATCCCCACGCTCGAGCGTGCCGTGCGTGCTATCGACGAGGGCGACCTCGCCTGGCTCGGCTTCAAGGTCGTCTACGATCCGGCCCCTGCCGTGAACAACGTCGACAACGCCGTCACCAAGAAGTACGGCGATGTCGGTTCGGCCGATGGCGACCCGCTCCTTTTCTTTTGCAACGATGCCAAGGAGATCGTCTGCTCGCGCCCGGTATCCGATCGTGACGTCTTTCAGATGAAGGACGTCACGCGTGGTCCCTCGATGCATAACGAACAGTTCGAGGGACTCACCTGGGCAAGCGTCGCGCTCTTCGACCCCGTGCGCGTCTGGTTGCTCGGCGCCTCTGACGTTGCCGTCGAGCTCGCCAAGCTTGCCACGCATGTCGGATTCGATGTCACCGTCGTCGACAATGACACGGCATATCTCAACGAGCGACGTTTTCCCGGCGTCGAGCGCATCCTGCTGCCCACGGAGGACTTCTCCGCGCTCGATAGGTACGCCGCCAGTCCAGCCGATTACGTGTGCGTGCTGACGCGTGGCCACATGTACGACCCCGAGTGCTGCATATGGGCCGAGCGCTGCAACGCTCATTACGTCGGGATGATGGGCTGCGCCGGAAAGAACGGCACCGTCTACGAAATCGTGCGTGCGGCGGGCCTCACCGAGAAGCAGTGGGAACACGTCAAGCGTCCCATTGGTCTCAAGTTCGGGGCGAAGACGCCCGCCGAGCTCGCCATTGCCATCGTCGCCGAACTCATCGACGTTCGCTATATCCAGCGCTATGACGCCGAGGCCCGCGAACGCCATGAACGGGGCCTGGGTCGCAAATAATCCACATCGCGCAAAAGGCGTTGCGCTACAATGGTGCGGTTTTGTATTCGTTACTTGCGACTTGCCCGCACGAATTCGTGACCGCATGCGTATGGAGACGCGTTGACCCAGCTCTACTCGCTACAATTCGTGAGCTTTCTCGTGCTCGCCCTCATCGTCTATTTCATGGTGGGGCGAACGCGCCTCCGCTCGTGCCAGTGGGTCGTTCTTCTCGTGGCGAGTCTCGGCTTCTATCTCTTCTCCGGTTGGCAAAACCTCTTCTTCATCGGCGTGACGGCCCTATCCGTCTGGCTCGTCGGCTTGCGCTTTGATGCCCTTGACCGGCTCGAGGGCAAACTCAAGAGGGATGCCGCCGACCGTGCCGAAAAACGGGAGGTCAAGCGTCGCGTCAAACAACGCAAGTGGGTGTTTCTCCTGCTCGTCATGGTGCTCAACTTCGGCATCTTGAGCTACGTCAAGTACTGGAACGTCATCCTCGGCATGCTCGGTGCTGCCGATGGACCTCTCGCCTCGCATCTGCTGCTGCCCCTCGGCATTTCCTTCTACACGTTCCAGTCAATCGGCTACGTCATCGACTGTTACTTCGGCAAGTGCCCGCCCGAGCGCAACTTCGCGCACTTCCTGCTGTTCGTCTCGTACTTTCCGCAGCTCATTCAGGGCCCCATCAATCGCTTCGACGACCTTGCCACCCAGCTCTACGAACCCCATCGCTTCGACGTCCATAACGCGCGCAGGGCGTTGCTTCTCGTCGGCTACGGCGTCTTCAAGAAGTTCGCCATCGCAGATGTCCTCGTCTCCGTTGTCTCCAACGCACTCGACTCGATTGACGCCTCGACGCCGGGGTGCGTCATCGTCTACGGCATCTTTCTCTACGCCATCTACCAGTACGCCGATTTTTCGGGCGGAATCGACATGGTGCGGGGCGTATCGCAGCTTTTCGGCATCAAGATGGCCCTCAACTTCCGTCAGCCCTACTTCTCGGTTTCGATCGCGGATTTCTGGCATCGCTGGCATATCACCCTTGGCGCATGGATGCGCGACTACGTCTTCTATCCGCTGGCCTTGCGCCCGTCCATGAAGTCGCTGACGAGCTGGGCGACGGCGCACCTCGGCAAGCATGTCGGCCGCACGATTGCCGGCTGCATCGCCAACATCGTCGTCTTCTTCCTCGTGGGCCTCTGGCATGGCGCCGAGATGCACTACATCTTCTGGGGTCTTTACAACGGCCTGCTCATCGCCTCGGCCGACCTTGCGCGTCCCTTGTTCACGTGGCTCACGGACAAGCTGAGGGTCAATGTCGCCTCTGCTCCCTATCACGTGTTCAGGATCGTGCGCACCTTCGTCCTCGTATGCATCGGATACTACTTTGACCGCCTCATGAATGCGGGCGATCTCTCCATCGCGTTCTACAACACCATATTCAACTTTCAGCCCCAGAACTTCGTCGCCTATCTGCAGCTGCATCCGACGGCGAGCCTTTCGCTGTGTCTCATGCTCGCCGGCATCTCTTGCCTCATCCTCTTCGCGGTTAGCGTCATGGCCGAGCGTGGCATCGACGTCAAGGAGCGCATCCTGACCGCGCCGCTCGTCGTCCGCTTCGTCATATATGCCGTCTTCGCCGTCCTCGTGCTCTTCTCCTTCACGCTCGTGCAAACGTCCGGAGGTTTCATGTATGCGAACTTCTAGACTCCGCAAGGCGATATCGACGCTCGTCGTCGCCATCCTCATGATCGCCATGTTCGGCACGCTCAACTTCGCCCTCGAGCTCAAGGGGACGAAGAGCAACATCGTCTGGACCAATTTCGAGCAATCCGAACACCTCGACATGGTCTACATCGGCACCTCGATCGCCGCCTCGTCGTTCAATCCCAACCTCATCGACGACGAGTATGGTTCGAGCTCCGCCAACATGGCCTCGCCGATGCAGAAGATCGAGGAGACCTATCTCGGCATACAGAGCGCATATGAGCGCTTCGGCGTTAAGCGCGTCGTGATGACACTTGACTTCACCACCCTCCAACTCAACGAAACGCCCAACTTGGGATCGGCCTACCTCACGCAGCGTGGTCGCGTCGTCGGCCCGGCGAGCTATCTCGAATCCGTCGCGTGGCTCATCGCGAAGCATGGTGCCGCTACCGTACCGGGATCCATCAACGCGCTCTTTCCCTGGGTTTCCAACCATCCGGGCTGGAACGAGGGACTTATCGGAATCAAGAAGAACGTCACTTCGAAGCTCGATGGCTCCTCGGTCGCCTCCGCGGTCGAGGCGATGGAACCGGGATGGGTCTACTTCGGCAAGGGCTATGGCAACAAGTACGCCCAGCTCGATTACGACGGCAAGGGCGTCGCGCTGTTCGGCGAGCTCGAGAAGATCGAGACGCTCTCCTTCGACGAAGACGCCATCGCCGCTGTACGCGAGATATGCACGTACTGCGCTGAGCACGACATCGAGCTCATCGTCGTCAACGTCCCGATTCCCACCTTCAACATACACGGCTACGGTCAGTTCTACGTCGACTCCCAGCAGGCGATCGCCGACATCCTCGGCGAGATGGGCGTTACCTACTACGATTTCACGTACGCCAAACCCGAACTCCTGCAGCTGCAGCCATGCGATTTCTACGACAACCAGCACCTCAACGCCGTCGGTGCCGACACCTTCAGCACGGCATTCGTCACTTTCCTGCGCATGCTGGACGAGGGCCGGGATACGAGCGGGCTTTTCTACACGCCCGAAGAGTACCTCGCGACGATTGACTACATCTCGGCCGTCAAGGCAAGTGCCATGTCGAACGAAGACGGCATCGAGATTCGCGGCAACGCCTTTGCGGGTGAGGGAGTCGACGTCGAGTACCAGGTGCTCGCAAAGCCCCGCGGCACCGAGGAATGGCAGCTCGTTCGCGATTACAGCCCCGCGAGTTCCGCGATCTGGAACCCTGACGCACGAGGAACCTATGACATACGCGTAAACGTCCGCGCAAGGGGAAGCGACGTCGACTACGACCATTTCAACACGGCCCAAGTCATATACTGATTTCGCTCGTGCTATATTGCTAAAGTCTCTCGGACGATTTTGCAGAAAGGTATGCATTATGGGTGGATTCTGTGGCGTGACGTCGAAACGCGATTGCGTGCTGGACGTGTTCTTTGCGGTTGACTATCATTCGCATCTCGGCACGCGCAGGGCGGGCATGATCTTCCACGATGAGGAGGGCTTCCAGCGCCAGATTCACTCGATCGAGAACACACCGTTTCGCACCCGCTTCGAGGATGACCTCGCAAAGTTTCACGGCAACTGCGGCATCGGCTGCATCAGCGATACGGATCCTCAGCCCCTGCTCGTTCGCTCGCATCTGGGTGTCTTTGCCATCACGACGATAGGTTGTATCAACAACGCCGACGAGCTCGTGGACGAGTACTTCTCGAAGGGAGACCGTCAGTTCATGGCCATGAGCTCCGGCAAGGTCAATTCGACTGAGCTTGTCGCCGCGCTCATCAACCAACGCGAGGACTTCGTGACGGGCATCAAGTTTGCCCAGGAGGTCGTCGACGGATCGCTCACGCTGCTCATCATGACCGATGACGAGCACATCATCGCGGCGCGCGACAAGATGGGTCGCTTGCCCATCCTCATCGGCAAGAACGATGACGGCTACTGCGCGTCCTTCGAGTCCTTCGCCTACGAAAAGCTCGGTTACGTCACCGATTACGAGCTCGGTCCCGCCGAGATCGTCGACATCACCTGCGATGGCTATCGCACGCTCTCCGAGCCGGGCGATGACATGAAGATATGCGCTTTCCTGTGGGTTTACTATGGGTATCCCAACTCCAAATACGAGGGAGAGAACGTCGAGGTCGTGCGCAACCGCAATGGCGCCATCATGGCCCGTGACGAGAAGGCACGCGGTATCCTGCCCGACGTCGATTCCGTTGCCGGCGTTCCCGATTCGGGTGTCGCGCACGGCATCGGCTTCTCCAACGCATCCGGCTTGCCCTACGCCCGTCCGTTCATCAAGTACACGCCCACCTGGCCACGCTCGTTCATGCCGCAGGACCAGTCCATCCGCAACCATGTCGCCAAGATGAAGCTCGTTCCCGTACCCGAGCTCATCGAGGGCAAGAAGCTGCTCTTCGTCGACGATTCGATCGTGCGCGGCACCCAGCTGCGCGAGACGGTTAGCTTCCTTTACGATGCCGGTGCGGCCGAGGTCCACATGCGCAGCGCCTGCCCGCCCATCATGTACGGTTGCAAGTACCTCACCTTCTCGCGCAACAAAGACGACATGGACCTGCTCGCACGACGCATCGTCCAGCAACTCGAGGGCGACGAGGGACAGGAACATCTCGACGAGTACGCGGATGCCACGACCGAGCGCGGCGCGTGCATGCTCAAGACCATATGCGAGGAGATGGGCTTCGATTCGCTCAGCTACCAGTCGCTGCCGGGCATGCTCGAGGCCATCGGCATCGACCCGTCCAAGGTTTGCACCTACTGCTGGAACGGCCGGGAATAAAAGCCTGAAACCAAAGCACGCCGACGCAAGGCGCGCCGCCCCGATTGCAGAAGCGCTGAAAACGCGAGGCGGTCTTGCGAGGACTGTCTGAGCGCGCTGGCCTTGCGCGCGAGTTTCCCTAAAGGGGCTAGCTTCGCGTCGCCGCACGCAGACGAGCGTTTTCGAGCTTCGGGTGCAATCGATTGGCAAACGCCTTGCGTCGGCGCGCTTCTTGAAGGTCAGTCGTTATTGTCCTCGTCCCAGAAGGCCGCGTCGGCCTCTTCCTCGAGACGCAGCTGACGCTCGCGCTCGGCCGCCTCATTCTCGATGCGATGCAGGACGCGCATGGTATCGTTGTCATAGCGTCCGTTCTCGAACAGGTAGTCGTAGAGAGCCTGTGCGTTATTCGCGTAGCCGTAGAACTTCACGCGCTTGCCACTCAAATCGAAGATGAAATAGGCATTGCGGCCCGGGTGAAACGAGACGCTGACCTGATCCCAGGTGCAGCTTTGCCTCCTAGCCATCCAGTTGGTGTAGACGACGCCGTCGTCTGACACGCTGATCTTCTTGTTGAGGAAACAGCACATGTAGTACAGACCCAGGAGCATGCCCACGACACCGCACGTGCCGACGACTGCGGCGCCAAGGCCGCCCAAATTCTCGCTCATCAGGGCGTAGAGCAGGATGAGGTCACCGCCGAAGAGGAAGACAAGCCCGAAGGCGGCATTCATGCGCACGCGTTCGGTACAGGTAATGGAAGTGGGTGCCGTCATCTAGAGCGCCTCTCGAATCGCAGCGAGCAGCTCGTCATAGGTCTCGAGCGCCGGAATCTCGGGATGGGCCTCCTTGAGCTCGTCGGTGGTCCTGAAAAGGAAGCCGGCCTTCGCGTCTTCGATCATGCAGATGTCGTTGTGACTGTCGCCGGCGCAGATGGTCTCGTAGCCCATCTCGTTGATATGTCGTGTGACCTGGACCTTCTTCTCGGCCTTACGCATGCGCCAGCCCGTGATGCGCCCATCGTCGTCAACGACGAGCTCGTTGCATAGGATCGTGGGCCATCCGAGCTTCCTCATGAGCGGCGAGGCGAATTGAGAGAAGGTGTCGCTGACGATCATGACCTGCGTGAGCGACCTGAGCTCGTCGAGGAAAGCGCGCGCACCCTCGAAGGGCTCGAGCGTCGCGATGGTGTCCTGGATTTGGGAAAGCTTGAGGCCATGCTCGTCAAGCATGTCAAGACGGTACTGCATGAGCTTGTCGTAGTCGGGCTCTTCGCGTGTGGTGCGCGTCAGCTCCGGAATGTCGCACGCATTGGCGAACTCGATCCAGATTTCCGGAACGAGCACTCCCTCCAGGTCAAGACAAACGACGTTCATGGTCACGATCTCCTCTCGTAATCGGGTTATCCGCAATAGTAGGCGCAGTTGTTGGGCGTTTCGTCAACTTCGACCCTCGTCACCGGAAAGCCCATTTCGACGAGCTCGTCGAAGAAGTGACGCGCGAAGTTCTCGCTCGTGGTGCGCCAGGGAACCACGAGCAGCTTGAAGGTTTCCGACTCGAGCGCGGCGATGGTCTCGGGTGCAAGCGAACCCTCTTCGACGATGAACATGTGGTCGAATTGGGCGACAAGCGAGCGCAGGGCACGCTTGAAATCGCCAAAGTCAACAACCATGTCCTTCTCCTGGCCGCTCGTCTGCAGCTCGTCAACCTCTATCCAGGCTATGACGCGCCACCGGTGCCCGTGAAGGTTCTCGCACTTCCCGTCGTAATCGCTTAGGAAGTGCGCCGCATCGAATGCGCTTTCCGTCTTGAGTCCGTACATGTCCCGTTTCCGTTTCCGTGGCTACTTGACGATGACGTCCTGGTTCTTGAGCAGGACGCGCGAATGGGGTGGTACGGATTCGGTGACGAAGGTGTTGCCGGCTATGACGGAGCCTTCCCCGATGACCGTATCGCCGCCCAGGACGCTGGCTCCCGAGTAGATGGTGACGTCGTCTTCGATGGTCGGATGGCGTTTGGTGCCCTTGAGCTTCTGACCCGCGCGCAGCGAGAGGGCGCCGAGGGTCACGCCCTGGTAAATCTTGACGTGGTCCCCGATGACCGTCGTCTCGCCGATGACCACGCCGGTGGCGTGGTCGATGAAGAAGTATTCCCCGATCTGGGCGCCGGCGTTGATGTCCACGCCGGCGACGCTATGGGCGTGCTCGCTCATGATGCGGGGAATGAGGGGCACGTCGGCTTGGTAGAGCTCGTGGGCTATGCGATAGACGAAGATGGCATAGAAGCCGGGATAGGAGAATATGATCTCCTCCTTGGACTGTGCCGCTGGGTCGCCGTCAAAGGCCGCTTGTACGTCCTTGAGCAGAAGTCGCTGTATCGCGGGAAGGCGGTAGAAGAAATCGGAACAGATCTTGCTCGTCTGCTCGTGCACGGCGTCTTCGGACAGGTTCTCGTCGCGGAAGAGGAGCGCCTCGCGCACCTGCTTGCGCAGGGAGTGTTCGATGCGCGTGAGCGTGTCACCGATGAAGTACTTGGGGCCGGTCTCGCAGGGAACCTCCCAGCCAAAATAGCGGGGGAACATGATGCGTCGCACGTCATCGAGAATCTCGATGATGCGTTGCTTGTTGGGAAAGTGCCAATCCTGCTTGGTGAAGAAGATTTCCTCGGCATCGTAGTAGTTCTTCTCGAAATCTTCGACGATGTCGTCAAGTTTACGGTTAAAAATGGCCTTGCTCCTTGTCCCCTGGAAACGCTTGTTGCACACGATACCAATAATCGGGCGCCCATGTTCGCCGCGTTTCGATTTTGTCAGCTTTTCATGGGTTTCGTGAGTGCATATGAAGCTGTCGGGGCAAAAGCGATGCTATAGTTATTCGGTTCACTTCATGACGGCGAAGGGTGGAAATGCTCGAGGAGCGAGACATCATCAGGCACTGCGAGTCGCGCATGCTGCGCCGTGCCCGCAACATCGCCCGAACTGATGACGCGATTTTCGACCGTCGCTGCAGTTACGACACCGGCGAAAAGCCCATCACGCGCCTGCGCGCCAAGGTCAAGAGCACTGCTGACTGGCGCACGAGCTATGACGTCGAGCTTGCCATCGACGAAGATCAGGGCAAGGTCATCGACTATGCCTGCACCTGCGCCGCCTCCTTGTCCAATCCCGGCATGTGCAAGCACGTCGCCGCCGTCTCCCTCATCTATCTCGAGGCGCCTGCGAGCTTCACCGGGCACATGTCGGTTCGCTCGACGCAATCCTCGGCCGGCATCAAGAGGACGCTCAAGGAGGCCGCTAGGCATCTGCAGGTCGACGAGGCGATCACGGGTGACGATGCCTTGCAGGGCCTTGTTGACCTCGAACCCTGTCTGGTGTGCGTCAAGGAGGGATGGGGGCTTCGGCTGAGCGTCGCCGGCATCGAGGGAAAGTACGTCATCAAGGATATCCCCCAGTTCCTGTCGCTGTGTCGCCAGGGAAAGTTCCACAGCTATGGCGAACGCCTCGCCTTTGAGCATACGCGCGCCACGTTCACGAAAGCTGCCTGGAAGCTTATCTCCTTCATCGAGCGCTCCATCGACATTCGCGAGCAACTCAGCGACGATGCGCTCAACTCGTATCGCAGCTCGCAGGTCGAGCTGCGCGGTGCGATGATGCTCTCCACTCCGGAAATCGTCGAGCTCCTGCACGTTCGCGACGGAGAGACGCTCTATGTCGACGATTGCACGAAACTCAATCACAAGCCCGTCCACACGCGCATCATCGAGGGAAACCCGCCCCTGCATGTCGTATGCTCGCCCCAGGGAAGCGGCGGATACCTACTGGAAAGCGATGTCGATGCGCGCATCATCAGCTACGACGAGGATATCTACGTCTGGGCCGACGAGTTCTTCTACCATTGCGACGCGGGCTTTTCGGACTGCCTGCCCTTTCTCGAGAACGTGTACTGCAACAAGAGCGAGCAGGCGTATCTGAGTTCCAACGACGCCACCTCCTTTTGCAAGACGTTGCTTCCCGTCATCGAGCCCTTCGTCGAGATGGAGCTTCCCGACGAGCTCGCCATGCTGCGTCCGCGTTCCTGCGAGGTGGAGATCTACCTTGACCGTGACGGAAGCGCCTGCGTCTGCGAGGCGTACGCTGTCTATGACGAGGAGCGCATGCCGATCGTCGAGCCTGCCGAACAGATGCGTGCCCTCTCGTACGGACTGCGCGACGAGGAGCGCGAGACGCGCGTCAGAAAGGCGCTCAACCGCTACTTTCCCATCATCGCCAGCTCGTCAAGCGATGCCGGGCACGGTCTGCGCGTATCTGACGACGCCGACATCGCACGCATACTCGCGACGGGTGTCGACGAGTTTCGCTCGCTCGGGACCCTGTTCACGACGGCCGGATTCGACTCGTTCGTCTCGTCGCGTCGTCCAAAGGTCGTCTTCGGCCTCTCCATCCAATCCAACCTCGTCAACCTCACGGCATCGGTCGATGACCTGCCTAAATCCGAGCTTGCTGCCCTGTTGCGTTCGTATCAGCGCCGCAGGCGCTTTCATCGCCTCAAGGACGGCAGCTTCGTCGACCTGTCGCAAAGCGAGCTTTCCCGTGCCGAGGAATATGCCGGAGAACTTGGCGTCGATGCCGAGTCATTGCTGTTGAACGGCGCTAGCTTGCCCCTGTATCGCGCCTTCCAGCTCGACGGGCTCGTCGAGGGCGCGCGTCGCGATCACGCGTTCTACGAATACGTGCAGTCCATCGAGCGAGCGGGCGAGGTCCGGTCGGAGGTGCCCGGCGGTTTCAACGGCGAGCTGCGTCCCTACCAGGTCGAGGGCCTGACCTGGCTCAACACCATTGCGGCCATGGGATTGGGCGGCATTCTCGCCGACGAGATGGGCCTGGGAAAGACCATTCAGCTGATTGCCTACACGCTCGCCCATCTCGACCAATCACGTGGGTACGGCCCCTCCCTCATCGTCTGCCCGGCATCGGTCGTCTACAACTGGGTTGCCGAGTTCGAGCGCTTCGCGCCTGCCGTGCGCGTCATGCCCGTCGCGGGAAGCAAGGAGGAACGCGAGGCGATGCTCGCGTCGATGACCGGTGACGCGGCCGATGGCGACGAGGTTCCCGATGTTCTCGTGACCTCATATGATTTGCTTAGGCGCGACGTCGAGCACTACGAGCCGCTCAATCTGCACACCGTCTCGCTCGATGAGGCCCAGTACATCAAGAACCACGCGACCATCTCGGCACGCTCGGTCAAGAGCCTCGACGCTCTGCATCGCTTCGCCCTCACCGGCACGCCCATCGAAAACAGGCTCTCCGAGCTCTGGAGCATCTTCGACTTCCTCATGCCCGGCCTGCTGAGCACCTATGAAAGCTTCCGGAGCAGATACGAGCAGCCCATCTTGGACGGTGACGAACGCGCACTCGAGCGCCTGCAGGCGCTGGTCGGACACTTCATCATGCGTCGCATGAAGCAGGACGTCCTCACCGACTTGCCCGACAAGGACGAATCCATCGTCTACACCCAGCTTGAAGACGAGCAGATGAAGTTATACCGTGCGCTCGAGCAGCGCCTGCGCGAGTCCATCAATTCTCGTACGCGCCAGGCGTTCAGCGCCGACAAGATCGCCGTACTCGCCGAAATCACGCGCCTGCGCGAACTGTGCTGCGATCCGGCCCTGCTCTTCGAGAACTACGAGGGAGGGGCCGCGAAGCTCGAAACCATCATCGAGCTCGTCGAGAGCGCTCACGATTCGGGCGAGAAGACCCTTGTGTTCTCCCAGTTCGTGCAGTTCCTCGACATCATCGCCTCCTGTCTGGACGAGCACGGCATCTCGTACTACACGATTACCGGCTCGACTCCCAAACGACAGCGCATTCAGCTCGTCAACGAGTTCAACGAGGACGACACGCCCGTTTTCCTCGTCTCGCTCAAGGCTGGTGGCACGGGGCTCAACCTCACGGGTGCCTCCGTGGTCATACATTCCGATCCCTGGTGGAATCTCGCGGCCGAGAACCAGGCGACCGACCGTGCGCATCGCATCGGTCAGAAGCGCGCCGTTTCCGTCTACAAGGTCATCGCCAAGGACACGATAGAGGAGCGCGTCGTCGCCTTGCAGCATGCCAAGAGCAAGCTGGCAGACAAGCTCGTGCGTGGTGACGGGACACCGCTTGCCTCGCTCACCCGCGACGAGCTGCTTCAGCTGCTCGAGCGGTGAGGTCGTGAACGTGAACGGCGAATCGCGTACGGATCGGCTCGAACGCCTGCTTGGCGGCGAGGGCGTGGAGAGGCTCGCTAAAAGCCGCATCATGGTCATCGGCATCGGGGGCGTGGGTTCGAACTGCGTCGAGGCCCTGGCGCGCGGCGGTATTGGCTCGTTTGTCATCGTGGACGCTGACTGCGTGCAGGAAAGCAATATCAATCGCCAGGCCATCGCCTTTGAGAGCACCATCGGCAGGCCCAAGGTCGAGGTCATGCGCGAGATGATCGCGCAGATCAACCCACATGCACAGGTCACGGCGCTGCGAGAGCGCATTTTGCCCGACGACGTCGAGGGGCTCTTCGCAGGGCATCCGGTCGACTATTGCATAGATGCGCAGGATACGATTGTCACCAAACTCGCCCTCGCCGCATACTGTGATGAACGTGAACTGCCGCTTCTGAGCTCGATGGGAGCGGCCAACACCTTCGACCCGACGAAGCTCGAGTTCGCCGACATCTACGAGACAAGCTCATGTCCCCTGAGCCGCGTGGTGCGCAAGCAAGCTCGTAAGATGGAAATCCGCCACATGCGCGTACTCTATTCGACCGAACAGCCTGCCGAGACACAGGCACGTGATGGGGCCGAGCGCAGCGAACGCAGTGATTTGGGCACGATGTCCTATATTCCCGCGATCATGGGCCAGACGCTCGCGGCGCGCGCGATATGCGACGTGCTCGGAATCGAGTGGACATGATCGAGCGCATCGAGGATGTGGATGACGAGCGGCTGCGCTTCTACTCGAAGTTCACGGACGCGCAGCTCATGAACTATCCGAAAGGCTCATCCGGCATGTTCATCGCCGAGTCGCGTCTCGTTATCGAGCGTGCGATGAAGGCCGGTGCGCGTCCCGTTTCGCTCTTCGTCGAGGACCGCTGGTTCGATCCATCACGCGACCTGGTCAATGCCATCGAGGCAATCGACCCGAAGATTCCCATCCTTCGCGTCACGCATGCGCAAATGCAGGAGATTACCGGCTATCAGGTCACACGCGGTCCGCTCGCCGCGTTCATGCGCCCCGAGCTTCCGAGTCTTGACGAGCTTTTATCCGACGCGCATCGTGTCGCGGTACTCGAGGGCATCACGAACTTCACGAACATCGGCGCGATTTTTCGCAGCGCGGCCGCGTTGGGAGTCGATGCGGTGCTCGTCACGCCGGGTTGTCATGACCCACTCTACAAGCGCGCCTCACGCGTGTCGATGGGTACGGTGTTCCAGGTGCCATGGGGAAGGGTCGATAGCGTCGAGAAGCTACGAGCACACGGCTTCGTCACAGCGGCACTCGCGCTCGAGCCTGATGCCGTCACGCTTGATGATCCCGCTCTCAAGCGCATCGATAAGCTCGCCTTGGTTCTGGGAAGCGAGGGCTACGGCCTGGATGGCGCAACCATCGAGGCCTGCGACTTGAGCGTCATCATCCCGATGGAACACGAGGTCGACTCCCTCAACGTCGCCGCCGCAAGTGCCGTGGCTTTCTGGGAGCTGCGTGCACGTCGTTAGGCTCTTGCCCAATCGTCGGGCACGTTTCCCGTCTCGCGCATGTAGGCGATATCCTGTGGGCTTGCCTTCGCGGCATCGACGACACGCAAGCAGCGCTCGCACACCGTGAACCAGATGACGAAGCCGTCGTAGGCAAGCCAGAACATGCGATTCTCGTCGGTATCGCGCGTGTACGCCGGACGAGGATCCTGTCGCAGCACCTGGTACAGACCCGCGCGAGTGGAGACGGGGATGACCTGCTCGAGCTTTCTCGGCATGATGATCTGCTCCATCGTCGGCCAGGTAACCTCTCCTCGCCAGCCTTCGCTTGCCCCGGAAACGCAGTGCTCGTTCTTGAGGTAGGGATACAGGGCGAAGACGGGCGTGCCGTCTGCCATGTCTCCGCCGAAAAACGACAACGAGGCATGATCATATGCACGTACCTGCACGCACGAGAGCGCAAGCGCATTGGGACGAAAGCTCGACCGACTGGCAAAGACGCCGACGCGTTTCGTTCCGCCCAGGAGGGGAGGACGAACGGTCTTCGACCAGGCGCTTGCATCCTTGATGTTATGGGTGAACATCCACAATACGATGATGGAATCGTCGGGCTCGATTCCCATTGACCCGATATCCGGTGCATGTGCAGAATCAAAGACGATGCGCGAGCTCGCACGGCTCACGAGGCCGGGCTGTCGCGGTACGCCGAACTTCGTCAGATAGGGGCTCTCGATATGTCCAATGGGCTGCAAGTGCATCACGGGCCTTTCATCACTGGTACCATATTCTAGACGAGAGATCGCATCACACGGGCGCGATACAAGATGCACAGACGGGATGGACATGGAGCTTTTGGCGCCTGCGGGCGGGTTCGAGCAACTGCAATATGCGATACGCTTCGGCGCTGATGCCGTCTACATGGCCTGCGACCGCTTCGGCATGCGCCAACGCGCGAGCAACTTCGCCCTCGACGAGATTCCTGCGGCCATTGACTACGCCCATGCTCGTGATGTCAAGGTGTACGTGACACTCAACATCGTCATGCACGATGATGACATCGAAATGCTCGGATCGTATGCACGGACGTTACGTGATGCGGGCGTCGATGCCTTCATCATCGGCGATCTGGGCGCGGCGCGGCTCATACGCGAGATCGCCCCCGAAGTCGACCTGCACGTGAGCACCCAGGCAAGCGTTTCGAATGCCCTGGCCGCACGTGCGTGGTACGAGCTTGGGGCAAAGCGAATTGTCTGCGCACGCGAGATGTCTCTTGAAGGCATAGCGCAAATGCGAGAGCGGATTCCCGACGACCTGCAGCTCGAGGCCTTCGTGCACGGTGCCATGTGCATGGCCTATTCGGGTCGCTGCCTCATCAGCGATTACCTGACGGGCCGCAGTGCTCTTTCGGGTCATTGCACGCAATCGTGTCGTTGGCACTACACGCTCGAGGAGGAGAAGCGCCCTGGCGAGCATTATCCCATCGAGGAAGATGAGCATGGCAGCTACATCATGAACGCAGAGGACCTCAACATGCTCGCGCATCTGGAGGAGCTCGAGGGAGTCGGCATTGACTCCATCAAGATCGAAGGGCGCAACAAGAAAGCCTTCTATGTCGCGACTGTCGTCAACGCTTACAGGAACGTTTTAGACGGCAAACCCGTAGCGGATTTCGCGCACGAACTCGAAGTCGTTTCACATCGTCCGTACTCGACGGGCTTCTACTTCGGCCCGGCGCATCAGGCGCAGGCGACGGACGAGCGCACGCAACTCGTGGAATGGGCTGCCGAGGTGCTTGCCTGCGATGAGAAGGAGTCGGGTACTTGGTCAGTCGAGGCACGCTGCCGCAATGGCTTTGACGAGACGACACCGCTTGAGGCGTTGAGTCCCGAGATGCCCGTGCGTCCCATAACGATTCGCGGGCTTTGCCATGTCGAGGAGGAGCCACCCGTACCCGTGCCACGATGCGCCGGGCTGGGGGGCCCTCCCGCTTGGCCTGCAAGGAGCCTCTTGAGCCGTATACCATCATCCGCATGCCAAAGTAATCCTGGTGCTGACGTCCAGTTGCGGGCTTGCTCTCGTACCCGATTCGCGCACGGCACGAGGCGGTCTTGCGAGGACTGTTTGAGCGTGCGGTCTTTGCACGCGAGTTCCGCAGCTGCCCCGTGCCGTGCGCGAATCGGGGACGAGAAATGGCTTTG
>UQUH01000014.1 GCA_900544245.1 uncultured Coriobacteriaceae bacterium | reverse complement strand
TGAGCGCGATGCGATCTTGCGAGGACTGTCTGAGCGCGCCCCAGGCGCGCGAGTTCCGCAGCGGCATCGCGCGAGTCGCGGGCCGGGTGCGAGAGCAAGCCTGGCTTCGCGCCTGCGTCCCCCTTGCCTGCTTCGTAGTCGGTTTTGCGATTCCCTTCATCATTCTCAAGCTCACGCTCTTCTCGGGACTCCTCAACTCGTACAACCAGACCGACCCGTCGGTTCTGCTCAATCCCTATACGCTGCTCTTCTCCCTTTACGCGTTCCTGAGTGATACGACGCATTTCGTCATCGCGTTCATGTTCTTCCCGCTCGTCCTGCCCGCTCTCACCTGGCCGCGGCTGACCAGGCGCGAGCGCGATCTTTACCTCTTCTGTCTGTTTGCCTTCGTCTTCATCCTCCTCATCGTCATCTACACCATTTCCATACGCGAGGATTTGGGCCACGTCGGCATTCGCCCCCACGTACGTTACGTGGCGCCCCTTTTCCTGCCCTTGCTGTTCCTGACCATCAAGCAGCTGTTCCGTGGCGACGGGGCTGCCATCATGCGTAGCCCGGGGGTCTTCTGCGCCGCCGTCGCCTCGACGCTCGCGCTCTGCCTGCTCGTCGTCTTCATGCTGGGAAGCGGCGATTACTCGCAGGGTTTCGACAACGCGCAATTCAACGTGCTGCGCCTTCTGGATGACCGCATATCCACCCTTCCGATCGATCCGGGCGCCGATCCGTCTCAGAGCGCAGCCGTGAGCGACATTTACCACGGCGCCCTCCTCGACATCAATCCGGGTACGTGGCTCGCCAAGGTGCTTGTCTGCGCGTACCTCCTCTTCGGCATGTGGGCAGTGGCGTCCCGGCGGCATCCCGGCGCTGCCGTCTTCGTGCCCGTGGCGATCATGCTCGTCATGATCGCCAATAACGTCGGCGCCTACCAGTACAACGATTCCGTGTATCGCATAGAGGACGACGAGGTCACGGAGATGCGTTTGCTGGCGGATTTCGTCGACGGGCTCGATCGTGGCGAGCAGGTCCTCTTCGTCTTGGATGACGCAAGCTCGGCCTTCAACAACCATTCCGACGTCTACATCGACAACAGACGTCTCAATTGCGTCTACATCCTCGAGAGGCAGCTGCGCTCGGCTCTCGGGGCCGGTGCCATTGCCCAGAAGGCGCTGCTGCTCCAAGGCGACGCGACGATGGGGGACAACATCTTCGGCGCAAATGGCCGGACCTGCGATGATGCGTCGGGGATTGGCTATATCGTGACGCCATCGAGCCAGAGGCTGCGCTTTGCCCCGGAATGCGCGCAGGACGTGACGCCCGAGGGAATCGAGGACATCGTGATATACCGTGTCGTCCCCGACGCGGCCATCGCGCTGGCCTCCCCGGCAATCGAAGCCTCGTCATCAAGATAGCGCCTGCGCTGCGCTAGAATAGCGATTCGAACGCATTCGAATGAACGGGAGCATGAGCGTGTCATATCGCGTCCGCATAGATGCATATCAGGGACCATTCGACCTGCTGCTCTCGCTCGTCTCGCGTCAGAAGATCGACATCGGGGCGATCTCCATCGCCGACATCACCGATCAGTATCTTGCCGAGGTCGAACGCATGAAGGACCTCGATCTCGATATCGCGAGTGACTTCCTCGTCGTCGCGGCCACGTTGCTGCAGATCAAGGCATCCTCGCTTCTGCCCAAGGAGGTCGTCAAGCCAATCGAGCTCGATGACGAGCTCGCCAACTTGACGCCCGAGCAGACGCGCGACATCCTCGTCGAACGTCTCGTCGTGTACAAGCAGTTCAAGAACGTCGCGGCGGCCCTGGGCGCGCGGATGGAGAACGAGGCGAAGATGCACCCGCGTCTTGTCGGCCCCGACGAGCGCTTTCTAGGTCTCATGCCCGATTACCTCAAGGATGTCACTCTGCATGGGCTGGCCGTCATCTGCGCCGATATCGCGGCGCGACGTGACACCTTTCTGCTCGAGGCCGAGCACATCGCCGCCGTGCCCATTTCGATGGAGCGCCATGTCGAGGGGATTTACCGCTCAATGCGGCGTCGCGAGAGCTGCACCTTCGAACAACTCGTCGGTCCCGCGCCCACACCCGAGCTCGTCGTCGTCACGTTCCTGGCGATTCTCGAACTCTACAAACGTGGCGTCATCAAGATCTTCCAGGACGTTGCCTTTGACGAGATACAGCTCGACATCGAACCCGACGCTCCCGAAATCACCGACTTCTCGGTGCCCGATTGGGGTATGCCAGACGACCCTTCGCTCGAGCAGTTCGACGAGGATGATGCCGGCGAAACCGATGACGGAATCGAGGCAAGTGGCCCGGAGGCTTTCTCCCAGGCAGCCTCTTCAACCTCTCATGAGGAGTGAGCATGGCACGTGACAAGCAGATTGCTGACCTGATGAGCGCCGTCGAAGCGCTCCTGTTCGTTTCCGATGAGCCGGTGAGCGCCGCGCGCCTGGCGGATATTCTCGAGGTCGGCCCCGTGCAGGTTGACGAGGCCCTCGTGGCGCTCGCCGCCGAGTACCGTGATGAGAACCGCGGTATCCAGCTACGCGAGGTGGCGGGAGGATGGCGCTTCTACACGCATCCCGCCCACAACGACGTCATCGAGCGCTACGTCATCTCATGGGACACGCATCGCATGTCGCAGGCCGCTCTCGAGGCCCTTGCCGTCATCGCGTATCACCAGCCCGTGACGCGCGCGATGGTCAATGCCATACGTGGCGTGAATTCGGAAAGCGTTGTCTCCTCGCTCGTCGAGAAGGGGCTCGTACGCGAGATGGGGCGCGACAAGCCGGGCGGCTCCATCCTCTATGGCACGACGCGCACCTTTCTCGAGCGCTTCGGCCTCAGAAGCGTGAAGGACCTGCCGCCGCTCGAGGACTTCGCTCCCGACGAGGCGAGCAAGGAGCAGATCCGCGAACGTCTGAGCGGCGCGGGAAAGACCGATGACATGCAGCTCGAGCTTGCAGATGACGAGGAGGGGCTCGCGACTGTCCGGGTCGGTCTCGCGGTCGAGGAAGTCGACCGCGGTGATGACGTGCGCGAAGACGACGCCGAGGGCGTCGCCGAGATCATCGGGCAGTCCATGACCCAGAAGGTCGACGACTACCTCGGAGTCGACATCGAGGACGTCGATGGCATCCTCGACGCGTACTTCGGTGAGGATGACATAAACGTCTCTGACGACGATGACGCTGCCGACGATGGGGACGATGACGAGCTGGATGATGAGTACGCAGCCGACGAGGACGACCTGATCGACACGGCCGACCCCGAGGAAGAAGAGGCGTACGTCTATACCGAAGACGATGACGAGGAGCTCGACGAAGCCGAGCCCGACGATGACGATATCGAGCTGGTCGGATAACCATGTCAGACGCAACGCCCGAACAGCCGTTTCCCATGCGCCTGCAGAAGTTCCTCGCGCGCGCCGGCGTCGCGAGCCGCAGGGGATCGGAGGACCTCATGACCGCCGGTCGCGTGAGCGTGAACGGCCAGATCGTGACCGAACTCGGCAGCAAGGTCGATCCCAAGGTTGATGTCGTGTGCGTCGATGGGCGCGAGGTGCATCTCGAGGATGGCAGCGTCTACCTCATGCTTCACAAGCCCAAGGGCTATCTGACCACGATGGATGATCCCCAGGGTCGCCCCTGCGTGGCACAGCTCGTACCCCGGGGACGCTATTCCGGCCTCTTTCCGGTCGGCAGGCTCGACAAGGACACGACGGGGCTCCTGCTCTTCACGACCGACGGGGACATGGGCCAGCGCCTCCTGCATCCGAAGCACCATGTGGACAAGACCTACCAGGCACATGTCGCGGGCGTGCCCGACGAGGTCGACCTCGCGCGTCTGCGTGGCGGCATCATGCTCGACGACGGTCTCACGGCCCAAGCACGGGTGCGTATCGTCGCCGAACGTCCCGATGGCAGTTCCGACATCGAGCTCGTTATTCACGAGGGACGCAAGCGGCAGGTCAAACGCATGTGCGCGGCCGTGCACCACCCGGTGCTCGACTTGCACAGAAGCAGTTTCGGCCCACTCGAGCTCGTCGATGTCGAGGAGGGGTCTTGGAGATTGCTGACCGAAGACGAGGTTGCGAGTCTGCGCGAAGTCGCGGGACTCTAGGACGAAAGGTGTCGTCGTGACGCGCGAGAAAGAAACTGCTACTCCCAACCCGCTTGCGACGGCGGCTGATGACGAAACACCGCGCGTGCTCCTCATGCGACATGCCCAGACGCATGCGAATGCGCAGGGGTTCTTCCTCGGCAGGCGAGACGAAGGCGTCACCGGACTCGGCGAGGAGCAATCGCGTCGTGCGGTTGCCGGCCTTGTCGCCTGGCGCCCCGACCGCATCATCTGTTCGCCACTCAAGCGTTGCAAGACGATGATCGCCGAGCCGGCAGCCCGCGAGCTCGGCATCGAGGCCCAGGTTGACGAGCGTCTCGTCGAGTTCGACTTCGGACCCATCGAGGGGATGAGCTTTGACGATGTCATCGAACGGGACCTTCCGTTTCCGTGGGGTCCGCGCGCTGCGGGATGGCCGCCGGACGGAGGAGGGGAGAGCTTCGACGGTTTTCTCGCCCGCATCAGAAGCGCGAGTGATGATTTGGAGCGCCTCGAAGGCCGCACGGCCGTCGTCGTGCATGGCGGCGTCATCCGCGGCTTCATGGGCAATTGGCTCAACATGGGAACCGATGAGGTCAATCACCTCATCGTGCGCAATGTCGACGGTTTCGTCTTCAGGGTTCGCCCCGGCTTTGCCGAACTCGAATCCTACGGTATCCATCCCGAGGATTTGGGCAATTACTAGCCGTACGTTTTTCCAGATGGTGTACCATCTTGCAGACGTTTTCGAGAGAAAGGCAGCGCTGACATGCCAAACGAGGGCAGTTTCGAGGCGGCAAAACGCAAGAGCGACCTGATTCGCGCGGATTTCGAGGTCAATCCCGGAAAGTACCGCATGCTCACGGGTGACCGGCCCACGGGCAGGCTGCATCTCGGGCACTACTTCGGAACGCTCAAGGGGCGTGTCGACTTGCAGAACCGCGGCATACGCACGAACATCGTCATCGCCGACTACCAGGTCATCACCGACCGTGATACCACGGCAAACATCGCCGACAACGTCTACAACATCGTCATCGACTACCTTGCCTGCGGCATCGATCCGCAAAAGACGATGATCTTCACCCACTCGTCCGTCCCCGCGCTCAATCAGCTCATGCTTCCCTTCCTCTCGCTCGTGAGCGAGTCAGAGCTCGAGCGCAACCCGACGGTCAAGGCCGAGCAGGAGGCGTCGGGTCATGCGCTCACGGGCCTGCTCCTGACCTATCCGGTTCACCAGGCCTGCGACATTCTCTTCTGCAAGGGCAACGTCGTTCCCGTTGGCAAGGACCAGCTCCCCCACATCGAGATCACGCGTACGATCGCGCGTCGTTTCAACGAGCGCTACGCCCCGGTGTTCCCCGAGCCCGAAGGCGTCCTCTCCGACGTCATTGAGGTGCCCGGCCTGGATGGGCGCAAGATGTCCAAGAGCTACAAGAACGGCATCTCGCTGTGCATGACCGCAGACGAGACCGCCAAGATCGTCAAGAAGTCCCCGACGGATTCCGATCGCAACATCACCTTCGACCGAGAGAACCGTCCCGGCGTCTCCGCATTGCTCACCACCGCGGCATTGTGCTCGGGTCGTGCCGAGACCGACATCGCCGCCGAAATCGGCGACGGGGGTGGCGGCGCGCTCAAGGCCTTCGTCATCGAGGCGGTCAACGAGTATTTCGCGCCCATCCGCGCGCGTCGCGAGGAGCTCACGCATGACATGGACTACGTCAGGGACGTGTTGCACGAGGGCAACCGCAGGGCGAACGAGATCGCGAACGAAACGCTCGCCGAGGTCAACGAGGCGATGGGAATGGTCTACTAGTTCGCCTACCGTGCTTATAGTAGAATGTGCCGACGTATGAAACGCCTGACAAACACACGATTCGCATGTCTCGTCATTGCCTGCGCCCTTTGCGTGCTCATCGGTATGCTCGTGGTCGGATGCTCGACGTCTTCCCCGGCCCAGGCCGATAGCCAGAAGAGCGATTCCGACGAGACGCTCGTCTCGGCCCCTGTCGAGGAGATAGACTACGCCTCGGGCATCCATCACGCGGAGCTCGTCTTCGAGGGCTACGAGTCCTCGCCCCTCTCCATCGAGGTCTACTCTCATTCGGCGCCCGTGACGGCGGAGCGCTTCTGCCGTCTCGTCGATAGCGGGTTTTATGACGGTAAGCCGGTTTTCTGGATTCTCAACGAGATGTACCTGCGCGTCGGGAACACCCAGCAAGACGATGACTATCTCATCACGGGCGAGTACGAGGAGTCCGACATTCGCAACACGAATTCGCTCAAGCGTGGCGTCATCGCCATGAACCGTGCTGCCGACGGGCAGCAAAGCGACGCCTCAAGTCTCATCATCTTCATGAACGACCTCTCCTTCCTCGACGGCAAATACGCGGGTTTTGCCAAGATCGTCGAGAACTACGAGGTCATCGAGGAAATAGCCAAGCGCACCATGGAGGCTGACGAGCAGCTCCGCATCATCGTCGACGAGAACGGCAGGATCATCGACGAGGCGCAGTATCCCCGCATACGGTCATTGACCATGATTGATTGAGGTGCAAGATGAAGAAGACCGCCGCCCTTTTCGCCCTGACCTTCACCGTCGTGCTTGCGGTTTGCATGCTGTGCGCATGCTCCGGGCCGTCCACGTCCGCATCCTCGAGCTCCACCGCACGTTCCACGTCCGCCTCGAGCAAGGCCGCCGACAAGGACCCGGGCAGCACGCTCCATGCGACGGTCAAGGTCGAGGGCTACGAGCCATTCGTCATCGACCTCTATCCCGAGTATGCCCCCAAGACCGTCGAGAACTTCTGCAACCTCGCCAGGAGCGGCTATTACGATGGCCTCAAGTTCTATCGCATCCAGGATGGTTTCTGCATGCAGGGAGGCACCAAGGGTGACAACGCCGCGGGCAACGATCCCGCGCTCACACCCGTTCCCGGTGAGTTTAAGGGAAACAACGTCGATAATCCTCTGGCTGACGACTTCAAACGCGGTACCGTGGCCATGGCGCGCACCAATGCTCCCAACAGTGCCACGAGTGCCTTTTTCATCACCTTGTCCTCGAGCAGCAGCGTCTCGCAGAGCCTCAATGGCCAGTATGCCGCCTTCGGCCTGGTCGATGAATCTGGCATGAGAATCGTGAATTCCATCGTCAGGTCGCACCTCAAGTACGCCACCGGTGATATGGGTGCCATCGAAAACCCCGATGACATGCCCGTCATTGAATACATCACCATCGAGGATTAGTTCGTGACCTGCAAAAACGAGAAACGTTCTCGAAGCATCGTCTCCGCATCAAGACGATGCCAATGATCGATTGAGGTATGACATGAAGAAGTTCGTCCGCGTCCTCACGCCGGCTGCCCTTTGCGTCCTGCTCTGCTGCACGCTTGTCGCATGCGGTGCATCTTCGGGCGCTTCCAAGAACGCCGACCCCAACACGGTTACGACCAAGGCATCTGGTGAGTACGCGACCGGCACGCATCATGCCGTCGTCAAGGTCGAGGGGTACGACCCGTTCACCATCGAACTCTACGCCGATTACGCGCCCGTGACCGTCGCGAACTTCTGCGACCTCGCGCAAAGCGGCTACTACGACGGTCTCAAGTTCTACCGCATCGTCGAGGGCTTCTGCCTTCAGGGAGGCACGAAGGGCAATAGCTCGGCGGGCAACGATGCGACGCTTCCGCCCATCATCGGCGAGTTCTACGAAAACGATGTCGACAACCCGCTTGCCGACGAGTTCAGGCGCGGGACGGTCGCCATGGCCCGCACGGGCGTCTACAATAGCGCGAAGACGACCTTCTTCATCACACTTGCGACGACGGAAAACGTCTCGCAGAGTCTTGACGGCCAGTACGCTGCCTTTGGCCAGATCGATGATGCGGGCATGCAGACGGTCGACGCGATCGTGAAAGACTACCTCAAGTACGCGACAGGCGAGATGGGCGCTATTAACAATCCCAAGGACATGCCCGTTATCGAATACATCACCATTCAGGACTAGGAAGGCAGAGTTGCCCACCCGTGCGCATTTGACCATCTAAACGAGACAGGAAGCTAATAGGACTCATGGCAATACCATTCAAAAGGGTCGTCATCATCGGCGTGGGCCTCATCGGCGGATCTATCGCCGCGGCCATGAAGGAGCTTGACGACGCGCCCATCGTCATCGGCATCGGACGCCATGCCGAGCCACTCGAGAAAGCGCGGCAACAAGGTGCGCTCGACGAGTACGCTCTCGTCGATGATCCCCGTGTGGACGAATGGCTCTCGAGTGGAGAATGCGACCTCGTTATCATAGCGACGCCCGTGCATGCCGCACGTGATTGGTTCGAGCGCCTCGAGGCCTGCGGATACGATGGCGTCATTACCGACGTCGCCTCGACGAAGGCGGTCATCACGGGCTACGCGGACGACATCTTGTCCCATCCCGACCGCTATCTCCCCGGTCACCCCATGGCCGGTTCCGAGGCAAACGGGTTTGGTGCCGCGCGTGCCGACCTCTTCCAGGGCGCGTATTGGATTCTGTGTCCCGAGGGGGAGGGACAGGACGAGACGTTTCTCAAGCTCTACGAGACGTTCGGCGCCCTTGGCTCGCGCATCATATCCATTAGCCGCGACCAGCATGACAGTGCCATTGCCATCGTAAGCCACGTACCGCATATGGTCGCCTCCTCCCTCGTCGAGCTCGCGGGCAATCACGTCGACGAGCGCCAGGAGCTCCTGCGCCTGGCAGCTGGCGGATTCAAGGACTCCACGCGCATCGCAGCCGGGTCTCCTGAGCTCTGGTGCGGCATCGCGCTTGATAACAGCGAAGCGCTCTCGCAGGGACTGCACGAGGTCGGCGAGATCATCGGGCGCTTCGAGACGGCCATTCGCGAAGGCGATGCCGAGACGCTCGTCAAAATGCTCGAGGATAGCGCGCGTCTGCGCCGTAGCCTGCCCGCCAAGTGGATCCCGGATTCGGCGAAGCTCACGCAGGTGCGCATCCCCATGACCGACCATCCGGGTATCATCGCCGAGGTGACGGGCATGGCCGGGCATGCCGCGTGCAACATCCAGTCCATCGAGATCGACCACATCAACGAGGACACCGCCGTTCTCGAACTCATCCTGACCGACGAGGGCGACATGGGTCGCTTTGGCGGCGAACTCATCACCAAGGGTTATGACTTCTCGATCAGAAGTCTCGAAGAAGAGCTCTAGACCATGCCATTCGCCGGTACGATACGAGTTCCCTCCGACAAGTCCATATCGCATCGCGCCGTCCTCTTCGCCGGTCTGGCGCAGGGTGTCTCGCATCTTGAGGCCGTGTTGCCGAGCGCCGACGTGCAGGCGACGATTCGCGCGATTCGCGCACTCGGCGCGCGTGTCGACCTCGTGGCGGGTCCACATGGCCTTGTGGGCGAAGTCGAGGGCATCGGTCTTGCCGCCAGCAAGTCAACGCGGCCTCTCGTCATCGACTGTGGTAACTCCGGCACGACGGCGCGTCTGCTTATGGGGGCGCTCGCGGGGCTGGACGTCGAGGCGACGCTCGTCGGCGATGCCTCCCTCAGCGTCCGTCCGATGCGACGCGTCACTGACCAGCTTTCCAAGCTGGGCGCTCGCTTCGAGAGCGATGGCGGGCATTTGCCCGTGCGCATCGTACGCGCGGGTGCCTTGCACGGCGCGCATGTCGTGACCGAGCAAGCTTCCGCACAGGTCAAATCGGCCATCCTGCTCGCCGGCATGCGGGCATCGGGAACGACGAGCGTGACCGAGCCCGCCAAGAGCCGCGATCACACCGAATTGCTCTTGCCCGCCTTTGGCGTCGATGTCGACGTCGATGGCCTCACCGCTTCCATCGAGGGACCGGTACTCATGCACGCGCACGATATGACCGTGTCGGCCGATCCGTCCTCGGCCGCTTTCGTCGCCGTCGCCGCGACGATTTGCGCCGGTTCGGACGTTCTTCTGGAACGCGTTGCGCTCAATCCGACGCGTACGGGCGCCTTCGAGGTACTTCGTCGCATGGGAGCATGTCTTGACGTCGTGAACGAACATGCCGAAGGCGCCGAGCCCGTCGGTGACGTACGCGTCGTGCATGCCCCAGAGCTCGTCGCGACGTCCGTCAGCCCCGCCGAAATCCCCACGCTCATCGACGAGATACCCATCCTGGCCGTCGCTGCCGCCTTTGCCCGCGGCGAGACGGTCTTCGAATCATGCGGGGAGCTGCGCGTGAAGGAATCCGATCGCATGGCCGCCATCATCGAGGGCCTGGGAGCATTCGGGATCAGGGCCTATGCCGAAGATGACGACCTACATGTCATCGGCATGGCCGGATCGCCTGCGCATGTGCCCGAGCGGGTCGTCCTCGGGACGCATGGCGATCATCGGCTCGCGATGACCTGGTATCTGGCGGGCGAGCTCTTTGACGTGGACGTCGAACTGGATGACTCGGCATGCGTTCGCGTCTCGTGGCCCGATTTCTTTGCCGACATCGAGAGCCTGAAACGCTGAGGTGCTACACTGGCTTCACGTCAGACGAGCTACGGAGGTTTCCGTGATAATTGCCATCGACGGACCCGCGGGTTCCGGTAAATCGACCATCGCCAAGCAGGTGGCCCGCATGCTCGGGTTTCACTATCTCGACACGGGCGCCATGTACCGTTGCGTCGCGTGGTACGCGCTCGAGAACGGCATTCCCCTCGACGATGAGGGTGCCCTCGCCTCCGTTGCACGTGACGTTCCCGTCGTGTTCTCGCACGAGCCGGGAAACCCCATAGCCTCCGGGGTTTCCTTTGACGGCCACGACGTAACGGACGCGATTCGCACGCCCGCCGTCGACAAGGCGGTCAGCCCCGTCTCGGCCGTTTCCGCGGTACGCGCGGCGCTCGTCGAGCAGCAGCGCCGCATCGCCGCGCATGACGACATCGTCATGGAAGGTCGTGACATCGGCACGATCGTCTTTCCCGATGCCGAGGTCAAGGTCTTTCTCACGGCAAGTCCGGAGGAGCGTGCGCGCCGCCGTGCCCTGCAAAACGCCGAGCGTGGCTTTGGCGATACGGACCCCGAGGTCATCCTCGTCGGCCTCATCGCACGCGACGAGGCCGACAGCACGCGTGCCGCTTCGCCGCTCAAGATGGCAGACGACGCATGCGAGTTGGACACGACGCATATGAGCATCGATGAGGTTTGCGACGTCATCGTATCCATGGCAAACGAGGCGCGCGCATGAAGTCGCTCGACGAGAGGTTCGATTCGGGAATCTGGGTTCCCAAGGGCAGGGTGCACAACTGGTTCATCTACGTTGCGGCCTACTTCATACGTCCCATACTCAAGGTGTGCTTCCGCTGGAAGATACGCGGTGTCGAGAACCTCGAGGCGATTGGCGACGAGCCGGTCGTCTACGTATCCAATCATGTCTCGTATGCCGATCCCTGCGTACATTGGTGCGCGCTCTACGGCCAGAGGCGCTTCATGCGCATCCTTGCCAGAGACACCCTGTTCAGGCCCGTCTTCGCCCAGCTCATCGCCCGTGTCGGGGCGATTCCGGTCAATCCCGATTCCGCCGACCGCACGGCCGTCAAGCGTGCCGCGGCCTGTCTCAAGCGCGGCGAGAGCGTCCTCATCTACCCCGAGGGCACGAGGATGAACAAGCCGGAGAAGGTCTACCATCCCCATGCCGGTGCCGTGCTCATCGCGAACATGGGCCATGCGCGCATCGTGCCGATCGGCATAAGCGGCACGGAGAGGATCATGCCCTACGGTAAGCCCAAGATCATCCGCTTTCCCCGCATCTACCTCAACGTGGGAAAGCCCATCGATCCACGTGACGAGCGATTCGAGAGCCTTCCCAAGAAGGGGAGGGCCGACGCGACCATTGCCGCGATCATGGACGAGGTGTTCCGCTTGCGTGATACGGCACGCGACTAGGGGACGTCATGGGAGTCTCCATCGAAATCGCACGGAACGCGGGTGCCTGCTACGGGGTGAATCGCGCCCTCGAGATGGCACGCGGGGCTGCCGACAATCCCGGCCCCGTGCACACGCTCGGTCCCCTCATCCATAATCCACGCGTGGTCGACGATCTTGCGATCCAAGGCGTCGCGGTTGCCGACACGCTCGACGAAGCCGGCGGGGGAACGCTCGTGCTCAGAAGTCACGGGACCGCTCCGCAAATCGTCGATGAGGCTACGAAACGCGGCTTTACGGTCGTGGACGCGACCTGTCCCTACGTCTCGAAGGTCCAGCGCAAGGCACGTCAGCTTGCCGAAGCGGGTTACGCCGTCGTCATCATCGGCGAGCCTGGTCATGCCGAAGTCGAGGGCATACGCGCCTGGGGCGGCGAGGCGGTCGTCGCCGTCGCCGACGTCCCCGGCAAACTCCCTGACGACCTGCCATCCAAGGTGGGTGTCGTCATCCAGACGACGCAGAGCGCCGATCGCGTCGACGCGGTGCTCGATGCGTTGCGGGGTCGTGTCGATGAGCTGCGCGTCGAGGAGACGGTGTGCTTCGCGACCCAGGAACGCCAGGCTGCCGCCGCGGAGCTTTCCGCGCGCGTCGAGCTCATGATCGTCATCGGCGGGCGCAACTCGGGCAACACGCGTCGTCTCTACGAGATATGCAAGGCACGTTGCGAGGCGACCCATCACATCGAGAGTGATGTCGAGATCGATCCATCGTGGCTGGACGGTGTCGAGCGCATCGGCATCACGGCGGGAGCGAGCACGCCGCAGGAGCACATCGACGCGGTGCGCGATCGTGTCCGCGAACTCGCGGGTGGAGTTGCGTGACGATGTTAGACGAACAAGCTGAATCGAGTGCCTACGGCTCCCTCAAGGCGCAGGCGCATCCCCAACCTTGTCGTGCGCGCATCGCACGTGTCGAGCCGGGTTCTCCTGCCGATCGGGCGGGGCTTACGGGCGGCATGGTCATCACGCATGTCGAGGACGTGCCGCTGCGTGACCTCATCGAGTGGCGCTGGCAAGCCGATGGCTACGACGTCGAGCTGACGCTCGAGGATGGGCGCTTCGCCTACGTCGATCGTGAGCTGGGGGAGGATTGGGGCATCGTTTTCGATGACTGCATCTTCGATGGCGTCATCACCTGCCGTAATGCCTGCATCTTCTGCTTCATGTCCATGTTGCCGAAGGACATGCGTTCGACCTTGTACCTGCGCGATGACGACTATCGCCTCTCGTTTCTCCAGGGTAACTTCGTGACCCTGACCAACGTGGATGACGACGAGCTTGCCCGCATCATCGAATGCCATCTCTCGCCCCTGCATGTCTCCCTGCATGCGGTGAGCCCGGACGTACGCGAGGGCCTCATGGGAAAGAACGCGGCAAGGGGCATGGAGGTGCTCGAGGCCATCCTCGATGCGGGTCTCGAAGTGCACGTCCAGGTCGTCGTCGTCTCCGACGTGAACGACGGAGCAGAGCTCATGCGCACGCTCGCGTGGATCGAGCGGCATCCCGGTGTGCTCTCGGCCGGCTTCGTCCCGCTCGGCTACACGCGTCATCAGAAGCGCTTCACCTCCTCGTTTTCCGATGATCCCGATGCGGCTGCCGCGGTCATTGAGCTCATCCGGGAGTTTCAGGAGGATTCCGGCGTCGAGCGGCGCAATCCCCGCCTGCAAATTGCCGACGAGTTCTACATCGACGCTGGCTACGATTTTCCGCCCGCCTTCATGTACGCGGGCTACCCGCAGTTCCAGGATGGCATTGGCATGATGCGCTCGTTCATCGACGAGTGGGAACGGAACGCCGATTTGCTCGAGGGGACGGCCGCGCATTTGGAAGGCGGACCCGTGGCGTACATTGTCTGCGGAACGGCGTTCGCCCGCGTTCTGCGCCCCCTTCTCGAGAGTTCTCCGCTAGCCGGGTATCTCGAGGTGCTTGCCGTCGAAAACACGTTCTTCGGCGGAAATGTGGACGTCACCTGCCTGATTACGGGACATGACCTTCTCCCGGCGATACGCGCCGCGCGCCCCGAGGGAATCGTGTTGCTCGCGCGCGAGATGTTCAACCAGGACCTGCTCTTGCTCGACGATGTCCCGCTTGCCGATATCGAGACGGCATGCGATGCGACCGTGCGTCTGTGTACCTACGACCCCGCGGATATCCTCGAAGCCCTGATGCGGTAAGATACTGCTCGCAATCCTACGTAAAGAGGTTTTCATGAGTCTTCCGCTCGTTGCCGTGGTCGGTCGTCCGAATGTCGGAAAGTCCACGCTCATTAATCGCATAACGCAAACCGAAGATGCCATCGTGCACGAGATGCGCGGCGTGACGCGTGATCGTTCGTACCATCGCGCCGACTGGAATGGCGTCGATTTCATGATCATCGATACGGGTGGCATCGCCCTTGGCGATACGGACATGTTCCAGGGATCCATCACGAGCCAGGCGCTCGTTGCCTGCGAGGAGTCCGATTGCATCATCTTCGTCGTCGATGGCCGCACGGGCGTGACGAGCGAGGACACCGACATCGCACGCGTCCTTCTCAAAAGCGATGTTCCGGTCGTGCTCGCCGTCAACAAGCTCGACAACCCCGACCGCGAGGACGAGGTGCTCTGGGAGTTCTATTCGCTCGGTTTGGGCGAACCCATGCCGATTTCGGCCTCGCATGGCCATGGCACGGGCGATCTGCTCGATGCCGTCGTGCGCGAGCTTCCCGAAGATGCAGGTGATGACGAGGCGGGCGACGAGATAAGCGTCGCGATCATCGGGCGCCCCAACGCGGGCAAGTCATCGCTTACCAATCGCCTCGTCGGCGGTGAGCGCTCCATCGTGAGTGATGTCGCGGGCACGACACGCGATGCGATCGATAGCGTCGTGGAACATGATGGCGTGCGCTATCGCATTGTGGATACGGCGGGTATTCGACGCAAGTCCCAGATAGACGAAGACGTGGAGTACTACGGTTACGTACGCTCGCTACGCGCAATCGACCGTGCCGATGTCGTGCTCCTCATGATCGACGCGACGCTCGGATTGACCGATGCCGACCAGAAGGTCGCGGGCATGGCCGCCGAACGCGGTTGCGCGATGGTCGTGCTCATCAACAAGTGGGACCTCATCGAAGACCCCGATCGTCGCGATGAGATTCGAGAGCTCGTTGGCGATCGTCTCGAGTTCGTCGGTTACGCGCCCGTCATCTCCATCTCGGCCAAGACCGGTCGCTCGGTTCATCGAATCTGGGATGCCATCAACACCGTCTACCAGAACTACTCGTGCCACATCCCGACCAACCAACTCAACGCGTTGCTCACCCAGCTGCGCGACTTTGGTCATACCATCGTGAAGGGCAGCAAGCGTCTGCGCCTCAATTATGTGACACAGGCCGCGACTCAGCCACCCGTCTTCACGTTCTTCGCGAATTTTCCGGAGATCATCGACGACACCTATCGTCGCTATCTCGAGAACCGCCTGCGCGAGAATTTCGACCTTGTCGGAACGCCCGTGCGCATCAAGTTCAAGAGGAAGAACTAGCCATGTCCGCTATCATCCTACTCGATTTCGTCCTTGTCGCAGCCGTGTCCTTCCTGGTGGGGAGTGTCCCCTTCGGCGTGCTCATCGCCAAGGCGCTCTACCACTCCGATCCGCGTTCGGGCGGATCGCGCTCCATCGGCGCGACGAACATGAGCCGGCTCTACGGCTGGAAGGCGTTCGTCATCACCTTCTTGGCCGATGCGAGCAAGGGGGCGATCGCCGTCGTCTTCGCGCGCGTCGTCTCCGGCTTCATGCCCTTTGATGCGGCCTGGCAGTTCGACCTGCTCATCGTGCTCGCCGTCCTCTTCTCCATCGTCGGTCATGTCTTCTGCCCATGGCTCGGCTTCAAGGGAGGCAAGGGCATTTCCACGGGCTTTGGCTCCATACTCGTGGCCTACCCCTTCGTAGCGCTGTGTCTGCTCGCGACCTTTCTCGTTGTCGCGGGAATTAGCAAGCGTATCTCGGCGGGCTCGATCTGCGCGGCCATCAGCCTTCCCGTCTGGTCGTTTCTCTTCTACGGAAGTAACGTTCCACTTCTCATCGTCAGCATCATCATTGCCATTGCCGTCGTCTTTGCGCATCGCAGCAACATCCAGCGCATGATGAACGGAACCGAGCCCAGGTTCTCCTTCAAGTCCACCGGAGAGAAGACCGTCGTGAACGAAGAGGAGCTGGAAGAAGAACTCGAGGAAGAGCTGTGATGAGCAGCGTCGCAGTTATCGGTTCGGGCACGTGGGGAACGGCCATTGCTCACCTCATCGCCGGCAAGAACGTCGCGGTGAGGATGTGGACGCGTAGCGCCGATGTGGCCGATGCTATCAATGCGGCCCATCGCAATCCGCGTCACCTGCCCGATGTCGAGCTTGCTGGCGTGACGGCGAGCGCTTCGTTCGAGGAGTCGCTTCGCGGCGTCGATGCCGCCATCTTCGTCTGCCCTTCGTCGTACCTGCGTTCCATCGCCTCGTCATGCGCGCCCTTCATCGCCTCCGATCTGCCCGTCATCGTCTTGACGAAGGGCATCGAGGCACAGACGGGCTTCACGATGGTCGAGCTCCTCGAAGACGTGCTCGGCAATCCGTCGCGCATCGCCTGCCTTTCCGGCCCCAACCATGCCGAGGAAGTCTCGCGTGGCCTGCCGGCTGCCACGGTGGTCGCCTCATCCGACGAGGCGTGTTCCCTCTACTTCCAGGACCTCTTCAATACCTCGATGTTTCGCGTGTACACCACCTCGGACGTGACAGGCGTGGAGCTTTGCGCCGCCTCGAAGAACGTTATCGCCATCGCCAACGGCATGAGCGTCGCCATGCAGCTGGGCGATAACGCGTCGGCGTCTCTCATGACACGTGGCCTTGCCGAGGTGACGCGTCTTGTCGTCGCGCTCGGTGGCGATGCGCGCACCTGCCTGGGCCTTGCCGGCGTGGGTGACCTGATCGCGACGTGTTCCTCGGAGCATTCCCGCAATCGCGCGCTCGGCTCCTTTCTCGTCGAAGGAGGCACGCTAGCGGCTTTCGAGGAGAAGATGCAGATGGTCGCCGAGGGCGCCGTCGCCTGCAAGACCGTGACCGAGCTCGCGCGTCTGCACGATGTCGAGATGCCCATAGCCGAGGCCGTACGTCAGGTGCTCTGGGAAGGACGCGACCCGCATGAGATAATCGAGACGCTTTTCGAGCGCCCCGTGAAGGCGGAACAGGAATGAAGGGATAGGCACCCATGTTCACGGACATCCAGATCGCCCCGTCCATATTGAGCGCCGATTTCGCGAATCTCGAACGCGACGTGCGCATGGTTTCCGAGGCAGGTGCCGATTGGATACACGTCGACGTGATGGATGGCCACTTCGTTCCCAATCTCACCATCGGTCCCGCACATGTCAAGATGCTCAAGCGCGTGACGGACGTCCCGCTCGACGTGCATCTGATGATCGACAATCCCGAGGTGCAGGTGCCCTGGTACATCGAGGCAGGTGCTGATTCCGTAACTGTTCATGTCGAGACCTGCGACAATGCCGTCTCGATGTTGCGCTCGATTCGCGACGCCGGCGCCAAGGCGGGCATATCTCTCAATCCCGAGACCGATCCTACGCAACTTGCGGGACTGCTCGACCTCGTCGACATGGTGCTCGTGATGAGCGTGCATCCCGGCTTTGGCGGCCAGTCCTTCATCGAGAGCTCACCTGCCAAGATCGCGGCAATTGTCGAGATGTGCAAGGCCGAAGGCGCCGCTCCGCTCATCGAGGTCGATGGGGGTATCGGTGTTGGCACGGCTCCGCTCGTGAGTGCCGTCGGAGCTGACGTCCTCGTGGCGGGGAGCGCCATCTTCTGCGCCGATGACCCGGCGGTGGCATTGAGGGGCATCCGCGATGCCTGCCGCTAGCGCCCGTCGCGTCTATCTTGACTACGCCGCGACCGCTCCCTTCGACGAGCGCCTGTATCCCGTATTGCATGATGTCAGCTGGGCAAACGCCAACGCACTGTATGCCGAGGGACGCGAGGCCGCGTCCCAGCTGCGCGATGCCCGTACGCGCATCGCGCGGGCCCTGGGGGCGCATGCTCCTGCCGAGATCGTCTTCACCTCGGGGGGGACCGAGGCCGACAACATGGCCGTCAAAGGCCTGGCGCATTTCGTACCAGGCGCGAGCAAGACGCATGTGGTCGTCTCGGCAATCGAGCACCACGCCGTTTTGAACGCGGCCGATGCCCTTAAGGCGTACGGTTACAAGATTGACCGCGTTGCTCCGGGCAAAGACGGCATCGTCGACCCCGAAACGCTTGAGGACCTGCTCTCCTCGATTGAGGCCGCGGGCGATGCCTGCTGCCTCGTCTGCGTCCAGGGCGTCAACAACGAGCTCGGCACAATCCAGCCCATCGCGCAGCTTGCGCACGTTGCGCATGAACACGGTGCTCTCTTCTTCTGCGATGCCGTCCAAGCACTTGGCAAGGTAGCTCTCGACCTTGAGGCAAGCGACGTGGATGCTTGCGCGTTTTCCGCACATAAGATCGGCGCTCCCAAAGGCATCGGCGCTCTCTATCTTCGCCGTGACACGCGCATCACGCCCCTCATTTACGGCGGCGGTCAGGAGGCTGGCATGCGTAGTGGTACCTCCAACGTGCCAGGCGCCTGCGCTTTTGCCCAGGCTGTCGAAAGTGCCATCGCGGAGCGCGAAGAGGTTTGGAACCATGTAAGCATGCTGAGATCGCGATTGCTCGATGCCCTTGGAAATGGTGAATATGCTCACGACATCACCGCTACGCTCGATGCCGATGCGCCTGTCGTACCGCATATCCTTTCCCTGCGTGTCAGAGGACTCGAGGGCGAGACGCTTGTGCTGAGGTGCGATAACGCTGGCTTTGCGATTTCGTCTGGTTCGGCATGCTCAAGCTCGTCGCTCGATCCGAGTCACGTGCTCATGGCCATCGGCCTTTCGCACGACGATGCGCTCGGTGGCATTCGCCTGTCCTTCGGCAAGGGCACGAGCGTCGAGGATATCGACCGCTTTGCCGCGGCGCTTCCCGAGGTGCTCAGATGACGTACGCATACGAACGCGTAGACTGTCACACCCATTCGGCGTACTCCGGTCACGGATCGGGCTCCGTTGCCGACATGGTGAGGCGGGCCGAGGACCTGGGCCTGTCGACCTTCGCCCAGACCGAGCACCTAGTGCTTCCCGATGGCATGGATCCGCTGTTCGAGACCTCCATGTCGTCGCAGACCATGAAACGATATGTCGACGAGCTTCATGAGCAGCGCGAACGGCTTGCGCATGCCGGCAGCGGCATGCAGCTGCTCTGCGGCATCGAGGCCGATTGGCTGCCGGGTCGGACCGCCGAGCTCGAACGGCTCTGTGCTCCCTTCGACTACGTGCTCGGGTCGGTTCATTTCATCGACAACCGGCCCATAGACGACTCGCGTGACCTGAGCGTATGGGATGACTACGGTATCGATGGTCTATGGCGTGCGTACTTCGAGTCCTGGCTCGATATGGCGGCGCATCCCGGTCCCATCATGTGCTTTGCGCACCCCGATCTGCCGAAGAAGTACGGCTGGCATCCGAGTTTCGATGCGAGGGAGTACAATTACGAGATGGCGCAGGCGGTTGCGCGCTCGGGCCGCATGGTCGAGGTGAACACTGCGGGCCTGCGCAAGGACGCGCACGAGATGTATCCCGCGCTCGAGATGCTCCGCTCCTTTCGCGACGCGGGCGTCGAGTGCACGATTGGCAGCGACGCGCATGCGCCAAAGGACGTCGCGGCGAACTTCGACGATGCCGTCGGGCTCATGCGCCAGGCGGGGTATGGGAAGCTCACCGTGCCGATGCCCGATGGTGACAGGCGCCATATCGCGATCGAAGACTAGGACGGGGAGAGACAATGGCGGCTCCGCAGACGATCGGCGAACTTGAAAACGGACTCTTCGCGGCCTTTCCGCGTGAGGATGCGGAAAGCTGGGACCAGCCGGGTCTGGCCGTGGGCGATCGCGAACGTGCCGTAGGCAAGATCGCCGTCGCCCTCGACATGAGCGTCGCAAACGTCATCGCGGCATCCGATGCGGGGTGCGATGTGCTCGTGACGCATCACCCCGCCTTCATCAAGGAAGGTCCCGCCGAGTTCGGTCCCGAGACGCAGCCAAGCGCGCCAGGCCCCGGTCGCATGATCTACGAGGCGATCGGACGGGGCGTGGCGACGATTGCCATGCACACCAACGCCGATCGTGCGATAGCAACGCGCGAGCGTTTCGCGGACATCATGGGCTGCTCGTGCCTGGGAAACTGCGAGGCCGTGCTCGATGGGCAACGTGGCTTGCAGGACAAGGGCTTCGGAGCATTGCTCGTTCCCGATTGGGACGAGAGGCCGACGCTCGGCGTCGTCGCCGAACTCGCCGCGCGCAATTTCGATTGCCATCCGCGCGTATGGGGCGATTCGAAGCGCCCAGTTGACCGCATTGCCTTTCTCAACGGCTCATGGGGCGATCCGGACCTCTACGAGCGCTGCGTTGCCGCCGGGATCGACTGCGTCATCGTCGGCGAGACGCGGTATCATCTATGCGTTGACGCGCAGCCATACCTCTCGATCATCGAGCTTGGCCATGACCGCTCGGAGCTCCCCATCGTCGACGTGCTCATCGACGCCTTGCTCGCATGCGACGTGTCGCGCGACGATATCCTCGACCTGCGCGGCATGCATCGCAACTGGTGGACGGCCTGAGAAGGAGAAGATGATGTCCGATAGCAAAGTGCTCCTCGCCTTGCAAAGCTGCGATACGCAGATCATGCGCTCCAAGCGCGAGCTTGACGAGCTACCCGAGGTCAAGGCGATCATGGATTGCCGTGCCAAGCGCAAGGAGATCAAGGGCAAGCAGGATCAGGTCGTCGAGCTCCTGGACGAGGTCGAGGGCAAGATCGCCAAGCTCCAAGCAGAGGAGGAGCGCGTCATCGCCAAGATCAACGCGCTGCAGGAGAAGCTTGATTCCAATTCCGATTACCGTGCCACCGCATCGATCACCCGTGACATGGAGGGCCAGGTCAAACGCCAGAAGAGCATCGCGGTCGAGCAAGACGAGCTGCTCGAGCGGCAGATCAAGGTCGACAAGCTTGCCGAGCAGGTCGCCGAGGCGCTTGCCAAGATAGATCACGCCGAGATGCATCATACCGAGCACTTCAAGCAGAAGGGCGGTGCCGTCAAGGAACGCATCGCGCAGCTCGAGGCGGAGCGCGCGACACTCATCGCCCAGCTCGACCCGGCCATCGCGCAGCGCTACGAGGCCCTGCGTGCGGAGAAGAACGGCATTGCCGTTTCCGAGCTCGAGGGCGACCATTGCACGGCATGCCGGTCAATCATCCTCGACGGTGTGCTCGCCAAGTTGCGCAAGGGCGACGAGCTTGCCGAATGCCCCAATTGCCACCGCATGATGATCGTGGCGCAAGGGGAGGGGGGTGCCTCGTGATCTTGCTGGGCGTCACGGGCTGCATCGCCGCCTACAAGTCATGCGAAATACTCCGGTTGCTCCAGAAGGCGGGACAGGACGTCAAGGTCGTCATGACCGAGCATGCCACCGAGTTCGTTGGCCCCACCACTTTTCGCGCGCTTTCGGGACACGAGGTCGCGGTCGAGCTCTTCGACGAGCCGGGAGATCCCATCCACCACATCTCGCTTGCCAAGGAGCCGGATCTCTTTCTCATCGCCCCCGCCACGGCAAACGTCATCGCCAAGATTGCCCAAGGTGTTGCCGATGATTTGCTCACCACCACGGCACTTGCCACCAAGGTGTCGCTCGTCATCGCGCCGGCCATGAACGCCGGCATGTGGAACGACGAGGTCACGCGTGCGAACGTCGCTGCTCTCGAGGCACGCGGTCACACGATCGTCTGTCCCGATAGTGGCTACCTTGCCTGCGGGGACGTGGGATCGGGGCGTCTGGCCGAGCCGGAAGCCATCGTGCAGGCAACGCTCGACGTGCTTGCGCGCTCGCGTGACATGGAGGGCATGCACGTGCTCGTTACGGCAGGCCCCACGCAGGGGGCCCCCCCCCCCCGGCGCCCGGTCAGTTGAGCCTCTCGATCCCGTGCGCTACATCAGCAACGGAAGCAGCGGGAAGTCGGGATACGCCATCGCTGCCGAGGCGCGTGACCGCGGCGCCTGCGTCACGCTCGTGTCCGGTCCCGTGTCGCTGCCCGATCCGGAAGGTGTCGAGGTCATCCACGTGCGCACGGCCGACGAGATGCTCGAAGCCTGCCGGAAGCCCTTTGCCGATGCCGACATCGCCCTGTTCGTCGCGGCCGTCTCGGACTGGAAGCCGCAAGGCCGCGCGGATCAGAAGATCAAGCACGACGGTGGGGATATGACCGTCACCTTCGTGCCCAACCCAGACATTGCCGCGACGCTCGCGGCAGACAAGGGCGATACGCTGGTCGTGACCTATGCCGCCGAGACTTGTGATGTGCTCGCTTCGGCACGCAAGAAGCTTCTCTTCAAGAACGCCGACCTCGTCGTGGCAAATGACGTGTCCGGCGAGCTCGGCATGGGCTCTGCCGACAACCGGGTCTGGTTCGTGGGCGCCGATGACGTCGAGGAGCTGCCCGTACTCTCCAAGCGTCTCATCGCCCGCAAGCTCTTTGATCGGCTACTCGCGAAATGAGACAGTTGCCCTGAGTAGTTGTCTCGAACTGCCTTGCATCTGAGCGATTTCGTCGTTGTGCTCCCTGCTGTCTATTCCGAACCGGCTTCGATGTCATGTAGTTTGCCATCCGATTTCGCTCCGAAAAGACTCGGCGATTTGACCAAGGACATTCGGCGAAATTGTTAGAGCCGTCCGCCATCATCAGTCGATGGCCGAACGAGGAAATGACATTGAGGGACAATTTGGAGCAGGTAGGGTGATCATCCCTGCCAATGTCAATGTCTGGCCCCATGAGCTCAAGACAGCAGAGGCGCTTGCGCGTGCGGGATACACTGTCGAGTTTATTCAAAGGAGTGATGTTGAGCACGAAAGAACGCCGGATGCTCTCATTGATGGTATGGCTTGGGAGATGAAAGCACCTAAATCTTGCAACATCGGCATGATTTCGAAGAACATTCGCCGTGCGTTGCACCAATCCGACTGCGTCGTGTTTGACTCTCGTAGGATGAAATCGCTTCCGGACAAGGCGATTGAGAGGGAAGTCCGTCTACGTGCGCGACAAACCAGAGTACTCAAGCATCTTCTGTATATCAACCGTTGCGGCGAGGTTGTGCATGTCAAGTGAATCATGGTACAGTACCCTTCGTTAAAGCGTCCGAACGGTGCACGATGTACCTTCCTCGGACGCTTTCCTTCTAATTCCCTTGTCATGGCTAACAGGCGCTGCGCGTAGCGGAGGTCCAAGGGGCGAGCCGTAAAGACCGCGAAGCGGGCTGTCGGGGAGCGACCGTCGGAGCGAAGCGCAGTGTCTGTCCGCCTATTCGTGTTACTATGTCTTTTGACAGTTCCAAACCTTTAAGTGATGGTCCCGTGAGGCCAGCAAGGGAGTAGGTGATTATGTCGAATCTGACGAAGACGGTCGTCATGGACGAGTCCGCTATCGACCGTTCGCTTACGCGCATCGCGCACGAAATCCTCGAATCAAATGACGGCGCCCAGAGCATCGCGCTCGTTGGCATCGTGACGCGTGGTGACCTCATCGCGGCGTCACTTGCCAAACGCATCGAGCAGATCGAGGGCGTGAAGGTACCCGTCGGCAGGCTCGACATCAGCTTCTACCGCGATGACGTCGAGAACTTCCTCGCACCGGTGGTCCACACCACGGACATTCCCTTCGTGCCCGAGGGCAAGACGGTCGTGCTCGTCGACGACGTGCTCTACACCGGACGCACCATCCGTGCGGCAATGGATGCCCTCATGGATTACGGCCGGCCCGATCGCATCCAGCTCGCGGTACTGGTCGATCGCGGCCATCGCGAGCTTCCCATCCGCGCCGATTTCGTCGGAAAGAACGTCCCGAGCAGCAAGGACGAGTCGGTGCGCTTCTTCGCCGAGCCAATCGACGGGCACACGAGCGTCGAGATCCTGCAGGCGCAGGGCCGTATCGGGTCGGCTCCCGTCCAGGGGGCAGGCGAGCTCACGCAGGCGTTCAACAAGGTGCTCGGAGGTGAGGACTGATGTTGCAACATAAGCATCTCATCGACATCGACGAATACTCCGCAGACGAGATCGTCGAGATCTTGGATACGGCCAGGAGCTTCAAGGAGGTCAACGATCGCGCGATCAAGAAGCTCCCCATCCTGCGCGGCCGCACCATCATCAACCTCTTCCTCGAGCCTTCGACGCGCACGCGCACGAGCTTCGAGATCGCCGGCAAGCGCCTTTCCGGTGACGTCATCAACTTCTCGGCTTCGAGCTCGTCGACCACCAAGGGCGAGACCCTGGCCGATACCGCCGAGACGCTCGATGCCATGAACTGCGATCTCATCGTCGTGCGCAGCAAGCAGGAGGGCGCGCCGCGCATCCTGACGCAGCACATGGACGCCCACGTGGTCAACGGTGGCGATGGCAAGCACCAGCACCCTACGCAGGCACTGCTTGACGCGTTCACGATTCGCGAGACGCTCGGACACATCGACGGCCTCAAGGTCGGCATCGTCGGCGACATCGCGCACTCCCGCGTGGTCGGTTCGCTCGTGCCGCTGCTCAAGATCATGGGTGCCGAGCCCATCGTGATCGGTCCGCCCACGCTCATGCCCGCACGTCCCGACATCCTGGGAGCACGCTGCTCAAACACCCTCGATGACGTCTTGCCCGAGCTCGACGTCGTCTACATGCTGCGCATCCAGAAGGAGCGCCTCGAATCGGCTGCCCTGCCGTCGTTGCGTGAGTACGCGATGCTCTATGGCATTAATCTCGCGCGCATGGACGCGATGAAGAACGAGGCGATCATCATGCACCCGGGTCCCATCAACCGTGGCGTCGAGCTTTCGGCCGACGCCGCCGACTCGGATCGCGCCGTGATTCTCGACCAGGTCAATTCGGGTGTCGCCGTGCGCATGGCCGTCATGTATCTGCTGCTTGGAGGTGAGGGCAATGGCGCTGCTGCTTAAGGATGCCCACGTGATAGATCCGCAAAACGGAATCGACGAGGTGACCGACGTCCTCGTGCGTGACGGTCTCGTCGTAGCCGTCGGCACGGACATCGAGTTACCCGAGAAGCTCCTCGTGAAGGATTGTGCGGGCAAGTACCTCATCCCCGGCATGGTCGACGTGCACGTGCACTTCCGCGATCCGGGCCAGGAGTACAAGGAGGACTTGATTACCGGCATGCGTGCTGCGGCTCACGGTGGGTTCACTGGTGTCGTTCCCATGGCAAACACCAAGCCGGCGATAGACACCGGGGCCATGGTCGAGTACCTGCTCGAGAAGGCGGCGTGGGAACCCGGCCGCACGCGCATCTACCCCCTCGGGGCCTGTACCAAGGGGTTCGCGGGCAAGGAGCTCGCCGAGATGGGCGACATGGTCGCCGCCGGAGCGGTCGCGTTTTCCGACGACGGACACGGTATCCAGGATGGCGGCATGATGCGCCAGGTACTCGACTACGCCAAGATGTTCGGCGCCCCCGTGCTCAGTCACTGCCAGATGGAGGATATCGTCGGCGCTGGCGTCGTCAACGAGGGAGTCGTCTCGACGCGTCTGGGTCTGACGGGTTGGCCCGCCGCAGGCGAGGAAACCCAGATCGCCCGCGACATCGAGCTCGCACGCCTCACGGGCTGCCATGTGCACATCCAGCATCTCACCACGGCGCGCGCCGTCGACATGGTCGCCCGTGCCAAGGCCGAGGGTGTTCCCGTGACCTGCGAGGTCACGCCGCATCACCTCTTCCTGAACGAGGATGACATCAAGGCCGACAGCTACAGCACGAACCTCAAGATGAATCCGCCGCTGCGCACGAGGGAGGACAACCTCGCCCTGCAGGAGGCGCTCATCGACGGCCGCATCGACATGGTCGCCACAGATCATGCCCCGCACGCCGCCCACGAAAAGGCCCTCGAGTTCAACCACGCGCCCTTCGGCACGACCGGTCTCGAGACGGCGCTGGGGCTTTTGCTCACCGAGCTTGTGCTGCCGGGCAAGATGAGCTGGCAGCGTCTCGTGGAGGTCACGTCCATCGCGCCGCGCGAGCTCATCGGCGTCGAGCAGGTGGAGCTGCGCGAGGGTTCCACGGCCGATTACACCATCATCGACCCAGGCGTCTCCTGGACTGTCGATGAGGACGACTTCTACTCGCGTTCCAAGAACTCGGCGTTTCTCGGCTGGGAACTCACGGGACGGGCAACCGACGTCTTCGTCGACGGATACGCCAGCATGGAAGACGGTGTGGTGACCTTCTAGCCATACGTTTCAAGTATGTGAACAAAAGCGCTCACATGCAAAGTGGGTGCTATAGTTTCCTGCGGTCAGGCAACCTTTAACGAGCGGTCCGGAGAGACCGACAAGGGAGATGGACATGACATTGCACAACGACGTGCCTGCCGTTCTCATGCTCGAGGATGGCACGGTGTTCGAGGGCAGCTCATGCGGAAGCGCGGGCGAGGCCTTCGGAGAAATCGTCTTCAACACCTCGATGAGCGGCTACCAGGAGATTCTGAGCGATCCCTCCTATGCCGGGCAGATCATCACGATGACGTATCCCCACATAGGCAATTACGGCGTCAACGGCGATGATGCCCAGTCGCGTGGCGTCTTCTGCCGCGGCCTGGTCGTGCGCGACATGTGCGATAGGCCGAGCAACTTCAGGTCGGGCATGTCGCTTCCCGACTACCTCGCCTCCCACGGCATCGTCGCCATCGAGGGAATCGACACGCGAAAGCTCGTGCGTCACGTGCGCGAGCGCGGCGCGATGAAGGCGGTCGTGTCAACGACATGCGATGACATGGCATCGCTCGCCAAGCGTCTGAATGCCTCTGCGTCCATCGTCGGCGTCAACCTCGCTGCCGAGGTCTCCTGCGGGCAGCCCTACGAACTATCCGCACACGACGGCGCCGCGCGCCATCATGTCGTCGCCCTCGATTGCGGCATCAAGACGGGCATACTCGACGGGCTTCGCGGCCATGGGTGCGATGTCACGGTCATGCCGTGGAACACGAGTCTGGATGACGTGCTCGCCCTTGCCCCCGACGGCGTCTTTCTCTCCAACGGACCGGGGGATCCCCAGGCAGTCGTCGATGCCTACGAGCTTGCGCGGCAACTCGTGGGACAGTTTCCGGTCTTTGGCATTTGCCTCGGCCACCAGATGCTCTCCATCGCCGCCGGTGCTCAGATCGAGAAGCTTCGCTACGGACATCATGGAGGCAACCAGCCCGTCATGAACCTGCGTACCGGTGCCGTCGAGATCACGGCGCAAAACCATGGCTTCGGGCAGGTCTTCGAGAGCATCGGCCCACTCGTGCCCGAGCTCTCGGGCGGCCTTGCCGAGCATCCCGAAAGCCTGCTGTTCTGGAGCGAGCGTCATATCGCCCCTGTCGTCGAATCGCGGGACTTCGGCCGCATCCAGCTCACCCACGTCAACCTCAACGACGGAACACCCGAGGGCATGGCGTTTCTCGACTATCCCGTCTTCTCGGTGCAATACCATCCCGAAGCAGCTCCCGGCCCCCATGACTCGTCGTATCTCTTCGAGGCGTTCTCCCGCCTCATGGACGGTCGCGATGACTACCTCGACATCGAGGTGCGAGACGTGCGAAGTACCACCTAGAGTGCGACGTAAGCGTCTTGCCAAGGCTTGATCGCAGCATTGGATGCGAAGCCGAGGTCCAAGGGAGCGAGCCGTGAAGACCGCGAAGTGGGCTGTCGGGGAGCGACCGTCGAGGCAAAGCGTCCATGCTGCGATCTGTTCGAAAAACGACCTGAAAGGTTTCATTACATGCCACGTAGAGATGACATCAAGAAGATCCTCATCATCGGCAGCGGCCCCATCGTCATAGGGCAGGCCTGCGAGTTCGACTACTCGGGCACTCAGGCGTGCAAGGTGCTTGCCGAGGAGGGCTACGAGGTCATCCTCGTCAACTCGAACCCTGCCACCATCATGACCGATCCGTTCATGGCGGCGCGCACCTACGTCGAGCCCATAACGGCCAGCGTCGTCGAGAGGATCATCGAGCGCGAGCGCCCCGATGCCCTGTTGCCCAACATGGGTGGCCAGACGGGACTGAACTGCGCGGTCGAGCTCGCCGAAGCCGGCGTGCTCGAGAAATACGGCGTGGAGATGATCGGATGCGATCTCGAGGCCATCCGCAAGGGAGAGGACCGCAAGCTCTTCGCCGAGGCGATGGAGCGCATCGGGCTGGATGTCGCGAGAAGCGGCTACGCCTATTCCGTCGCCGATGCCGAGGAGCTTGCCGACGAGCTCGGTTTCCCGCTCGTGCTGCGTCCGAGCTTCACGCTCGGCGGTGCCGGTGGCGGCATCGCCTACGGCATGGATGAGCTGAGGGACATCGTGCGCGAGGGCCTCGAGCTCTCACCGGCTGGCGAGGTCCTCGTCGAGGAATCCATCATCGGTTGGAAGGAATACGAGATGGAGGTCATGCGCGATGCGGCCGGCAACGGCATCATCGTCTGCTCCATCGAGAACTTCGACGCCATGGGCGTGCATACGGGCGATTCCATCACCGTCGCGCCGGCCCAGACGCTCACGGACGTGGAGTACCAGCGCATGCGCGATGCCTCGCTTGCCATCCTCGAGGAAATCGGCGTGGCGTGCGGTGGATCGAACGTGCAGTTCGCCGTCAATCCGCGCGATGGGCGCCTCATCGTCATCGAGATGAATCCACGTGTGAGCCGCTCGTCGGCACTTGCCTCCAAGGCGACGGGCTTTCCCATCGCCAAGATGGCGGCCAAGCTCGCCGTCGGCTACACGCTCGACGAGATCGTGAACGACATCACCAAGGCCACGCCGGCATGCTTCGAGCCTTCGATCGATTACGTCGTCGTCAAGATTCCTCGCTTCGCCTTCGAGAAGTTCGCGGGAAGCGATGCGACGCTCTCGACGCGCATGAAGGCCGTCGGCGAGGTCATGGCCATCGGAAGCACCTTCGACGAGGCGCTTGGCAAGGCGCTGCGCTCGCTCGAGAACGGACGCAGTGGTCTTGGTCGCGACGGGCACGATGAATTCGACGAGACACACTTCAAGAGCCTCGTCTCCACGCCCACCGAGCATCGCATCTACTACATGGCCGAGGCCCTTCGCCGCGGCATGAGCACGGAGGAACTTGCCTCGCTCAGCCTGGTCGATCCCTGGTTCATCGATCGTCTGGCGGACATGGTCGCGGTCGAGGAGATGTTCGACGGGATGTCGCTCGCCGATGTCGATGCTCGCCTCATGCGCCGTGGCAAACGTCACGGCCTCTCCGATGTCCAGATCGCGCAGCTGACCGGTTCCGACGAACGGTCCGTACGCGCACGGCGCAAGGAGCTCGGCGTCATCGGCGTATTCAAGACCGTCGACACCTGTGCGGGTGAGTTCGCCTCGCAGACGAGCTACTACTACAAGACCTATGGAGACGAGAGCGAGGTCCGTCCCTGCGGCAAGCCCAAGGCGATGATCATCGGCGCCGGTCCCAATCGCATCGGTCAGGGCATCGAGTTCGATTACTGCTGCGTCCAGGCAAGCTATGCGCTCGAGGCGCTCGGATACGAGACGATCATGGTGAACTGCAATCCCGAGACGGTCTCGACCGACTACGACACCTCCGACCGCCTCTACTTCGAGCCCATCACCTACGAGGACGTCATGGATATCATCGATGCGGAGGCTCCCGATGGCGTCGTCGTGACCCTTGGCGGGCAAACGCCGCTCAAGCTCGCGGCTGCGCTTGCCGATGAGGGCGTGCACATCATGGGCACCCAACCGTCTGCCATCGACCTTGCCGAGGATCGCGACCGGTTCTCGGCGCTGCTCGACGAGCTCGGCATACCGTATCCTGTTGCGGGCGTCGCCGAATCGCTTGACGAAGCTCGCGCGGTCGCAGCCCGCATCGGCTATCCGCTTCTCGTGCGCCCGAGCTACGTCTTGGGTGGCCGTGGCATGGTCATCGCCTATGACGAGCAGTACCTCGAGCGCTACATGGCACAGGCCGCCCGCGTCACCCCCGACCATCCCGTCTACCTCGACTCGTTCCTCGAATCGGCCACCGAATGCGACGTCGACGCCCTATGCGACGGCGAGGATGTCTACATCGGCGCGATCCTCGAGCACATCGAGGAAGCCGGCATCCATTCGGGGGACTCCGCATGCTGCACGCCGCCCTTCTCGTTTTCGGATGCGGTGCTTGCCACGCTCGTCGACTACACGAGGAAGCTCGCCCTCGCCGTCCAGACACGGGGCCTGGTCAACATCCAGTTTGCCGTCAAGGATGGGAAGGTCTACGTCATCGAGGTCAATCCGCGCGCGAGTCGCACCGTGCCCTTCGTGAGCAAGGCGACGGGCGTGCCGCTGGCACAATATGCGGTGCGCATCATGGCAGGCGAGCGCATTGCCGATTTCGGCTTGCCCGTGCGTCACGAGGACATGGGCTACTACGCTTGCAAGGAGGCCGTCATGCCCTTCGGGCGCTTCCCGGGTGCCGAGACCATGCTCGGGCCCGAGATGAAGTCGACGGGTGAGGTCATGGGTATCGCCCGCGACTTTCCGAGCGCCTATGCCAAGACGCAGCTCGCCATCGACTATTCGCTGCCCACGTCCGGAAAGGTCTTCATCTCGGTCTGCGACCGCGAGAAGCGCAACATCGTTCCCATCGCACACGCGTTGCAGGACCTGGGCTTCTCGATCGTCTCAACCGGAGGGACGGGACGATTGCTGCGGGCCAACGGACTCGATGTCGAGATAACGCGCAAGATGCAGGAAGCCCGCCCCAACATAGGCGACATGATCGCCAACGGCGAGATCAGCCTGCTCGTGAACATCCCCTTTGGCCAGGAGACGCGCGGTGACAGCTATCACCTGCGCAGCGCGGCCGTGCGCCACGGCATCTGCTACGTGACGACGCTTGCCGGCGCCAACGCCCTGGCCCAAGCCATCAGCGCCGTGCGCGACGGACGTCTTTCCCCGGTAGCGCTGCAGGATTTGTAAGAGTAGGGCATTGCTTGCAGGGGACACAGGCTTTGAGGGCATCTCGAGCAGACCCGCGTCGAGCGAGATGCGGTCTTGCGAGGACTGTCTGAGCGTGCGCCCTTTGCACGCGAGTTTCCCTAAAGGGACTAGCTTCGCGTCGCCGCACGCTGCATCGAGTGAGTCGTGGGTCGGGTGCGAGAGCAAGCCCGCAAAGCCTGTGCTCCCTGCGAGTAGACGACCCAACTGATGGCGATACGCATGCGAAGTGCGCTATCATGGGCAAGATCATGTTGAACCTGGCGCGGAGGGAAACGCGAGAACATGGACCAGAAGCTTCGGGAAAGTGGCCCCGTACTCTTCAACAGACAAATTGCCGAGGGCATCTACCATCTGTCCGTGCAAGCTCCCCGTATCGCCGCAACATCGCGTCCCGGACAGTTCGTTCAGGTCAAGGTCGCGAGCGAGCCTCCCATCCAGTTCCTGCGCATGCCCTTTGCCGTCTTCGATGTCGACGAGTCCGCCGGCTCCGTTGACGTCTGCTATCAGGTTGTGGGGGAGGGTACCGAGCAGCTCTCGCATGTCGTCATCGGCGACGAGGTCGACTTCGTCGGTCCCATCGGCAATGGCTGGCACATTCCGGACGGCACACGTCGCGCCCTGCTCGCCTGCGGTGGCGTGGGTGCCCCGGCGCTCAAGCTGCTCGCCGATGAGCTCGCCGCGAAAGGCGCGCAAGTCGATGTCGTCATCGGCGCGCAGACGCTGAAACGCCTTGCCTGCACTGAGCAGTTCGAGGACAGTATCCGTGCATCTGACGGTGCGTTGCACGTCGCGACCGACGATGGGTCGGCGGGCGTCAAGGGCTTCGTGAACGCCATTACCGACGAGCTCCTCGCCACACGTGCCTACGATTATGTCGCCGTCTGCGGCCCCCCGCTCATGGAGCGCTCCGTGGCGCTTCCCGCCATCGAGCATGGCGTGACCTGCGAGGTCTCGATGGAGCGTCTCATGGCCTGTGGCGTTGGTGCCTGCCTGGGTTGCGTCGTCGAGACCCGTGACGGTCTGAAGCGCTGTTGCGTCGATGGTCCCGTCTTCGATGCAAGCGAGGTGATCTGGTGATGAGCGCTCCCGACATGCGCGTCAACGTCGGCGGCTTGTCGATGAAGAATCCGGTGACGGTTGCCTCCGGCACCTTTGGCCACGGCGAGGAATATGCCGATTTCTTTGACGTCTCGCAATTGGGCGCCATCACCACCAAGGGCGTCTCGCCCGTGCCCTGGGACGGCAACGCGACACCGCGCATCGCCGAGGCACCTGCCGGCATGCTCAATTCCATCGGCCTGCAAAACCCCGGTGTCGATGAGTTCTGCGCCAGCCAGCTTTCCTGGCTCGCCATGCAGGACACCGCGGTCATCGTCAACGTCTCGGGGCATACGCTGCAAGAGTACATCCAGGTAGTGGAGCGCCTCGAGGACGAGCCTGCCGTCGATGCCTACGAGGTCAACATCTCGTGCCCCAACGTGGATGCCGGTGGCATGACCTTCGGGACCGATCCCGATCAGGCCGCGCTCGTCACCTCGGAGCTTCGCACGCGCACCAAGCGCCCTCTCATCGTCAAGCTCACGCCCAACGTCACCGACATCACCGTCATCGCCCGTGCCGTTGCCGATGCGGGCGCCGATGCCGTGAGTCTCATCAACACGTTGCTCGGCATGGCGATTGACGCCAAGCGTCGTAGACCCAAGCTCGCGCGCGTCGTCGGCGGCCTGTCGGGCCCTGCCATCAAGCCCGTCGCGCTGCGCATGGTCTGGGAGGTCCATAACGCCGTTGACGTCCCCATCATCGGCATGGGCGGCATCTCGAATGGCGAGGACGCCATCGAGTTCATGCTCGCCGGCGCGACGGCGGTTGCGGTCGGGGCAGCGAACTTCGTCGACCCGCTCGCGAGCCTGCACGTGCTCGAGGGAATGGTCGCGTATTGCAAGGAAAACGGAGTCTCGCAGGTCAGCGAGCTCATTGGCGCACTGGAGGTATAGTCGCTATGGAATGGAAGAACGAGCCTGCCGCCGATCGCATCATCGTCGCGCTCGATTGCTCACCCGACGAGGCCGTCGTGTTGGGCGAGAAGCTCGCCGGGCATGCGCGCTGGGTCAAGATCGGCATGACGCTTTACTATGCCGTCGGGCCCTCCATCGTGAACACGATGCACAAGCTCGGCTTCAGGGTCTTCCTCGATCTCAAGCTGCATGACATCCCCCATCAGGTCTACGGTGCGGCAAATTCCATAGCGAAGGCGGGCGCCGACTTGTTCACGGTGCACGCAAGCGGTGGTGCCGACATGATGCAGTCCGCCGAAAAGGGCGCCCGCAAGGGCTTTTCGGAATCTCCTCGCGAAGGCGAGCCTCCTGCCGTGTGTGCCATCACGGTGCTCACGAGCATGGATGCGTCCCAGCTTGAGGCAATCGGCATCGACGTGCCACCTGCCGAGCAGG
>UQUH01000013.1 GCA_900544245.1 uncultured Coriobacteriaceae bacterium | reverse complement strand
AGCCAGTACCAGACGTCATGGCCATCCCTGACGCCATCCTTGTGCCAGCCGGTCTCCATGGCGCCGCTGGCCGCGACGTAGTACCTCTTGCCCGCGTCGTCGACCCAGGCCTCGCTCGCCATCTTGCCGTCGGCCGCCGGGTCCAGGTAGTACCAGGAACCCGTGTACACCCAGCCCGTCCGTAGCGCACCGGACGCCGAAGCGTAGTACCAGTCCGCACCGAGTGGCACCCAGCCGTTCGCGTACATCGCGCCCGAGGGCGCCGAGATGTACCAGGCGTTGCCGGCCCTGTACCTGCCGGTCCTCATGACGCCGCCGTCGGCCGGGTCGAGGTAGTACCAGCTGCCTCCCACGAGCGCCCATCCCTCGTGCACCGCACCGGATGCGTCGAGCCAGTACCAGACGTCATGGCCATCCCTGACGCCATCCTTGTGCCAGCCGGTCTTCATGGCGCCGCTGGCAGCAACGTAATATTTCTTGCCCGCGTCGTCGACCCAGGCGTCGTTCGCCATCTTGCCGTTCTCGCTCGGCTCGAGCCAGTACCAGGCGCCGGCCGTGTAGAGCCATCCCGTCTTGGGAGCGGCATCCAGACTGGTGAAGTAGTACCAGACGCCCTTTTCCTTCTCGTACCACCCGGTCTTGGTGGGTTTGAGCGCAAGTTCCTCCTTCTCCGCAGGAGCCTGCGGCTTGGCGGAATCGCCAGAATTGCCCGAAGGTGCGCCGAGAGACGTCGATGTCTGGTCATTCGGAGTTGTCTTTTGGCTCGCCACTCTGCCGGTAGGACTCATGGTGTCTTGCCGGCTCGCACTATCTCCTTGACTAGCATTGCCCGCATTCGTCTCTTTTTCGATGACAATTTGATCTTGTGCAGCCTGTGCATCCGCTGGATTATCCTGGGCAAAAGCATCCGAATCGCCCGCCGGTCCTTCGGCGGCGTTTGCCGGAACCGCCACGCACAACATGCACGTGCAGATGATGACAATCGAGAGAATTAACAAGGGTTTGATCCGGTAGCGAACAAGGGACGCCATGATTCACGGACTCCTCAACCAAGCAAGCATCACATTCTTATTGCAAATTATACGCTCGCACCGCTGCACTTGGATTCCGGCTCGTCCATAAGGTAGGCAGACGATACGTCAAACGAGGAATCACGGCTATCCTCGAAATACTGCATGTGCCAGCCGACGGTTTTCGCGCCATGTCGTGGCGCGTCCTCGCTTACCTGGCGCATCGTATGCATCAACCTGCGTCCCGAATGCGGCCCTCCCTATCGCAGCAACTTGCGGCGCTCGCGCCAGTCGGGCAGAAAGCCGTCCATAAGCTCGTGGAAGCGGGCGTTATGGCTCGGCTCGAGCATATGGACGAGCTCGTGCACCACCACGTACTCCAGGCAACGCGGCGGATAGAGCACTAGGCGCGTGTTGATGCACACGCGACCCGTCGCCGGCTGGCATGAGCCCCAGCAGCTCTTCATGTTGCGAAAGGCAAGCTTCTTGACGCGCACGCCGATGATGGGCTCCCATATTTCGAGCAGAGGCGCGACCGCGCCCTCGACGGTCACGCGCCAGACGCGCTTGTCCTCATCGCTCGCATAGGCGGCCTGGGCCATGGGAGACTTGGCAAGTCGATTGCGCTGCCGCTCGATCCAGGCGCCGTTGCGCTCGACGGCGTCGCGCATCTCCCCGATGGTTGCCGACGGTGGCGCGGATACGACGAGGGAACCGTCACCTTCCACGCGCAGGCGAATGTTGCGCATGCCCTTGCGGCGTACCACGCGCACCCGATATCCGGCAAGTTCCGTGATTCTCTCGTCCATGCGTCCATGATAAGACAAAGGTGCCCCGGCGAGTTTTGTCTCACTCGCCAATTGCAGCGCTACAATAGCCCCATGCAAGCGGACCTGACAAGCAACGTGTTCGACACCGCCCTTATCTTCGAGGGTGGCGGCATGCGTGCGAGCTACACCTGCGCTCTGGCAAACGTCCTGCTCGAAAACGGCATCTTCTTCGACAACGTCTACGGGCTCTCCGCCGGGGCGAGCAACGCGGTCAACTACGTCTCGCGTGACATCGATCGTACGAAGCGTTCCTTTGTCGACCTGGTCGAAGATCCCGAATTCGGTGGTGTCAGCACCTTTCTGCAGCACAAGGGTTTCTTCTCCGCCAAGCACATCTACGAAGAAGCGGGGCTCTCCGGCGGATTCCTCCCCTTCGATTTCGCAACCTTCGCGGCCAACCCCGCAAAGGTCACCATCGAGTCATTCGACCGCGACACGGGCAAGAGCGTGTACTGGACCAAGGACGACATGCAGACCATCGAAGACCTGATGGTGCGCGTGCGCGCCTCCTCGACGCTTCCGCTCGTCATGCCCTCCCCCAAGATTGGTGCCAGTCACTACTACGATGGCGGTCTGGGCGAGGGGGCCGGCTTCCTGCTTCCCCGCGCGCAACGCGACGGCTTCACGCGCTTCCTCATCGTACGTACCCGTCCACGCGAGTACCGCAAGACCCCGCCCCTGGGTCTGGGCGACAAGATCACCAATGCGATGCTGTGGGGACGGCCCCATGTGGTGAACGCGCTCGAGAACCGCTGGTGGAAGTACAACAACATGTGCGACGAGATCGAACGTCTCGAGGCCACCGGAGACGCCTACGTCTTCTACGCACGCGACATGGCCGTCAGCAGCGGCGAGACCGACATCGCCAAACTCCAGGCAAGTTATGGCACTGGATACGCGCAGGCGATGCATGAACTGCCCGCGATCAGGGAGTTCCTGGGGATATAGCGCCAGTGTGACGGAACCTGACCCCTGTCACATCACATGGTATGCGTGGCGTAAACCGGGTCGTCGGCCCACGGGACCACCTCACCGGCGGCGCGCGTCGCGGGCATGTCAATGATGCGCTGGTTGGACGAACCACGAAAACGCAGTGAGATGTCGTGGAGCTCCTTGATATAGGGACCATCCACGAGCACGTCGATGCAGGCGAGCATGCGATCGGTAACCTCGGTGCGGCGGGGATTCGCCTCGTCGAGCAAATCTTCGAGCAAATCGCCCGTGAAACACCAGATGGTCTTGCCGGGAAGCTCGGCTTTCACACGCTCCAGGAAGCCCACGAGGCCGCGCTGGTTGCTCGGCTCCATGGGCTCGCCGCCCAAAAGCGTCAGCCCGCGTATGTGCGAGGGGCGCATGCTTTCGATGAGCTCATCTTCCACCTCGCGCGTGAACGGCTCGCCGAAGTCGAAGTTCCAGGTCTGGGGCTGGAAGCACTCCGCGCAGTGATGTGTGCACCCGCTCACGAACAACGTCGTACGCGTGCCCGACCCATTGGCAATGTCGCAGTATTTGATCTCGGCGTAGTTCATGATCACTTTTTCCTATGAAATTGCGTGATGTACACCTATAGTCGCAGCGGTTCGTGCTTGGCGCACCGAGCTCAGCCCCGATTTCAGAGCTGTGATAAATCGCGAGGCGGTCTTGCGAGGACTGTTTGAGAAGGGCAACCACACTGTGGTTGCCCTTCGAGTCCCGCAGCAGCCGAGCGATTTTCGCAGCTCGGGTGAAATCGACTGGCGAGCGAAGTGCGCCAGGCTCGTTTCCTAAAGATGCATGACGCGATCTCGAATTTCTTCCGTTCTCCCCTGGTTCCAGTATTGCGTGCCGATGTAGCCGCAGGTGCGACGTGCGACGTTCATCGTGGCCTGGTCGCGGTTGCCGCAGTTGGGGCACTCCCACTCGAGCTTACCGTCCTCCTCGACGATCTGAATCTCTCCGTCATAGCCGCAAATCTGACAGAAGTCGCTCTTGGTGTTGAGCTCGGCGTACATGATGTTGTCGTAGATGTAGCGCATGACGTCGATGACGGCCTCGAGGTTATCCTGCATGTTGGGGACCTCGACGTAGCTGATGGCTCCGCCCGGGGAGAGGCGCTGGAACTCGCTCTCGAACTTGAGCTTGGTGTAGGCATCGATTTCCTCGGAGACATGCACATGATAGCTGTTGGTGATGTAGCCCTTGTCCGTGATGCCCTTGATGATGCCGAAGCGCTTTTGCAGGGCCTTGGCGAACTTGTAGGTGGTGGACTCGAGCGGCGTACCGTACAGCGAGTAGTCGATGTTCTCGGCGGCCTTCCACTCGGCGCACTTGTCGTTCATGCGCTGCATGACGCTGAGTGCGAACGGCGTGGCCTCGTCATCAGTATGACTGTGGCCCGTCATGTACTTGACGCACTCGTAGAGGCCGGCATAGCCAAGCGAGATGGTGGAATAACCACCGTAGAGCAGCTTGTCGATGGTTTCGCCCTTCTTGAGACGCGCGAGCGCACCGTACTGCCACAGGATGGGCGCGGCATCCGAGAGCGTGCCCTTGAGACGGTCGTGACGGCAGCGCAGGGCGCGATGGCACAGCTCGAGGCGCTCCTCGAAGATGTTCCAGAACTTCTCCTCGTCGCCGCCGCTGGACAGCGCGACATCGACCAGGTTGATGGTCACGACGCCCTGGTTGAAGCGACCGTAGAACTTGGGTTGCGTCGGATCGTAGTTGCCGGCATTGGCCACGTTGTCATAGCCATTGCCCGAACGGTCCGGCGTGAGGAAGCTGCGACAACCCATGCACGTGTAGCAGTTACCCTCTCCTTCTGCCTGACCGGCGGAAAGCTTGTACTCCTTCATCTTCTTCTCGGAGATGTAGTCGGGCACCATGCGCTTGGCCGTGCACTTGGCGGCGAGCTGCGTGAGGTAGAAGTAGGGCGAGTCCTCGGAGATGTTGTCTTCCTCGAGCACGTAGATGAGCTTGGGGAACGCCGGGGTGATCCAGACGCCTTCCTCGTTCTTGACGCCCTGGTAGCGCTGGCGCAGCGTCTCCTCGATGATCATGGCGAGGTCATGCTTCTCCTGCTCGTCACGGGCCTCGTTGAGGTACATGAAGACGGTGATGAAGGGAGCCTGGCCGTTGGTGGTCATGAGCGTGACGACCTGATACTGGATGGTCTGGACGCCGCGCTTGATTTCCTCGCGCAGACGACGCTCGACGACCTGCTCGATCTGGTCCTTGTCGGCCTCGATGCCCAGCATCTCGAACTCGGCATAGGTCTCGCGGCGAATCTTCTTGCGGGAGACGTCGACGAAGGGCGCGAGGTGCGTGAGCGAGATGGACTGGCCGCCGTACTGGCAGCTCGCCACCTGGGCGATGATCTGCGTGGCGATGTTGCACGCGGTGGAGAACATGTGCGGACGCTCGATGAGAGTGCCCGAGATGACCGTGCCGTTCTGCAGCATGTCCTCGAGATTGACGAGGTCGCAGTTGTGCATGTGCTGGGCGAAGTAGTCGGAGTCGTGGAAGTGGATGATACCGCTGTTGTGGGCCTCGACGACCTCGCGCGGCAGGAGCATGCGCATGGTGAGATCCTTGGAGACCTCGCCCGCCATGTAGTCGCGCTGGACGGAATTGACGGCAGGGTTCTTATTGGAGTTCTCCTGCTTCACTTCCTCGTTGTTGCACTCGATAAGAGTGAGGATCTTGTCATCGGTCGTGTTGCTCTGGCGCTTGAGGTTCTGGAGGTAGCGATAGATGATGTACTTGCGCGCAACCTCGAACTTGTCGAGCGCCATGATCTCGTCCTCGACCATGTCCTGGATTTCCTCGACCGAGACCGTGTGGCCGGCCGCCTTGCAGGCATCCTCGACGTTGAGGGCCGCGTACTCGATCTGGCGCGCCGTGAGACGCTCGTCTTCGGGAACTTCCTTGTTCGCCGCCTCGATTGCGTTTGCGATTTTCGAGAGGTCAAAAATCGCCTCGGAGCCATTTCGCTTGATGATCTTCATGCTTCCCTCATGTCCCTCGTGTTCGAGTATTTGTATGCAACGTTTATGCGTATGCAGTTGCGATTGCTCGAATCAGAATAGACCATATCTTGTGTTTTTTGCGGCTGGAAATCCACAATATCTTGTGGATAAAAGTTATTGACATCACAAGATTTGGTATTTTCACCGGTAAAACGTATCGGGAAATCAGATAGGCAACCACGATACCCCGAAAATAATTCCGAGGAATTCCATCAACGGTTCGCCAAATATCTTGGTCACTTCGAGACGAAGAAATAACATCCCCGAATGACTAGGATATTTTGGGTTCTGGAGAATCTTGTTATCTGTCGTGGATAGACGGAATCGGGAACAAGGCAGGTCGGGCGAGCACCCGTCTGAACGGCGCTCAAAAGCATCTTGGCCAAATGACCAATTTTCTCAGACAATGAGATAGACATGAGACAAATTGACAGGCCCTTGCCTCACGAAAAAAAGAAGGAGAGGCACGCAAGCGTACCTCTCCTCGGGCGTCTCTATGCCTTCGTGATTAGACGATGCCCTGGGCCATCATCGCGTCGGCGACCTTGAGGAAGCCGGCGATGTTGGCGCCCATGACGTAATTGCCCTCGTGACCGTACTCGCGTGCGGCGTCATCGGCAGCATGGAAGATGCCCTGCATGATCTTGCGCAGGCGATCGTCGACCTCCTCGAAGCTCCAGGAGAGGCGCTCGGAGTTCTGGCTCATCTCCAGGCCGCTCGTGGCAACGCCACCGGCATTGGCGGCCTTGCCCGGGAAGAACGCGACGCCGTTTTGCTGCAGGTACTGCGTCGCCTCGAGCGTGGTCGGCATGTTCGCGCCCTCGGTGAGAATCTTGCAGCCATTGGCGACGAGGTTCTTGGCGTCCTCGATGAAGACCTCGTTCTGCGTCGCGCAGGGCATGGCGATATCGCAGGGGGTGACCCACACGCCGCGACCCTCGTGATACTCGACGGTCGGATGGTCGCAACGCTTGGCGTACTCGCTCAGGCGGCCACGCTCGACTTCCTTGATCTGCTTGACGAGGTCGAGGTCGATGCCGGACGGATCGTAGATCCAGCCCGTGGAATCGGACATGGTGACGACGGTGGCGCCGAGCTGGGTGGCCTTCTCGCAGGCGTAGATGGCGACGTTGCCGGAACCGGACAGGCATACCGTCTTGCCCTTGTAGGAATCGTCGTTGCAGTTGAGGTACTCCTCGGTGAAGTACACGGCGCCGTAACCCGTTGCCTCGGTGCGGGCCAGCGAGCCACCGTACGAGAGGCCCTTGCCCGTGAGCACGCCGGTCCACTCGTTGCGGATGCGCTTGTACTGGCCAAACATGAAGCCGATTTCGCGCGCACCCGTGCCGATATCGCCGGCGGGTACGTCGGTGTCGGCGCCGATGTGGCGCTGCAGCTCGGTCATGAAGGACTGGCAGAAGCGCATGACCTCGCCGTCGCTGCGACCCTTGGGGTCGAAGTCGCAGCCACCCTTGCCGCCGCCCATGGGCAGCGTGGTGAGGCTGTTCTTGAAGACCTGCTCGAAACCGAGGAACTTCAGGATGGAGAGGTTCACGCTCGGGTGCAGGCGCAGACCACCCTTGTAGGGGCCGATGGCGCTATTGAACTGCACGCGAAACGCACGATTGACCTGGACCTTGCCAGCATCGTCAACCCACGGCACACGGAAGGTGATGATGCGCTCGGGCTCGACGATGCGCTCGAGAAGGCCCGCCTCCTCGTATTCGGGATGAGCCTCGATGACGGGCTCGAGGGATTCCAGGACCTCGGTCACGGCCTGGATGAACTCCGGCTGGTCGGCATCCTTTGCCTTGACCTGCTCGATGATGCGCTGTACGTAACTCACGGTTTTCTCCTTGTCTATGACGGGACGCGTGCATTATAGGTGGCGAAGTTCCCATAACGTCGTCGAATTAATGAAATCGAAACATTTGGGCCATCCGTGCCGGGGAATGTGTGCCAGGAGGTCTGACCCCTGTCACATATGCATGAAGCCAGCGGCAAGACCAGAGGGCTGGGAACTGGGACAAATGGCCTGTCCCCTTGTCCCAGTCCCCGAGCATCATCTGCCGTGGTAAAGTAGCAGCACATATCGTTTTTTGGGAGGAACCATGAGTCTGCTCGAATCTTCCAACGAGTACTGGGAATTTCTCGGCCAGTGCACGCAATGCGGTCATTGCACCCAGGCGTGCGATTCGCTCACCACCGCGAACATGACGCTCGGCGACATCGCCAAGAACCTGCTGGACGCCCAACGCGGTGCCGGCTCGAGCGACGAGCTCGCTGTCAAGCTCGCGGCCAACGAACAGCTCACGCAGGCGGTGCGCGGCTGCTTCTTCTGCACCACCTGCAAGAACACCTGCTTTGCGCATAACGACGTCTCCACGCTCATATATCACGCACGCGACGACTACCAGAAGCTCGGCCTCATTCCCCGCGACACCTATGCAAGTGTCGAAGTCGATAAGGAATGGGACATCTTCACCGCCTACCGCGCCATCTACGGTATCGACCTCACCGACCTGACGCGCCATATCAAGACCGAGACCCATGATGCCGCGACGGACTGCGAGGTCGCGTTCTTTCCCGGCTGCTCCCTTGCGGCCTACGCACCCGATCTCACCCGTGAGATCTTCGAGACGCTCGACGAGCTGGGTGGCAAAACGACGATGATCGATCATTGCTGCGGATCACCCCTCAAAAGCGCTGGCTTCTTCGACCGCGCCGAGGCACTCTGCGACCGCAGCTGCGCCGAGATCGCCTCTTCGGGGGCTCACACGCTCGTCTGCGTCTGCCCCGGCTGCAAGAACGCCATGCAGGCCGCCCTCGACCGCAACGGCATGGACGTGCGTGCCGTGAGCCTCTCAGCGTTCCTTCTGGAGCACGGCTTCACGCCCAAGCACCCGCTTCCCGAAGGAAGCTATTGCATGTCCAAGGCGTGTCAGGATCGCGACGGCAGCTGTCTTGACGCCACCTTGGAGGTGCTTGGCCTCGACGGAGACACCGTCGAGATCTTCCACGGCTGCTGCGGCGCCGGCGGAGCGGTCAACTCGTTCGAGCCCGACCGCGTGGACGGTCAGACCGAAGTGAAGCTCTCGTTTGCCCCGGAAAGCTCGACCGTCGTGACCATGTGCCCCACTTGCACCTACACGTACGCCTTCTACCTCATGGGACATCCGCGCGAGCTGGGCAACAAGCACTACGCCGAGCTGCTCTTCGACACGCAAATCGACTGGGATCTCGTCTTCGCACAGCTCCAGGGCATGTGGACGGGCGAATACGGGCCATGGCTCGCGCAGGTCTTCGCGTAGGGAAAGGGGATGGACATGAGCACGAACGAAACGACAACCGAGGCACCCGTCTCCATCATCGGATTTGGTGCCGCCGGCTTCAACACCGCCATCGCGCTGCGCACGAGCGGCTACACCGGCCCCATTCGCATGTTCTCCGATATCGACACGCTTCCCTATAGCCCCATCCTCACCTCCTACTACGCCGCAGGCGAGCTTGACTACGAGGAGTGCTTTCCGTGGAGCCAGGCAGAGATCGACGAACTCGACCTCGACATCGTGCACGAAGGTCCCGTGACCAAGCTCGACACCAAAGGGCACCGCGTTCACACGGCACAGGGCGACTATCCGTACTCGAAATGCGTCATTGCGTCGGGCTCCGTCCCCACTCCCGTCGGCTTTCCCCGTGACTGCGGATACGAACCCATCATGCTCAGGACTATGGACGATGCCGAGCGTCTGAAGGACGCCATCACCAACCCGGGGTGCAGGCGCATGCTCGTGAGCGGAACCTCCATGGTCTCGCTCAAGACGGTCGAGGCGTGCCTCAACCGGGGCGTGGAGGTCACGCTCGTCGGCATCATGGACCATGTCCTCGACATGAACGCACTGCCCCAGGCAGCCGAGCGCTTCGAGCGCGGCCTTGCAGCGCAGGGCGTCACGCTCAAGCTCGCGAACCCCATCAAGGCCGTCGAGGTCATCGCAGACGATGGCCATCCGCTCGGCCGGCGCCTCGAGGTCACCTTCGCCAATGGCGATGTCGAGAGCTTCGACGAGATCTTCGTCGCCCACGGCATGCGCAACAACCTCGAGTTCGTCGAGGAGGGCTCGCTTGCCCTGGACCGCGGCGTCCTCGTCGACGAGTTCATGCGATCGAGCGACCCGGACGTGTACGCGGCTGGCGACGTCGTGCAGGCAACCGAGCTCATCAGCGGCGACAAGCGCATCGTCGGCATCTGGAAAAACGCCGCCCTGCAGGGAGCCTGCGCCGGTAAGGCGATTGCCGCCGAACTCGCGGACAAGACGCCCGCCAGCGCCTTTGCCGCCTCGCTCGCCATGAACACTATCACCGTGCGCGACACGCTCTTCATCTCTGCGGGAACCATACAGCTCACCGACAGCAGCCGCGTCGAGACGGAAGTCGGTGACACGATGACCGTCGTGCGCATCTTCGAGGATGACGGTGACGCGAGCCGCCTCATCGGATTTAACATCACCTGCGACGTCGACGAGCCGGGCGGGGACGCCTACGACCTGGGCGCCATGCTCACCATGCGCATACGCGAGGACTGCGCCCGAGCGGGGAAATGAGACACTTGCTCAGAGCAACTGTCTCATTTTGCAGAGAGGGATGAGAGATGACCGATAAGAAGGCCCGCCGTTTCAACCTGACCACGTGGATACTCATATCGCTTGTCGCGGGCATCGTCGTGGGACTCGCATGCAGCTACCTCATATCGGCCGGCTCACCCGCCGATGACGTCTTCATCGAGGGCATCTGCTACGTCTGCGGCCAATGGTTCGTGCGTCTCATGCAGATGCTCGTCGTACCGCTCGTCTTCTGCTCGATCGTCTGCGGCGCCGCGTCCATGAGCGACCCTAAGATGCTCGGCAAGGTCGGCATCGGCACCATCGCGATCTACTTGCTCACCACCGCCTTGGCCGTCATCATCGCCATCATGCTGGCAGAGGTGTGCAAGCCGGGCATGGGTCTCGACATGGCAGCCGTCGTCGCCGTCGAGCCAACGACCACGACGACTGAGCAGACCTTCGCGGACATGCTCATCAACATCATCCCCAAGAACATCGTCGCCTCGATGAACAACGGCGACATGCTGCCCATCATCTTCTTCGCGCTCATGCTCGGCTTCATCTTGGGGCGCCTCGGCAAGAAAGTCGCCACGGTAAACCGCTTCTTCACGCAATTCAACGCAATCATGATGAAGATGATCGGCGTTATCTTGCGTGTCGCACCCATCGGCATCTTCTGCCTCATCACGCGTACCTTCTGCAACCTCGGCGTCTCGGGTGTGCTGCCCATGGTCGAGTTCATCGGCACCGTGTACCTGGGACTGGCCGTCCAGCTCCTCGTCGTCTACATGCTCATCCTGTTCATCGGCACGCGACTCAATCCCTTCCACTTCCTGCGCAAGTTCTGGCCGGTCATGGCGTTCGCGTTTTCCACGAGCTCGAGTAACGCGACCATCCCGCTCAACATGGAGACGCTCGAGAAGAAGATGGGCGTGGACAACCGTGTCGCATCGTTCACCATCCCGCTGGGCGCGACCATCAACATGGACGGCACCGCCATCATGCAAGGCGCCGCCGTGGTCTTCATCGCCCAGGCCTTCGGCATCGACCTGTCCATCGCGGCACTCGTCACCGTCGTGCTCACGGCCGTGACGGCCTCCATCGGCACGGCGGGCGTTCCCGGCGTGGGTACCATCATGCTCGCCATGGTCTTCGACTCCATCGGGCTTCCCGCCGAGGGCGTCGCGATGATCATGGGCATCGACCGCCTACTCGACATGGGACGCACGGCCATCAACATCACCGGAGACGCCGTGGTGACGACCGTCATGGCGAACTTCGTCGGATTGCTCGACAAGGACGTGTACCGCAACAGGGACTTCGGCGCCATCGACGAGGCCGACCTCGAGGCGCCGAGCGACCCCGTCGACTACGACGAGTTCACCGAGCACGGCGATCCCACCGAAGTGGGCGAGCAGGGAGAGCCGGACCGATTCAAGGACATGGAGTACCCGACCGTGGGAAAGGAAGACGACCATGAGTGACTTTCGCGAAGAGGACCTGATTCTCGAACATGACGGCAAGACAATATTCGGCCGCATGTTCCTCCCCGACGCGGCTGCTGCCGGCAAGCGGGTGCCCCTGGTCATTTGCGCGCACGGCTTCGGAGGAAACCACGAGTCATGCGCGGCCTACGCGCGCGAGCTGGCCAGACGCGGCTACGCGGCCTACACCTTCGACTTCTGCGGAGCGACCAACTCGAAGTCAGGCGATGATACGCACGAGATGACGATCTTCGCCGAACGACAGGACATGGAAGACGTCTACGACGAGCTCGCCGAACTCCCCTACGTCGACCTGAACAACGTGTTTCTCCTCGGCATGAGCATGGGCGGTGCCGTCGCCGCGCTCGCGGCCGCGCGAAAGAGCAATCTCATCAAGGGGCTCATCCTGCTCTACCCCGCCTTCAGCATCCCCGGCGACATCAGACGCGCATGGCCCAATCCCGACGAGTTTCCCGAGAGGTTCGGCATCTTCAACGCAGAGGTCGGCAGGGCCTTTATCGAGGAGATCTACGATTTCGACTTCTACGAGGTCATCGGCGACTATGCCGGCCCCGTCCTCATCCTGCACGGCATGAGCGACGACATCGTCGCGTCGGGCTATTCCGTGCGAGCTGTTAACCTATATCCGCACGCGAACCTCGAGCTCATCGGCGAGGTCGGACATGGTTTTACCGGTGGCGCCTTCAAGTACGCCGTGCGCAAGATCGTGGGCTTCCTCGACGAGGAAGCCGATCTGCCCGACGAGTCCGGCCTCAACGGCGACCTGAACTTCAAGGGCGGCGGGATGTTCGGCTAAGCTAGGCTATGCAGGCCACGCCCTTCGACGATGACGTAGTGGACGAACATCGGGCCGTGAACGCCCTCGACGCGTACGAGCTCGATGTCGGCCGTCGCCGACGGTCCGCTGATGAAACAGATCTGTGAGGGAAGGTTATCGCCTGCGGGCGCGCCCTCCTCGTCGAGCTCGGCAAGCCAATCACCCATGGTCGCCTTCACGTCGGCCGCATTGACGATCGCGATGTGCACGAGCGGCAGCAGGCTGATGGCACGCCCGCAGCTCTCGTCGCATAGCTGGACGATGGTACCGGTCTCGGCGATGCCGCCCTTGGCGAACGTGATGCCGTAGCGCGCCGCGTTGCATGCGTCGACCATGGCGTCGCGCCCCGCGGACGCATCCCAACGCGTGGCGGAGGTCACCTTCTTGCACTTCTCGAGCGCCTGGGGCACCTCGAGCCTCTCGATGCGGTGGTCGTCGGCGAACACGACCGAACCAGGCTCGCCATCGGCCTTGATGATGTCCTTGATGACCTTGGCGACCTCGGCGGACTTGCAACGGTGCACGCCCACGCGAATCTTCTCGGACTCGTCGGCGAACATGTCCACGAGGCGCGCGTGCGAAAGCCCGTCGGTACGACGCGCAGGCGGGTTCTTCGCGTAGTCGAGGGGCTCGACGTGCTGCGGGACATCCTCATGCCCCAGTTGCCTTGAGATGGGAGCCAAAAAGCTCTCGAGTGTCGCACGCTCCATCATGCACCGCCCTTCTGGTCCTTGTCCTCGCGCGCCTGCGCACGCTCCTCGGCACGGGCCGCGTTATGCTCGGCCAGCCAGGTGCGGAAGCGATACGGTGCGATGACGTCGAAGTCACGCGACGAGGTCCAGCTACCGAGCACTGGTATCCAGGCGCTGCGCTCGTCAAGTGACGATCCGCCGCGCGTAAGAATGTTCATGACGGGACGGCCTAGGCGCATGAGCGCCATGTACAACGGACTGCTCGACCACATGGCCTGCATGGCCTTGAAGATAGGGACCTCGACCTTGTTGTTCTTTCCCTCGTCGACGATCTCTATGCGATGGTCGCGCACGAGGTCGTGAATCGGGATGCGCACCGGGCAATGCTCGCTGCACGCCCCGCACAACGTGCAGGCAAAGGTCATCGCCTTGGCGTTGGCGTCACCATAGCCCACGAGCTGGGGCGTGAGCACGATGCCCATGGGGCCGGGATAGATGGAGCCGTAGCCATGCCCGCTTATGTGACGGTACACGGGGCAGATGTTGAGACACGCGCCGCAGCGCACGCAGCGCATCATGGGCTCGAACTCCGTGTCGAGGAGGTCGTGTCGACCGTTGTCCATGATGATGTAGTGGACCTCGGCCGGACCATCCAGCTCGCCATCGCGGCGCGCGCCGGTATCCACGCTGAAGTACGCCGTCATCTTGGAGCCGACCGCGCTCTTGGGAAGCAGCGCCATGAAGATGTCGAGGGACTCGAGCGTGGGGACGATGCGGTCGATGCCGACGAAGACGATCTGCACCGGCGGGAACGTGTCGACCATGCGTCCGTTACCCTCGTTGGTGACGAGCGTCACCGACCCGGTTTCGGCCACGGCCATGTTGCAGCCGCGTATGCCCACCTGAGCGTCGAGGAACTCCGGGCGCAGCATCTTGCGCAGGAAGTGCGTAATGTTCTCGGGAACGTTATCACCGTCGTAGCCGCACTTCTTGCGATAGAGCTCGGCGATGTCGTCACGCGTATGGTGTAGCGCGGGCACGACGATATGCGAGGGCATGTCGCCGGCCGTCTGCAGGATGTTCTCGGCGCAGTCGGTCTCGATAACCTGGACGCCGGCCTCCTCGAGCACGTGGTTGAGGCCGATTTCCTCGGTCATCATGCTCTTTGACTTGACCGCCTTGAACGCCCCGTGGTTCTCGAAGATGTCGAGCGCCTCCCAAAGCGCCTGATTGCCCGTGGTCGCGAAGTGCACGTGCACGCCATGGTCGCTCGCGTTTTGCGCGAACTGCTTCACGTAATAGTCGAGGTTCTTGGCGACATGATCGCGGATACGTGCCGCCGTCGTGCGCAGGCCCTGCCAATCGGGCTCCTCGTCAACAAGCACCTGGCGCTTCTGGTAGAAGGTCTCCTGCGCCGTCTCGATCGCCTGATGCTTGAAGTCGTCCTCGATGCACTTGGCGGCGCGCTCGCGCAGGGACTCCTCGGTGTTATACAAGATGGCCATGGCTACTCCCTCGCATCCAGGATCTGGGCGATGTGCATGACGCGGATGTCACGGTCGACCGCACCCTGCGCATGCAGGCGCGCAAGCGCGCCCTTGATGTTCATGAGGCAGGGCACGTCGGCTCCGCACACGACGTCGGCGCCCGTCTCGATGATAGTCGCGCACTTCTCCTTGACGATCTCGGCCGAAATCTCGGGCTCCTTGAACGAGAAGGTGCCGCCAAAGCCGCAGCAACGCTCGGCGTGCACCATCTCGATGTACTCGAGCCCGTCGACCGCCTCGAGCAGCTTGAGGGGCGGCTCCTTGATGCCGAGCATGCGCGTGACGTGGCAGCTCTTGTGGTAGGTGACCTTGTGATGGAAGCTCGCGCCCACATCGGTCACGTGCAGCTGGTTGACGATGAAATCGGTGAACTCGAACATGCGTGGACGGATGCGCTCGACCTTGTGCAGGTACTCCACATCCTCGAGCACCGTGGGGTAATCGTTGATGATGGCGTTCATGCACGAACCAGTGAGCGAGACAATCGTTTCGTACTCGTCGAGATCGTAGGCATCGAGTATGTTCTTGGCGACGGGTACCGTCTCCTTGGCGTATCCCGAGTTGAGAAGCCCCTGTCCGCAGCAAACCTGCTCTTCGGGCATCTCGACCTCACAACCGAGGCGCTCGAGCACGTTGACCGCGGCGATGCCGATTTCGGGATAGAACATGTCGACCATGCAACCGGGGAAAAACGCAACTTTCATGCGATTCGCACTCCCTCCAGGAATTCTCTCGGGCGGTATCTCTCCCATTGTATTCGTTTTGAAGAAGAAATGCGCATGTCGCACATACCACAGACGCGATTGTCATGCGCGAGCGTTCGGCGGCGTCCCTTGATTTGCGGTATCATGCGAAAAGTTATGTGTGAATTATGTTGGGAGAAACCATGGAGCTCTTGAGAAAGTGGAATTCGATTAGCCTCATCTGGCGCATCGTCATGGGTCTGGTCATCGGTGCCGTCCTGGGCGTGTGCTCCCAGGCATTCGCATGGGACCAGATCATGATCATCGACCTGCTGGGCACGCTGTTCGTCAGCGCGCTGAAGGCCGTCGCCCCCGTCCTCGTCTTCTTCCTGGTCCTAAGCGCGCTTGCCAACGCCAAGACCGCCGGCTCCATGAAGACCGTCATCCTGCTCTACATCGTGTCGACGATCCTCTCGGCGTTCATCGCCGTGCTCGTGAGCTTCGCCTTCCCTGTCGACATCCAGCTCGCGAATCCGCCCGAAGACATCGCCGCCTCCCCCGAGGGCATCGGCGCCGTGCTCCTCACGCTCGTGACCAACATCTTCTCCAACCCCGTCGACGCGCTCATGAAGGGCAACTTCATCGGCATCCTGGCATGGGCGATCGTTCTCGGCATCGCGCTGCGCAGCGCCAGGCAGTCCACCAAGACCGTCTTCGAGAACATCTCCGAGGCGATCACGCGCGTCGTGCGCTGGATCATCAACCTCGCACCGTTCGGCATCCTCGGCCTCGTCTACACCTCCGTGTCCACGAGCGGCCTCGAGATCTTCACCTCCTATGGCGCGATCATCCTGCTGCTCGTCGGCTGCATGCTGCTCATCGCCCTCGTGGTCAATCCCATCATCGTCTTCGTCTGCATCCGCAAGAACCCCTACCCGCTCGTCCTGCGTTGCCTCAAGGACTCGGGTATCACGGCGTTCTTCACCCGTAGCTCGGCGGCGAACATCCCCGTCAACATGGAACTGTGCCAGAACCTCGGCCTGAACAAGGACAACTACTCAGTATCCATCCCGCTCGGCGCGACCATCAATATGGCGGGCGCGGCCGTCACCATCTCGATCATGACGATGGCGACCGTGCATCTGCTCGGCATCCAGGTCGACTTCCCCACGGCGGTCGTACTGAGCATCCTGTCTGCCGTTGGCGCCTGCGGCGCATCGGGTGTGGCCGGTGGCTCACTGCTGCTCATCCCGCTCGCCTGCTCACTGTTCGGCATCGGCCAGGATATCGCCATGCAGGTCGTCGCCGTCGGCCTCATCATCGGCGTCATCCAGGACTCCTGCGAGACGGCGCTCAACTCCTCCTCTGACGTGCTGTTCACGGCATCCGCCGAGTACATGGCTCGCCGCAAGAAGGGCATCGAGTTCTTCCCCGGCAAGGACGCCCCGCTGCCCGTCGAGGAGATCGAGGAGGACAAGCTCGTCGAGGCACAGCTCGAAGGCACTGAGGACACTTGGGCCGCCAAGGAGATCGGGTAGAGGTTTCCTCGCTGTCGCATATTCGTGAAACGTACGGGGCGGTTGCACATGCAGCCGCCCCGTTTTTGCTCACCGGCCTATCGGCCCATCAATGCGGTTGAAACATGCCCCGCCATGAGCTGTCAGCCATCGCATGTGTACCGCCAAAAATTGCCGGTTGTTGACCGTAATCCGCATCTTGTCGCCAAGAATCACTGGCCGCTGACCCCAAAATGCCAAGCATGACAGTCACTGACCCCAAAGCCTGGCGAAATGGGCCCTTTTCGCACCTTTCGATGGTCACGCGCCCGCCGTCTTTGGCAAATCAACGTCGCAAGCGGTCAGCAGACGATATTTCTTGGCGACAGTACCCGACAATCGCCTGATATGGCTACGAAGCATCCCGCCAAATGAAATTGACCGTATATTTGTCGCCAAACGCGCCGATGAAGATGCTCCTGATGTCATTCTCGGCGTTTGCACGAGCCTCATCCATGAGGCCGCCTTCGATGGCGGCCCTTTCGCTGTCCTCGATACACTTTGCTCGAAACATGTCGACTTGATCGATGTGAATGGGGTTTAGGATATTATTGTTTTCCTCGAGCACGCCAGAGACGACCATGTCCGGCGTATTGGAGATGATGTAGGGCTGGTCGAGGACAATCGTTATGCCTCTGCCAAAGGTTCTGATCTGCGCGGTTTCCAGATTAACGCCTGCCTTTATATTTCCAACATAGCGATACCAGAAGCTATTGCTGGTAAACGGCAAATCAAACAAACCGAAGAACGAGCCCGTATTCGATACCTTATCGACGATGCTGTAATCCTGTGCGGCACTTACCAGCTCATTCTGGGCGACAACACGAGAAAAGACCACCGAGGGGCTAAGTGCATGCTCGTCCTTCGGATTATGGTTCTGGACGAATATGGTTCCGATGATTCCGAGGAGAAGGCCAACAGCCAGGCAAATGAGCCCGACCTTGAGCGTGAACAATTCCGAAGCAGACCTCTTCTTTCCAGAGCCACCTTCTTGTTGCATCATTTTCTTGCTCCTTCCCGAACACGCGCATGGTTTTAGAGCGTCGCCTCGTTGCGTCCAGCCTCGAGAGGCCGAGCTGGGTACAGGACAACTCCAACACCGGGTACTTCTCCAGTGACAAACTGCTACAACCTCGTCAATGCCGCGATAATGTTTGCCTCGAGCTGCTTTTGCTGGCTTGCAGTCAATTCGTCGGATGTGCGGACAAGGACAGTTCCGATAACCGCATGTGTTCCCGCCTTCATGAAAGTGCCATCATATGTGGCGATATAGTCGCAGCGCTTTTTGGCCGCTTCCTCGGTTTCGAATACTTCGATCGAACCTCCGGCGTCGATGCCTCTTTCTGCGAGATTGGAGCCGATGACCCTGCTTTGGTCAACAAGCGGACTCGCGAAAACAATCTTTGCGTAATAGGAGCCTTGCTTGCCAAGCAGTCTGTTCTGATCAGACTCTTCCGTTAGCGCCGTGATTTCCCCAACGCCTTCAACACCTTGGAGACGCTCTATTACAAAAGCCTCGGAAGGTGCCGTTACGAGCCTTCTCTGCTCTATGCTGTTGCTCAATGCGGTCTCGGCATCCTTGAGCACTTGGACCTCATCGTCATAGCCTTCGTCCTTGAGTCCCTCCGTGGCAGCGACTATCTCGTCCATGTCAGAAGGCATCGCCGGCTTTTCGAATTTGATCGTCTTCGCAGTTGAGATGGCATCTTCGAGGGCAGGCTTCAGGGAATCGTCGAGAGGGATTTCATCGGTTGCGGCGAGTTCTTGGGCAGTCGATATCTCTGCTTGAAGGTCGTTGTAACTCGCCTGTATGCGTGTTACCTCGCCGTTGAAACCTTCTTTTGCGCTTTTCATTTCCTCCGAATCGCAGCCCACAAGTGCAAGTAGCATCATCACGGAAAGAAGCGCTATGCCCGCAGTTGTTAGTGCCTTCTTTATCGCCTTCATGCTGTTTCCCCCGTTAATCAAGCATGCGATGCGTGCAACATAGGGCACGCCGCAATTCTCGAAACCCCGCTCTTTTCATTGCTCCTTATAGATGGCTTCATATTTGAAGCCATCTCGCACAGCTTAGCACATAGGCTTATGTGCCATGAATGCTGAAGAGAAAAAGCTCGCCCTAGGTGCCGCCGTTCGCGCCCGCCGGGAAAGCCAGGGGCTTTCTCAAGCGCGACTCGCGCTCATGATCGGCAGCTCGAAGTCGCACATTTGGCGCATAGAATCAGGGCGCGTCAACGTGGGCATGGATGACCTGGGGCGCATCGCCGACGCACTCGATTGCACCGTCGCATCACTCATCAACTTCTAGCCCGCTATCGTGGCGTTCGATATACTCGCGTGTCGCCTTCTCCCTCGCACATGACTCCTCTTCCGTAGCCCAATGCGCCTCGGGAGGGTCCCCATAACGTTCTTCAATCCACTCTTCGAACCAGGTCGAAAACCGTTCGTCGAGTTCCTCGTCATCTGCTCCTGCCAGCCATGCTTCCGCTTTTGCGTCATCTTGCCCCGTCCCCGTCTCGAGCACCCAAAGCGTCGCAACATCGCCGAGCCACTCGCAAGCGCACCCTCGGATAGCGTCATCGCCACCATTCTGTTTCCACCGTGCCAGTTCATCCTGGATATAGGCGGTGGTCAATTCTCGCGCGAGCCTCATCGAAGAGGCGTCGATGGATGGAAAATCCTCGAGGCGCAGGAAACGGTCAATCCCCTCGTCTAGAGCGAAATCTTCCACAAGCACGAAGAAATCATCGACGACGCTTCGCACATGCTCACCGGAACGGACGACGGCAGCTGGCTCGGCAATGTGCGGGCAACCCATGAACTCGCATGCTATTGCAACCAATACCTCGCCGATATTCTGCAAGTTTATCTGTTCATCCTCATCTAAATACGCCAGGTAGAGATGCACGAGGACATCATCGAGCGTCTCGAGGGCACTTGATATCCACGCGAGGAGGAATGCCTGGGCCATGAACCCCGAAGTGCCCTCTCCGCAGGCCTCGTCGATACGGCTCGTTCGTTCGTTTTCCTCGCCAAAGGCAAGATGGAGCGCAAGCATCTGCCCGACGCTCGGCCAACCGAAGCGCTTTGACCACATGTCGCAAAACCGGGCGACGCACATCTCGACCTGATGCCACTCGGGCTGCTCGCTCGCCTTCGCAAACAGTGAAGCAACTTCGAGGATCTCGTCGGCGAACGAGGAGACGTCACGTTCCGTATGACTGGCAATCCAGCGAGAAACCTGCCGGAGATTCTCGTCTTTGTCATACGAACTGGCCAGCAAGTTATAGCTCCCGAGGAGGGAGGCATCCTGCCTCACGCGCTCGATACCGAGGACTTCCGCCGCATCGGAAAGCCGGATGAGCTTCTGAAGGCGCGCGTAATCATGACGAAGCACCTCCGCATGTCGCGCAAGATGCTCGCAACACTCCTCGTCAGGTGCCTCTAGGATGATGCGGATGTCATCCAAGCCGAGACCGAGCTTGCGAAGCAGCAAGATGTCACGCACGCGCTCCACGTCGTCTGCGGAGAAGAGCTTGCGGTTGTTCGCGATCTGCTCGCCCGTGCGTACGGCATGCAAGAGCCCCCGCGCATCCCATGTGCGCAACTGCCGCGCCGTTGCACCCGTGAGGCTACAAACCTGCCTGACTTCGAGCATGTCGGAATCATTCTTCATCGACTCGTCTTTCCATGCGGATTTCCGTTACGACAAGTCTAAACCCCGACACAGTGTCAGGGTCAACTGCTGTTCGTAAAAAGGAAGCAGGAAAAGAAGAGCCAGGGAAAGCCAATGTTGGTCCAGATAGCAGTCGGCACAAGGGCCTCAGGAAAACTCAATCTCTTCGACCACATCAACGCCCATGCTTCTGCATACCTTTTTTAATTTATTATCTACAGTAAACAAACAACATGCATGACGCCGGGCGAGAGTGGCATAGAGCATGTCATACACGGCATGTCCTCGAAGCACCGATTCGGCATAAGCTTCGTCAATGTTCTCGTCTGTTGCGATGAAGCGATCAACGAGAGACAGCGCGTCCTCAACTCCGCGCCCTGCCGCTTTCTCGTCAAGCAATCCTGCTCGAACGTACTTCCACATGACGTTGCGAATCTCTATTTTGAACAAATCCGGCGCAAGAATCTCATCACCCTCAAGCATGAGGGCGCGAAAGCCTAGGCCGGGTTCGGTATTTTGACAGATGCCAATGGCCGCAGAGCAATCGAGGACTATCATGCGTCTTCTCCTTGTTTTGCGCCCGTTAGCAACTCGGGATACGCAGCATCACGCTCGTCGCGCATGGCACGAATAACCGCCGCCGGATCGGCGAATTCGCCAACAGATGGCAGCGGAGCTTTGTCGATACGCGCAAAAGTCTCCTTGCGGCGCTTGATGCGAGCAGCAACCTGGTCGTCTTCATGCGGCGAACGCATGGTCAGAAACTGGATAATCTGAGCAACGCCTTCATCATGCGCCAGCATTTGCCCTAGGTTCTCCTGGCGCAAACGATATGCCTCAAGACTTGCACGCAACAGGTGCACAGTCTGCTGGGAGATGCTGCGATCCTGCTCAACCGCACAACGACGCAGCTCCTCATACAAAGACTCCGGAAGGTCTCTTACCTGCAAGGATGGCATCATTTCCTCCTTCATGCAAAGTGCATGCTATATTCATAGTATAGCATGCACCTTACTCGAACAGGAGTCATCTATTCCATAGTGGAATTTGCAGCCCTACAGCGCCACGAGCACCTCGTCGACGCTGCGTTTGACCTCGGCCTTGGCCTTCTCGACGTCGATGGTCTCGTACTCCCCGTCCCTGTAGAGCACCTGGCCGTCACACATGGTGAGCACCACGTCCGCGCCGTTAGCGCTGTAGACGAGGTTGGTCGCGATGTCGTGCACGGGCGTCATCCACGGCGTGTCGATGTCCATGACGATGAGGTCGGCGCGCTTGCCCTGCGCCAGCACGCCGCAATCATGGCGACGCTGGGAACGCGCGCCGTTGACCGTAAGCATGCGCAGGATCTCCTTGGGCGTGATGATGGCGGGATCGAGCGCGTTACCCTTCTGGGCGCAGGCGAGCAGGTACGCGCTCTGCAGGATGTTGTGGGTGTTGTTCGATGCCATGCCGTCCGTGCCGATCGAGCAATGCACACCGGCATCTATCATGGTCTGCACCGGCGCAAAACCACTCGCGAGCTTCATGTTGCTCGCAGGGTTCAGGCTCACGTTCACGCCCTTTGCCGCCATGAGCTCGATGTCGGAGGGCTCGACCCACACGCAGTGCGCTGCGGTGACGGGAATATCGAAGGCACCTAGGTGATCGAACCAGGCCGCCGGGGTCATGCCGTCGTGTCGCTCCTTGCACTCGTCGCACTCGAGCTTGGTCTCGGCCAGGTGGATATGCAGGCCCGTATCGTGCGCCTTGGCCTCGGCCACGCAACGCTCGATCATGCCCTGAGGCGTGGTGTACTCGCCGTGCACGCACATGTCGATCTTCACGCGGCCGTCGCCGGCGTTCTGGTACTCGGCAAAGAGTTGCTCGTTCACCGCCGCCACGGGCAGCGTGTCGTAGTCGGTCTCGACGAAGCACATCGTGCCACCATCGCAGTGGTTGGCCTTCATGCCCGCCTCGAGGGTCGCCTCGCAGCGGTCGATGGTGGCGAAGTACATGTCGGTGTAGCCCACCACGCCATAGCGCAGCATCTCGGCCTGGCTGAGCATGCAGCCCCAGTAGTGGTGCTTCTTCTCCATGTCCATCTTACCCTCGAAGGGCCAGACCGTGTCGTTAAGCCACTGCTGAAGGGGCTGGTTTTCGGCGTAGCCACGCAGCAGCGTCATGGGCGTGTGCGCGTGCGTGTTGTAGAACGCACTCATGAGCAGCTTGCCCGTGCCGTCGTAGCGCTCGCCAAAGCGTGCGGTGTCGGCGGGCTCCTCGGCGCCCACGTAGGTGATGTGACTGCCCTCGGTGCCCACGAACATGCCGCGCTTGTGGTCGAGGTTCTCGTCGAGGATGTCGATGTTGGCAAAGAGCATGAGCTGGTCCTTTCAGGTTTCAGGGTGAGACACATTGGACAGGTACATCTGTCTCATTATGGAACAAATGAGGCAGATGTACCTGTCCAATGTGTCTCACCCATCTCACTTCGCGTACTTCTCGAGCAGACTGCCACCGCAACTGGAACCACAGCCCGCGGCACACGAATAGCAGATGGGGCTCGCCCCGCTGCGGCCCCTTGGCAGCGGCGCATCGACGATGTCACGCACGTTGGCCGGCCCGTCCAATGGCAGGCCCAGGACGTGGTTGACCTCGCAGTCATAGAGACCGCCATCGTAATCGACGTTGAGCTGCGTGCGGCACATGATGTGGGCGACGGTCGCGCCGTTGTAGTTGTCCGCGAGCAGTTTGTTGTACGCGTCGTAGGTACGCGCGGCGAGCAGCTTGCCGGCGAAGCGCCCCATGTTCCAGTTGTTCATCGCGTACAGCCCGTTGAACTTCACGCCCTCGGCATGCTCGAGCTCGTAGCGGTAGAAGTCCTCCAGATCGGCCTGGTCGGGTGGCAGGAAGGGCCCGTCGACGTTGTAGGCCAGATCAATCTGCAACTCGGGGTCGACGCCGTAGCCAAGTGCATTCATGTCGCGCAGCACCTTCATGATGCTCGCGAAGCTACCGGCCCCGCGCTGCTCGTCCACGCCGGCGGCATCGAAGTAGGGCATCGAGGTGACGAGCTTGACCTTGTGCTTGACGTAGACGTCCTTGAAATGCGCGTATTCGGGATCGTCCAGGATGACGAGGTTCGAGCGCACGATCACCTGCTCGGCGATCCTGGACGCCTCCCCGATGAACCATTCGAGCTCCGGGTTCATCTCAGGCGAGCCGCCAGTTATGTCCATGACCTTGAACCCGCCGGTCTCGAAGGCGGCAAGCACCGCCTCCATGGTCTCGCGCGTCATGCACTCCTCGTTCTTGGGCGAGCAGGACAGATAGCAGTGGTTGCAGGCGAGATTGCAGCGATAGGTGACGTTGACCTGCATGGTGTCGAGACTCGCGCTCTCGAGTAGGGCCTTGTCGTGAATGCGCTCGTCGAAAGGCTCGATGCCGAGCTTGGCGCAGGAGTCCTCGATCCACTCGAGGTCGATGCCGCGCTTGCCCCGCGTGACCTGCAATGCGGCATTGGCCGCCGCAAAGTCGAAGGGGCCGACGTGCTCGCGCCGCGGCGTTATCCTGAAGTGCTCGCCGTAGCGGCTGTTCTCGAGGAAGGTCGCCATGTTGCCGCTGACGGCAACGGGACGGTCCTTGATGAAGCGCATCTCGCCATCGAGGTCGAAATAGCGCTTGTTCTCGGGCATGGTGCCCAGATAGGTCGCCGTCTGCTGGTAGTCCTCCTCGCGGTCCTCGAACTTGTCGCACTTGATGGCGCGCATAGTGCGCGACGCGAAGCCGATGCTGCCGAGCTTGGTCGCGATCTGGAAGTCCCCGACTTCGAGCGGCTCGTGGGCGACGTCATAGCAGACCTGCGTGCCGCAACGCGCCAGCATGCGCCGGAAGTCCTCGACGTACATGGCGCCGGACAGGCACTCGCCGCGCAGGATGGGATCGTCGTAGAACCCCTCCGGCACGCGTCGGTCGGAAAATATGTCCGAGAAGTACAGCTCTCCCCCGGGCTTGAGCACGCGGAATATCTCCTCGAAAAGCTCCTGCTTGAAGGGCGAGAGGTTGATCACGCAGTTGGAGATGACGACGTCGACGTTCTCGCTGGGAATCGCGGACATGTCCTCGATGTAGCTCTCGATGAACTCGACGTTGCTCTGGGGCAAACCCAGCCGCTCGATCTGTGCGGCCTCGTGACTGCGCGCGAACTCGAGCTGGCTCGGTGTCATGTCGACGCCGATGACGTGGCCTTCCGGCCCAACGAGCTTGGCAGCGATGAAGACGTCGCGACCCGTGCCGCAGCCCAAATCGAGCACCGTGGCACCTTCGAGCGCCGGCGGCAGGGGGCTCCCGCACCCGTAGAAGTGCGAGACGATTTCCGGGTCGAGCTCCGGGAAGATGTCGAGCACGTACTTGGGGGGAGCCGTGGTGGCGCAGGTGCACGCATTGGTGCGCAGGTCCTCGCTATCCGCAAGTGTCTCGCCATAATACTCGCGCACCATGGCGCGGATGTCGACCCCTGCCACGGCTACCTTCCCTCGTCGCCCATGTTGAAGCACTCGGTGAAGAACACCTGCGCGTCCAGGTTGTACTTGTCGCAGACGAAATCCACGGCATCGTCGACGATACGCGCGAAGGGCCGCGACTCGCACACGGCACGCGCGTTGATGATCATGGACATCTTCTTGTGCTTGCGCAGGAAGGGCTGCGTGTGCTCGATGTCGTAGTCGATGCCCAGAAGCGAGCACTTGTTGAAGTCACCGGCACCAGCCGTCGCGAAGGTCTTGAGGTGTGGGACGTTGCGCTTCTTTTCGATGAGCCCCATGCGAATCTCCTCGATGAGATCGTCGATGACGGCGTTGCAGTCGATCTTCTCGTCGTCGAGCTGCTTGAAGAAGAGACGGCGGTTGTACCAGGTGAGGGTCTTTTCGGCCTCCTGGAACTTCTCGTTGTCGCGCACCGAGAAGTTCTTGAGCATACTCTCGTGCGTCTCGAGGTACTCCGCGAGCTCGGGAATGCCATCGCCACGCAGTGCCGAGATGGTCATGACCGGAATGTCCGGACACGCCTCGCGCAGGAAGGCGACGTCGCGCTCGACCTCCTCGGGCGTCATGACGTCGATCTTGTTGAGCACGATGAGGTCGGCTTCCTCGAGCTGAAGCTGCATGAGGTACTTGATCTCCTCGGGCAGGTTGATGTCCTCGCCCTCGGGCAGCAGCAGCTTGATGCGCTCGGGATCGACGAGCACCGTGAACGGCGACAGCGTAATCCAATCCGCGCAGTCGTCCACGAGACGATGGTAGACGTGATCGAGCGCGCCGACGCCCAAACCGGGGATGTCGCTCATGACGAAGATGGCGCCATCGCGGTCACGCAGGCGGCGAATCTTGTCGATGGTGTTGTCCATCTGGTAGCAGATGCACCCGCTCGCGATCTCCTCGACCGTGCACCCGCTCGTCTGCGTGAGGTTGGTGTCGACGAGATTCGCGCCCAGGTCGTTGGCGATGATGCCGACCTTGCCGTAGGTCTTGTTCATGTGCTCGCCCAGGGCGATCATCGTCGTGGTCTTGCCCGCGCCCAGAAACCCGCTCATGACCATGAAGCGAATCTTGTCGGACGTGACGTCGGCATCCTTCTTGGCTGCCTTGGTCGTCGCCGTATCCTCGTGCATGGCGGAGGCCCCGCCGTATGTGTTGAACGTATCGTATGGCATCTAACGCTCCATCTTGCTAGCAGCAGCTCGCGTTGATCGGCTGGTCGTCCTCGTCATACACGCCCTCGTAGTCGGGAGCCGTCTTGATGATGGGGTCGCCATGGGTATCGCCGATGTGCTGGTCGCGATTGCCCGTGTACTCAAAAGCCGCACTATAGCGCGAGTGAGCCGCTATTGCGGAGACGTTGCCGCAAACGGGGCAGGTCTTGCCCGTGGGGAACTTGATGTTGAAGTCGAAGAGGAACATGTCCGGGTAGTCGGGAAGGTTGCCCTTGTAGGTCACCGTCTCGCCATAGGACTCGCACACGTCCTCGGCCCAGCTCGACTTCATCACGCGCGCGGTTATGGTCGCGAACGCGATATCGGGGAACAGCGCCTGCTCGCTTGCCGAAAGCGGCGTCTTGAAGGTCATGGGATAGCGCGGGTCGAGAAAACCGAAATGCTGCACGAGACGGCGGAAGTCGTTGATGTACATGGCACCGGCCAGACGCAGGGCACGTAGCTTGATGTCATGGGCCTTCTCGAGCGGGATGCGACGATCGGTGAATACGTCAGTGAAGTACCATTCACCGTCTTCCTTGAGGATGCGGTGCACCTCCCTGACGTACGCCTCCTTGTCGGGAGAGAGGTTGAAGGTGCAGTTCGAGATAACGATGTCGACGGACTCGTCCGGAATCATCGAAAGGTCCTCGGGCACGCCGTGAATGAGCTCGACGTTGGGAGCGTCATAGCCAAACTGGGCGATTTCCTGGTCAAGGTACTTCTCGGCCCTGGCAAGGCGGCTCGCATCGGGTTCCACGCCGATGACCTTGCCCTGCTCGCCCACGAGCTGTGCGGCGAGGTACGTGTCGCGCCCTGACCCGCAGCACAGGTCGACCACCGTGCATCCCTCCATGAGCGGCGGCATGGGAGCACCAAACTCGTGGAAGTGGTTCTTTATCTCGGCGGAGATGTTGAAGAGCCGCTCGCGAGCGGAGGGCAGAATCGTCTCATCCGTGTCGCGCGTGCGGGCCGTCGCCTGCGGATCGGGATCCTGCACGGCGGCTATCTCCGCATAGTATTTCGCGGGATCGACGTCCAACGTGTACCAATCGTGATAACCCTGATAATCCATGTCGGTTCCTTTCTCCTTCGACGAAAACGGGGCTTTCTCTGCGCTTGCGCGGGGCTTTTGGCGAGTTTCTCCGCGTATATTCTCGTATTTGATATTTACACTTGCGCCAGTAGCAGATTATATCCTATACTGGTTAGTGTCAACTCGCTTACGCATATGCAGCGCATGATTCGCTTCGTTGCGGGCAGATGCTTGGGACATGCTTCTAGGCCGGCACGTCCCAAGCATCTCGTAAGCACCCTTTTTGCCGCATACGCGGCTTTCTTTCTTTTCGAGCAAGATTTGGCGTATGATGAAGCCCTATTCGATTCACGTAAGGGAGCTAATACATGTGGTCTGCCTGCCACCCAAAGTCCGAAGAGCAACTCAGTGAATGCGGACAGCTCGGCAAGAGCCTGAGCCGCCTAACGCAACCTTCGATTCTCGCCGTGCTCGCGCGTTCCGATAAGCCCGTGCACGGATACCTCATCATCCAGGAGATGACGAGCGGTCCCATGTTCAACGGCAATGCCCCCGACCCCACAGGCATCTATCGCATCCTCAAGCAGATGGAGAACAACGGACTGGTCACGAGCGAGTGGGACACGTCGGAATCCGGCCCCGCCAAGCGCTGCTACAACCTGACCGATGACGGACGGGCTTGCCTGCGCCGCTGGATAGACGCGTTGGCTTGCTATGCGGCCAGCATCCAGGATCTGCGCACGCTCGCATGCGACGCCCTCGACATCCCCGTCCCCGAGCAACCGGTCTGCCTAAAGGAGCTCGAGGTCTAGAGTCGAAGGGCGGCGCACACCTCGTCGGCACAGGCAAGCCCATCGGCAATCGCCGTCGCCACGAGCGTCGAGCCCATGCGCGCATCGCCGGCCACGTAGACCGGCACTATCGCGTCGCCAACTGCCCGCAACCCATGCAATTCATCCGCATCCGATGCACCCGTGACGCCAAACGCCTCGAACAGTGCGTCGTCTGCCCCGAGAAAGCCCTTGGCGATGAGGACGAGCTGGGCGGGAATCTCCCGCTGCGTCCCCTCGACGAGGTGCCTGCCCCCGTCATAGGCGAGGTCCTGGATGCACACGGCCTCGACAGCGCCATCGCCCACGAAGGCAATCGTGTCCGTCGACCAGATGCGCGGGTCGCTGCCGAGCAGCTCCTCGGCCTCGCGCTGCCCGTACCCTTGCGTGTAGGCCGCTCTCGGACCGGGCCACGAGGCGCTACCCTCGTCCGAGGGCCGCTGCGCGCGAATGACCTGGCGCACGCTCTTCGCGCCCTGGCGCAAGGCGCAGGCAACGCAATCGACGCCGGTATCGCCGCCACCGATGACTACGACGTCCTTGCCCGCCGCGTCGATCGTCGCATCGCGCCCCTCGAGTAGCGCACGCGTCACCTCGCCCAGGTAGTCGAGCGCGAGGCGGATGCCATCGAGCTCGCGTCCCTCTATGGGCATGTCGCGGGCGACGCTGGAGCCGACGGCAAGGACGACGGCATCGGAAGCCGAGAGGATCTTTCCCGCCATCTGGACAGCGTCCGTCCCGCAGGCGAACTCCACACCAGAATCGCGCATGAGGTCGATGCGACGCTGCACGACCTCCTTGGGAAGCTTCATGTTGGGAATACCGTAGGTGAGCAGGCCACCGGGGCGCTCGTCCCTCTCGTACACGCGCACGCGCACGCCACGTCGTGCGAGCTCCCAGGCAAGCGCCAAGCCGGCGGGACCGGACCCCACGACGCTCACGAGCGGGGCGGCGTCAGGCGCGGGGACAAGCGGACGCATGCCCTGGCTCCACCCGTAGTCGGAGAGTAGACGCTCGTTGTCGTGGATGGTGACCGCATCGTCATGCAAGCCGAGGTTGCATGCGACCTCGCACGGCGCCGGACACACGCGGCCGGTGAATTCCGGGAAGGGATTGGTCAACAGCAGGCGTGCGTACGCATCGTCGAGTCGTCCACGGTAGAGCAGGTCATTGACCTCGGGAATGAGGTTATGGAGCGGACAGCCCGTCGCGGCGACGATGTCGTCGAGGATGCCGCCGCTCTGGCAAAACGCCACGCCGCAGTTCATGCAGCGGCTCGCCTGCTCGCGTTGCTCGTCGGCGGAAAGCGGTAGCGCGAACTCCCCGTAATCCGCCACGGCCTCGCGCGCGGGACGCACGCCGTGCTCCCTACGTTCAACCTGGAGATATGCTCCCGTGCGCCCCATGTCACGCCTCCGCTCTCAGTAACTCGAAGGCACGTTCCTGTGCCTCCTCGTGCGTGCAGCCGTCCGCCTCGAGCTGCGCCGTCATAGCGAGCATCTTGCGATACTCGTCCGGAATGACCTTCTTGAAATGATGCGCTATGTCGTCGAAGCGGTAGAGCAGCATGACGCCAAGCGGACTGGTCGTGATCTGCACATGTGCCTCGATGAGCTCGCGGATGAGCGCGATTTCGTCTCGATCGGGCTCGAGGATGTCGACGAACTCCCGGTTGCAATGGGCCTCGAGCGAATGCGCCGCATCGTAGACGTAGGCCACGCCACCGTTCATGCCCGCCGCGAAGTTGATGCCCACCTCGCCCAGGACGAGCACGCACCCACCCGTCATGTACTCGCAGCCGTTGTCGCCGATTCCCTCGACGACCAGGTCCGCACCCGAGTTGCGCGCGGCGAAGCGCTGCCCGGCGAGGCCGTTCACGAAGCCCCTGCCCGACGTCGCGCCGTAGAAGGCGACGTTGCCCACGATGACGTTTTCCTCGGGCCTGAACGTCGCCCTGCTCGATGGGGCGACCGCGACCGTTCCACCCGAAAGCCCCTTGCCGAAGTAATCGTTTGCCTCGCCCGAAATCGTGAGCATGATGCCCTTGGGCAAAAACGCGCCAAAGCTCATGCCGCCCGACCCGCTGCAGTCGATCCTGATGAAGTCGTAGGGCAGCCCCTCGGGATGATGCGCCGTCACGTCGGAACCGAGCATGGTGCCCACGCAACGGTTCACGTTCGTGATGTCCACGTGGAAGTTGATGGGTTCGAGACGCTCGCGCGCGAACTGCGTGTAGGGGATGAGCAGCGTCGCATCGAGTGTCTCGGGCAACGTATTGGGAGCCTGGGCGCTGACGAGGAAATGGGGACAATGCGCGTCGGGAATCGCGCGGCCGAAATCGACCTGCGGCTTGGCGAGTAGCGACGAGAGGTCGAGCAGGCGTGCCTTCCATGAGCGCACGGCGCGGGTCTGCCGTAGGCATTCGACGTGCCCCACCATCTCGTCGACGGTGGCAAACCCCAGCTCAGCCATGATCTGGCGCAGTTGCTCGGCCACGAACATCATGTAGTTGACCACGTACTCGGGCTTGCCGGTGAAGCGATTGCGCAGACGGCAATCCTGCGTGGCGATGCCCACCGGGCAGGTATCCTTCTGGCAATCGCGCTGCATGAGGCAGCCCATCGCGATGAGCGGCATGGTGGCAAAACCGAACTCCTCGGCACCGAGCAAGCAGGCGATGGCGACGTCGCGCCCGTCCATGAGCTTGCCGTCGGACTCGAGGACGACGCGCGAACGCAGGCCGTTTTGCATGAGCGTCTGCTGCGTCTCGGCCAGCCCCATCTCGAGGGGCAGGCCCGCGTGATGGATGGAGTCGCGCGGCGCGGCGCCCGTTCCGCCGTTGGCTCCCGAGACGAGGATCTTGTGCGCGCCGCCCTTGGCCACGCCCGTCGCGATGGTGCCCACGCCGGCCTCCGATACGAGCTTGACGGAGACGCGCGCGTGAGGGTTGGCGTTCTTGAGGTCGAAGATGAGCTCGGCCAGATCCTCGATGGAGTAGATGTCATGGTGCGGCGGTGGGGAGATGAGGCTGATGCCCGGCGTGGAGCGACGTGTGCGGGCGATCCACGGCCACACCTTCCCGCCCGGCAGATGTCCGCCCTCGCCGGGCTTGGCCCCCTGGGCCATCTTGATCTGCAGCTCACTCGCGCTCATGAGATAGCGACTCGTCACGCCAAAGCGGCCCGACGCGATCTGCTTGATCGCGGAGCGCTTGCTATCACCGTTGGGCAACGTCGCCTCGCGAGCCGGGTCCTCGCCGCCCTCGCCGGAGTTCGAGCGCCCGCCCAGACGATTCATGGCGATGGCAAGGCATTCGTGTGCTTCCTGCGAGATGGAGCCGTAGCTCATGGCACCCGTGTTGAAGCGCTTGACGATCTCGCTTGCCGGCTCGACGTCACACAGCGGGATTGCCGGCCGCTGCGCATCGAAGTCGAGCAGATCGCGCAGGACGACGGCGCGTCCTTCCTGGTGCACGGCCTGGCTGTACTGCTCGAAGAGCTCGGGACTGTCCTCGCGCACCGCGCGCTGCAGCAGGTGGATGACACGCGGCGTGATGAGGTGCTCCTCGCCTTGCGGACGCCAGGAGGTGATGCCCGCGCTGGGAAGCTGCTCGGGAGAGGGCGAGTGCGCCTGGGCAAGCGCCAGCTCGTAGCGCTCGTCGCATTCGCGTTGCAGGTCATCGAGCGTGAGGCCGCCAATGCGGCTTACCGTTCCCGTGAAGTGCCGATTGACGAGCTCGTCAGACAGGCCGACCGCCTCGAACACCTGGGCGGCATGATAGCCCTGCATGGTCGAAATGCCCATCTTGGACATGATCGACACGATGCCCGAAACGACCGCCTTGTTATAGCGGGCGATAGCGGCGTCGACGTCGCTATCGAGCACGCCGCTGCCACACAGCGCGCGGATGGTGTCATGGGCGAGGTACGGGTAGACTCCCGATGCCGAATAGCCCACGAGGGTTGCGAAGTCATGCGGCGTGATCGCATCGCCGCATTCGACGATGATGTCGACCTGGGTGCGAATCCCGCAACGCAGCAGGTGGTTGTGCACGCTCGCGACGCTCAGCAGCGATGGCACGGGCACAAGCCCGCGTCCCGCGCGGTCGGAAAGCGCCAGGATGTTCACGCCGCCGCGCACGAGCCCCTCCGCTTGCCTGCCGAGTTCCTCGACCGCCCGGGCCAGGGCGTGCGGTCCGTCATCGGGCGCATAGGCGGCCACGAGCTTTGCGGCCTTGAAGCCCTTTTGCCCGATGGAGGCAAGCGCAGCGAACTGACCTTCGTTCAGAAGCGGCGTGTCGAGTCTGACAAGACGGCAGTTGGAGCGCGCATCCTCGAGAAGGTTGCCGTGGTTTCCCAGATACAGCAGCGTCGAGGTGATGTATGACTCGCGCAGCGCGTCAATGGGCGGGTTAGTCACCTGCGAGAACAGCTGGTTGAAGTAGTGGTAGAAGCGTCGCGGACGCTCCGAGAGGCACGCGAGCGGCGTGTCCTCGCCCATGGACGCCAGCGGAATGGCCCCGGCATCGGCCATGGGAATGATGGCCTCCTCGATGTCCTCGAAGCAGAAGCCGTGTATGGTCTGGCGCTCCGAAAGGGAGATGTCCGCATCGTCGGCATGACCCGCATCCTCTTCGGCACCCTTGATGAGCGATGCCAGGGCGAGCGTCTCGGCCTTGATCCACTCACGGTAGGGCTTCTCGTTGGCGAGCCTGTCCTTGATTTCGTCGTCGTAGAGCACGCGACCCTGTTCCGGGTCGACCATGAGCATCTGTCCCGGTCCGAGGCTACCCGAAACGAGGATCTTTGCCGGATCGATGTCGAGCACGCCCGCCTCGCTCGACAGGATGAGGCGATCGTCGGAGGTCACACAATAGCGGGCGGGACGCAGACCATTACGGTCGATGACCGCGCCCAGCATCGTTCCGTCAGAAAACGCGATTGCGGCAGGGCCCTCCCACGCCTCGGTGAGCATCGACTGGTACTGATCCCAGGCGCTGCGCTTGGTGGTGAGCACCTCGTTCTTGTCCCACGGCTCGGGAAGCAGCATCGACACGGCACGTATGAGCGAGCGGCCGTTCATGGAGATGAACTCGAGCATGTTGTCGAGCATGGCCGAGTCGGAACCCTCGCCGTTGAAGACGGGCAGGACCTTCTCGAGATCGGCCCCCATGACCGGCGAGTACAGATGCGGCTCGCGGGCCCGTGCCCAGTTGACGTTGCAACGCAACGTGTTGATCTCGCCGTTATGGACCATGTAGCGCTGGGGATGGGCACGTTCCCACGACGGCGTCGTGTTCGTGGAGTAGCGCGAGTGGACGAGCGCGATGGCCGAATCGGTCATCGCGTCATCGAGGTCGCGGAAGAAGCGGCGCATCTGCGTGGAGACAAGCATGCCCTTGTAGACGATCGTACGCGCACTCATCGAGCAGACGTAGAAGATCTTGCCGTCGAGCGACGACGTGTCACGTGCGCGCTTCTCGATAGTGCGACGGCAGACGTAGAGCTTGCGCTCGAAATCGTCGCCAGGTTCGACACCCGAAGGGCGCCCCACGAACGCCTGCTTGATAACGGGCATGCACTCGAGCGCGGTCGTGCCCAGGTCACGGCTATCGACAGGAACGTCGCGCCAGAACAGCAGCGGGATGCCCTCGGCCGCGCAACCGTCCTCGAAGACGCGCATGCCCTCGGCGAGCCCTTCGGCATCCGTGGGCAGAAAGAGCATGGCGGCGCCATATTCCCCCTCGTCGGGAAGGAGGCTTCCGCATTTCTGCGCCTCCTTGCGAAAGAAGCGGTGCGGTACCTGGATGAGAATGCCCGCGCCGTCACCGGTGTTGGGCTCAAGGCCCACGCCGCCGCGGTGCTCGAGGTTGACGAGCACGGACAGGGCATCGTCGATGATCTGGTGCGAACGCACGCCCTTGAGGTTAGCCAGGGCCCCGATGCCACAGGCATCGTGTTCGAACTCGCTTCGATACATCGATGGCTCGGCGTACGGGCGGCTCCCGGTTCGGTCAGTCATCTCGCCTTGCATACCCATACCTCTTCTTCATGGTGATTGGTTCCCATAACTACAGAGCAGGATAATCGGAGTACGTTACGCGCATGTTTCGGATGCGGCATTTTGTGATTTCCGTACGTTGGGGAATGAGACAGTTGCTCAGAGACGTTGTCTCATTTGCTGCAAATGA
>UQUH01000012.1 GCA_900544245.1 uncultured Coriobacteriaceae bacterium | reverse complement strand
CGAGCACGTGGGTCGGCCGCTACCACGTCAACGCCGGCGGCCTGTGGGACGCGACGCGGTAGGAGAGTACCCGGATGCTCGCTTTATGCAAATTGTGTGAACGGTTCCGATTGCCTGTAGCATAGCCGTGACGATATGCGCCGGTCGCGTTTTGCCTGTAGCATCGGTCTGACAGGCTCTTCTAGCGGACTTTTATAATCAGCGCTATTCGCACTTGCTCGAAAGAAGGCTGGTTCGATGAACAAACGTAGCTTATATGGCCGAATACTTCTCTCGTTCGCCCTCGTTCTCTCGCTCTCGCCCCTGGCATTGCTCTCGACTTCCGTGGGCAGTATCGGAATCGCAGATGCGGCGGCTTTTGCCGATAGCGGCGAAGTGAAGGTCGTTGCCGCTAGCACCCACGATGGTGGTGTCGTCGACGGGCCCCATCGTGTCGGTTCCTTCGAGCTTGGAACGTCCGAGGCGATCGAAGAGGCCCCGCTTGGTTTCGTCTATTTTGACGAGGCCGCGCCCGTTGCGGGCACCGAACAGAAAATCGCCATAGCGATCGACGACCAAGGCGCCACCATCCGCTCTGCTGCGTTGCTGTACGAGACCCCGTTGGGAGAGAAGCGGGCTGTCGAATCGCAGACATGTGCCGGGGCATCCACGCTCTTCTCGCTGCAAGTCGACGATCCGGGTGACTATCGTCTTCTCGAGATGCAGGCGCAAGTCGAGACAAGCGACGGCCAGGAGAAGCTTACGAAAATCGACTTGGCCGAGAACGGTGAGGATTGCAGCTTCGAGGTCAAGCAGGACGAGGGGTCTGCTTTGTCGGCCATGGCCGAAGATGAGGCGGGCGCTGCCAATGAATCTGAAGAAATAGAAACGACAATCTACGCGCTTGGCGTTGAAGGCGATGTCGAGGCGGCGGATGATATCGATGACGCGCTTATCGTGGCTCAGGAAGCCTCCGCGTTTGCGATGGCACGCGCGGCCGGACTCGTGATTGCGCTCGATCCGGGCCATGGCGGGAATGATTCGGGGGCTGTCGGCTCTGGTCTCAAGGAATCTGACGTCAATTGGAAAATCGCCCAAGCTTGCAAGGCAGAGCTCGAGAATTATGCGGGCGTGACGGTCGTTCTCACGCGAACGCAGAACGAGTGTCCCACCTTATACGAGCGTGTCGAACGTGCGGTAAATCAAGGCGCCAAGGTGTTCGTGAGCCTGCACATAAACTCAACCGAGCGCTCCAGCGCTGATGGAGCTGAAGTCTATTACCCCAATGGCAGCAGCTATAACAAGGTGGCGCATGAGACCGGAAAGCAGCTGAGTCAAAACATCCTCGATGAACTCACGGCTCTGGGCCTGCAAGACCGCGGCATCAAAGTCAGGAATTCCGAGAATAACAGCAAGTATCCCGACGGAAGTTTGAGGGATTATTATGGCGTGATTGCGGATGCCCGCGAGATGGGCATCCCTGGCATCATCGTCGAGCATGCGTTCATCACCAATCCGGAAGACAACGCCAAGTTGAAGGATGACAACTTTCTCAAGAAACTTGGTATGGCAGATGCGCAGGGCATTGCCAAGACGTATGGTTTGAACAAGGGCGGATGGGAACACCAGTCCGATGGGACGTGGAAGTTCAAGAAGGTGGACGGCAGCTATTCCAAGGGATGGGAGTATATTAACGGCAGCTGGTACTATCTTGATCCGTCGACTGCTGTCATGAAGACCGGTTGGCAGACAATCGGGAATGCCAAGTACTACCTGAACCCTTCGGGCGCCATGCAGGAAACAGGTTGGCTCAAGCAGGGCAATGACTGGTACTGGATCACGGCTTCAGGTGCGGCGGCCACTGACTGGACCCTCGTGAACGGCGTTTGGTATTACATGGACCCGACGAGCTGCAAGATGCAGACGGGGTGGACCACGGTGGGCAGCGACAGGTACTACCTGCATCCCTCGGGCGCCATGCAGGGCGGCGGCTGGTTCAAGGACGGCAACGACTGGTACTGGATCACGCCCTCCGGTGCGGCGGCCAAGGGCTGGGCGGTGGCCTACGGCTCGTGGTACTACATGGACCCGGGCAGCTGCAAGATGCAGACGGGGTGGAAGAAACTCGGTAGCACGTGGTATTACCTCCATGACAGCGGAGTCATGGCAACGGGATGGCTCAAGCTTGGTGATACGTGGTATTACCTCCACGGGAGCGGGGCCATGGCGACGGGGTGGCTTACCCTTGGAGAAGCCAAGTACTATCTCGATTCATCCGGCGCGATGGTTACCGGTGAGAGAACCATAGACGGCGAGCAGTGCTTCTTCGAAAGCTCCGGTGCGTTTGTCGGTAATGGCACGCCGATAATGGGTGCGTCGAAGACGACCGTGGCTGCCATGACGCAGGCATATGAAAGAAGCGGGTTCGCATATCCTTCAACAGCGCTTGGAGCCGGCGGAGCGCCAAATGCCGCAACGTTTTGCCAAATGATCTACGAGGAGTCGAATGCCGAAGGCGTTCGCGCGGAGGTGATTTTCGCCCAAATCATGAACGAAACCGGTTGGTTGCAATTCGGTGGCGACGTGAGCATCAATCAGTTCAACTTTGGCGGAATCGGTGCCACGGGCAATGGCGTGCCGGGCAATTCGTTCAAGGACGTACGCACGGGTATCCGGGCTCAAGTGCAGCATCTCAAGGCATATGCTTCGACGGAGCCGCTCAAGAACACCTGCGTTGACCCACGATTCAATTACGTTTCGAGAGGTTGCGCCAAGTTCGTGGAATGGCTCGGCATAGGGGATAACCCCACGGGTCAAGGCTGGTGTGCCGGCTCGGGGTATGGAGCCAAGCTCAAGGACATCATGAAGAGAAACCTTGGCATCTAGATAGGCGAAATGTGCTCTTCGCATGATTTGGCATCCGATAAGAGCACGTGGCTCTTGGGCTGATTGTATAATTTCGAATCGCTCTATCTTTGTAGTAGCTATGACTAGGAGGCGTTCATGTCATATAACAAACGAACAAACATCCGGGCTACGAGGGGTGAAGAGATGACGTTCGACGAGCTGCACGGCTCGAAGTTGAAGGCGCTGATCAATATGGCGATTGCGCTTGTCATCAGCTTCTCGCTCGTGATTGCTTTCACGCCGCTTGCATCCGTGAGCTCTGCGTTCGCAGACTCGACGGAAGATCCGGAGACTCCGGGTATCACCGATGAGAACGGCGATGGTATCGATGACAAGTATCAGATCGTCGTCACGTATAAAGTCGTGAACGGTTCCTGGGACGATGGCACGACCGCTGACGTGACGAAAACGGTGACCTTGCTCGGGGCCGATGACCAACCTGCTGAGGATGGCACGGCGACGCTTGCCGACGCTCCTGCTGTGGGCAATGAGCCGAATGCAAACTACAAGGCGGGGAAATGGGATACGGAAAGCGGTTCGCTGCCGACCACCATTTCCGCTTCGGACGCGACTGATGGCGTGGTTACCTATACCTACACCTACGCAGCGAAGGCCAAGTACACCGTCACGTTCGATACTGACGGCGGGAGTGCCGTCGCAAGCCAGGAGGTATATGAGGGTGGCAACGCAGTAGAGCCCTCTCCCGCTCCTACCAAAGCTGACAACAGCTTCGGCGGCTGGCAGTTGAATGGTGCCACTTACAGCTTCGATACTCCTGTCGATAGCAACATCACGCTTACGGCCAAGTGGGTCCCGGTTTCGACTCCCGATCCGGAAGAGCACGTGATCACGATAACCTACAAGGTCGAATACGGTTCCTGGAATGACGGAAGCGCCCAGCCCAAGACTCAGTCCCTGACCTTGACCGGGGATGCGTCCGGCGCACTCGAGCCTCCTGCTGTCGGCAATGCCCCGACGACGAACTGCAAGGCTGGAAAGTGGAAAACGGAAAGCGGCGAGCTTCCCGCGACCATCACGTATGCCGATACGACCGATGGCGAGATAACCTACACCTATGCCTATGCGCAGAAGGAGCAGTTCACCATCACGTTCGATAGTGATGGCGGGAGTGCGGTTCAATCGCAGCAAGTCTACGAGGGCGATTTCGCCACCAAGCCGGCAAATCCCACCAAGGCGGGCATGAGCTTTGCCTATTGGGTCACGGCTGATGGAGCGGCTTACAAGTTTGATACGACCCCCGTGATCGGCAACCTTACGCTCAAGGCCATCTGGATGCCCGCTGCGGGTCAATGGAAGAGCAATTCCACGGGTAAATGGTATGAGTACAGTGACGGTAGCTACATCAAGAACGACTGGTTGAATGATGGCGGCAAGTGGTATCACTTTAACAGCTATGGCTATATGCAGACCGGTTGGCAAAAGACCACGGCTCCTGAATCAGAGCAGGTGAACTGGTACTACTTCGATGCATCTGGTGCCATGGCAACCGGATGGAGGCTTCTTAACGGCACGTGGTATTACCTGGACACCACGACGGGCGGCATGTACGAGAACGGTCAGTATCCGATTGCCGGCAAGAAGTACTACTTCAACTCAAATGGTGCCATGCAAACGGGTTGGGTGAATAGCGGCACGAAAGAGGCCCCCATTTGGTATTACTATGACGCATCTGGCGCCATGGCAACGGGCTGGGCGTACATCGGTTCAACCTGGTATTATCTCGACCCGGTGTCGGGAATCATGGTAATTGGCGCTCAGAACATTAACGGCAAGGAGTACTTCTTTGCCAATGACGGAGCCATGGTGACGGGCTGGAACAAGGTCGTTAGCAATGATGCTACCAATTGGTATTACTACGATGCTTCCGGCGCAATGGTCACTGGCAAGTGGATTATCGTCGGCGGAACATGGTATTACATGGGAGCTGATGGCGTTATGGAGACCGGTCAGTTCAGCGACGGCAAGGCGAACTACTACGCCAACGCCTCCGGTGCCATGCAGACGGGCTGGGTGAACACCGGCACGACGGCTGCCCCCATCTGGTATTACTACGGTCCGTCGGGAGCTATGGTGACCAACGCATGGGCTGGAGACTACTGGCTTGGTGACGATGGCAAGATGGTCACCGATAGCTGGGTCGATAACGACAAGTACTACGTTGGTCCTGATGGCAAGTGGGACAGCAGCAAGAAGCCGGCTGCGGACTCCGGTTCCGAAACCAAGTAAAGAACGCATAAAATAGGTTCCGTGCTCTGCGTCATTGATTCGCTGCTCCTTGCGAGCTCGGGTCATGACGCAGAGCTCCTGCTTTCAAGATAGGAAGAACATTGGGCGTTACCGAAGAATCTCACCGTATTGGCTGGGGACTAGCTGCTCTTGCCCTGCTCTTCCTGTGCGCTGCTTTCGTGCCACATCAGGCGCTTGCAGATGGAAATCGCTCTTTGCTGTCTGGTGAGGTGCGCATACATGTTCTCCCGTTTAGCTATAACGATGCGATCATCATCGAGTGCGATGGCCATTTTGGCGTAGTTGACTCGGGGGAGGATGATGACTATCCCGACGGGTCAGACCCTCGCTATCCTCCACGTGATAGCACAATTATCGGTGGTGGCCACGAAGACGAGGTCATTGCCTATATGAGAAAGATCGGCGTGACCCAAGACAATCTCGATTTCTACATCGGCACTCATTCTCATAGCGACCACATCGGCTCGGCACCGGACATTATCGAGGCATTCCATCCCAAGGCGATTTATCTGTCCGTCTATGACGATAGCCTGATTACGGATGAGGCACGATTATGGGATAACCAGTTCGTATACGACAAGTTCCTCGATGCGGCAAAATGGGCGCAGGACGCGTATGGTGCCCGTTTCATCCAGCATCTCGATTCGTCTTATGCGGGTGCCGATGATTCGGATAAGGGCAGTCCGGTTTTCATGCTCGGCGATGCCAAGATCGAGATATTGAACTATGACGAGACATACCTGCAGACGAAGGTTCCCGATGCGAATTACTTTTCCTATGGCGTGAAGATCACGGCGGCAAATGGACGAACGGCCTTCTTGGCCGGCGATATCAATAACTATACAGATGGCGATGGCAACGGCGTGGGCGATGAGGATCGCCTCAAGGACGTTGTCGGTCCCGTCGATTTGCTCAAATTGGGCCATCATGGCGCTGCCGGATCGAACTCTTCGGATTATTTGCGCGCCATCCTCAAGCAGGCAAATGGTGACGACAGGTGCGTCGTGGTCCAGACGGGGGACTTCGCGGCTCTTGCACGGCGAGTCATTGACATTCTAGACGAGAAAGGCGCTCGGTATTTCAGCGCTCCCGAGATGCCCGAAAAGGGCGAAGATGCGCTTGTCGCCGATCTTACGGCTGATGGTGTGTGGACCAATGCAGAAGATGCGGATCCCGTTGTGCGAGAGTTCAGTGTCGCTCCGTATGCGACCCTTTACTTGAATGGCGTTCCTTACAAGGGAACGGGTTGGCATACAGCCAAGAGCGGCAAGCAGTATTTCTTCGGCGAACCCGGCGTTGATGAAGGGTCTTGCGATGCCGTCACAAATCGTTGGGCGACTCTTGATGGCGTGAAGGTCTACATCGAGGAGAATGCGGAAATAATTAAGTATCCCCATAATGATGATGTGGAACCCGATATACCGAGCGTTGATAGCAATAAACGCGGGTGGCATAAGGTCGGATCGGATTGGGTGTATTACGATTCCCGGGGAGTCTTGACGACTGGCTGGCTCAATGTTGGCCAGACCTGGTACTACCTGCGCGATTCGGGCATCATGGCGACCGGCTGGGTGTCCGTTAGTAGCTCAGATTATTACTTTGACGGTTCGGGCGCCATGCAAACGGGCTGGCTCAAGCAAAACGGCCACTGGTTTTATCTCGATCCGTCCGGCGCCATGTTCACCGGCTGGCTCGCCGACCGTGGCTCTTGGTATTACCTGCACGAATCCGGCATCATGGCTACGGGGTGGGAGCAGGTTCAGGATGTCTGGTATCTCATGAGCGATTCCGGTGCCATGCTCACTGGCTGGCAATATCTGTATGGCACGTGGTATTTCTTCCAGAATTCCGGCGCCATGCTCACAGGCTGGTTATACGATAACGGCGCTTGGTATTACCTGGAAGACTCTGGGGCTATGGCTACCGGCTGGGAGACGGTAAATGGGATTCGCTATTACATGAACGGCTCCGGTGTCATGCAGACGGGCTGGGTACTCTCCGGAGGTAAATGGTATTACCTGGACGCATCCGGTGCCATGGCAAGGGGATGGCGTGTGGCCAATGGCGCTTGGTATTACCTGAGCAAATCCGATGGCATCATGCAAACTGGCGTGCAAGAAGTCGATGGAAAGACATACTGCCTGAGTTCATCGGGCGCTATGCTCACCGGTTGGCAGAAACTCAAGGGAACGTGGTATTACTTCAACGCTTCCGGAGCTATGGAAAAGAGCAAGTGGGTTGGCAATTACTACGTCGGCGCGGATGGCGCCATGGAGTCCAACGTCTGGGTTGGCATATATCACGTTGACGCCACCGGGCTTTGGGATGCGACAGATCCATCTAGAGGAGTGGTATCCTCTTCGTAGAAAACTGTCAGATAAATAGTTTGTCGAGCGAGAATGGCAAGGTAGATGATGATTGAAAGCGGCTTCAAATCAGATCGGGGCATGTTCGTGTGGGTATCTCGCGTTCTTGTTTTTCTGGTGGCCGTTTTCGTCTGTACGAGCATTGTCATTTGTCCTGCCCATGCCGAAGATTCAAGTACTCCCTCTCGTTTCAACGAAGCCGGCGAATCGAGTGACCAGGATCTCGGCACGCAAGGTGCGCAGCTCACGAACGGGCAGCCCGGGAGAGAGCTGGCTGGCGAGAGGTCTTCCTCGCGTGATGTCACGCTCTCGAATGCGGCCACGCCCGTCGGCACGGATTCTTCGGCAAGCAAAAACGAGTCCTCCGCCAAGCCGGAAGCAGATGATTCCAAGGCAGACGCTTCCGCTCAGCAAAAGCCCGTCAAGAAGCCGATCAAAGCCGGATGGATGCAAGATTCCGATGGCACTTGGTATTATTTCGCAAATCCGAAGGCCAAGCCCTCGACAGGTTGGATTGCCTCTGGTGGCGCCTGGTATTGGCTGCAACCGGACGCAAACGGCGCGATGGCCACGTCCAAGTGGATTACCGACAAGGACAAGGAATACTACTTGACTTCCTCGGGTGTCATGGCGACCGGCTGGGTCAAACATGACGGCAAGTGGTACTACGCGAACGGCTCGGGGGCAAAGGTCAAGAATGCTTGGATTGCTCCTGGTGGACGATGGTACTGGCTTGAAGCCGACGGGTCGATGGCCGAGGCAAAATGGGTGAGCGTCAAGGGTGCCGATTACTATCTTGCTGGTTCCGGTGTCATGGCCACCGGTTGGGTCAAGTACGATGGCAAATGGTATTACACGAACGGCTCGGGCGCCAAGGTCAAGGGCGGCTGGATAGCTCCCGGTGGCGCCTGGTATTGGCTACAGCCGGATGCAAACGGCGCCATGGCCGAGGCTAAGTGGGTCACCGACAAGGGCAAGAAGTACTATCTGACCTCTTCGGGTGCCATGGCAACTGGTTGGTACAAGGCGAGTGCCAAAGATGCTGCTGGCAAAGATGCCATAAATTGGTATTACGCAGATGGATCCGGAGCGCAGGTCAAGAATGGCTGGGTTTGTCCACACGGGACGTGGTACTGGCTACAAGGTGACCTCGAGGGCGATCTGCTGGGGTCGATGGCGACGGATAGATGGATCTCGCCGGATGGCAAGAGATACTACCTTACCGAATCAGGTGCCATGGCACTCGGCTGGTTCAAGGTCAAGGGCGACAAGTCGACTTGGTATTACGCGCAGGGATCTGGCGCTCAGGTGCAGAGTGGCTGGCAGTACGTAAATGGCCGCTGGTATTGGTTCGACAAAGACAAAAAAGGCGCCATGACCAATGAATCTCTGAAAACGATCGATGGCAAGCAGTACTCGTTCACTCAAAACGGCGATATGCGCTCTCATTGCCAGGTAACGCTCGAGACGAAGGAGGACGGCACCAAGATCGCAGGATATGCTGCGGATTCCGGTGCGATCTCGCGTATCGGCAAATTCGACAAAGATGGCAAACTCATCCTGACCGATGATGGTGGAAAGATAATATCCGGATGGCATAAAACCGCGGGGCTCTGGTTCTACGGAGCATCTAAAACGGGCATTGCTCATACCGGATGGCTGGAACTCGGCGGGGTATGGTATTACCTGGACAGCAGCGGTGCCATGGTTGCCAGCAATCGAAATATCGATGGCAAGTACGAACAATTCGATGGGAGCGGAAGGTGGCTCGGCACGAATACGCTCGCATCAAGGGCACAAGGCTATTCAAGCGGAACCAATAGGCTCATTCTCGTCGATCGCGGTGCCCATCAAGTTGGCGTTTTTACCGGCAGTCAAGGAAACTGGAGTCCTACGTATCTGTGGTCATGCGTCACGGGCGCACCGGGCACGCCCACCATCACGGGAACCTTCCGAACGACAGGAGGCAAGGTCGGAACTCTCACCACCGACAGCCGTGCACACTACTGCACGCAAATTGCGGGCGGATACTTCTTCCATACCATCTTGGCATCGGATAGCGAGCTCGGGCACAGCCTTTCGCATGGGTGCATACGGCTTGCATATCCCAATGCCCAATGGATATACAACAACATTACTGCTGGAACGACGGTGGCCATATTTAACTAGGCACCTTCGTGCTTGCACGCCAACCAAGTTATAGATGGGAAACGGATAATCGAGACGGGTCTATTCAGGCTCGATTATCGATTTCCATTCTCCAAAATGCTGGGAAAGCAGGCGGTTGGCGGTTACGTCGGTGCGACATTGATTCGATATGCGCTGCGCGAGCTGATGGTCTGACGCTAGCGACACGAGCGCTTCGACCCATGCGTCCTTCGAGTTCCCCGGAATCAGGATGCCGTTCTCGTGACTATTGACTACGCGTGCATAGGGTTCTATTTCCGTGAAAATCGCAGGCAGGCCCATGGCGGAGTATTCCAAGTACTTCAAGGCGCTCTTCGACCAGTTGAGCTTGTTGTCTAGGTCAAGGGGCGCGATGGCGAAGTCAAATGGCCTCATGCTCTGGAGCCAGGGTATGTAAGATGTGTAGAATCGCATCGAGTCGGGTACCCTCACGATGTTCATGCCGGGAAGCTCCGTTGTCGTTCCTCCGACAACCACAACCTCGAGATCTTTTTTCAGCTGCCTTTTGACAATTTCCTGAGCAATCCGAATCGCTTCTACAACTGTTTTCAGGTCAGCGTCGTGCGTTTCCGTTCCGGAGTACAACACGCGTATCTTGGATGGGTCTTTGGGTTGCTTTTGCCTCGGTTTGGACTGCCAGATGCGATCGTCAAGGTAGTTGGGCACTATTATCGGGAGCTTTTCCCCATAGCCAGCGCTGACGAGTCCCTGTTTCACTCCCGCGGTCGATACGGTAACCGTGTCGGAAAGTCCGATGAGCGATCCGAGCACGTCAAGGCGCCTTGCGTATTGATCGTATTCCGGATGCGCTTCGGTTATGCTGAAGAGGTCGTCATCGATGTCTATCCAAATGCGGGTAGACGGATACTTGTCTTTAAGAAGCCGCAGGGCGCCGAGCGCCTCTGTACTGATTTTTTCTCGAGATACGACGATGGTTAGCGGAAACCGATCAAGAACGCGCTCGGAGATATTGAAGGATTGGGTCTCCTCGTCATATGCCAATCGGGTAATGCAGAACGTAAGTGTCCTCGACAGGGCGTCATTTAGCAGGACGGGTCCCATTATTCGTATGTAATCCGTCGCACAGTCGGGTTCCGAGAGATAGAGCAGAAGATGCGCCTTCCATGGCTGGCGGCCGGATGCTATTGCTTCGCGGAAAACCCCTTTGATGCCCAGGGAGTCCACGGTTTTTTGCACGAGCGCGTTTTGGCATTTTCTTGCGTTCATCATGAGTTAGGAACTCCGCTTTTGTTCGCGTGTCGGATGAGCTCATCGACGATCTCTTCGATGTCCAAGTCAAGGGGCATGACTTTACCGAGGTCATACGCCTTTATTCTTTCCGCCGGAGCTCCAATGTCGAACGAGGCGACGGGAAGTCCCATCGAAATTGCCTCCGAACATGTAAACGAAAACGTTTCCGGCCAGATACTCGGAAAGAAGATGACATCTATCTCTTCTGACTGGACAAGGTTCGAAAGCTCGTCGCGCTGATACTCGCCGATGACTTTGATTCCGTCTGGTTTCTGGCCATCTTCGAAATCTCCGAATAGCACGACGGAGATTCCAGCGGCTCTAGAGTGCTCGGCAATGGATTTGACTATGCTGGCTCCCTTGTGCTCGCACATTCTTCCTATGATGCCGATCCTGATTTCATCATGATTGTATCCGTTTGTCTTGACCTTGGGGAGTGGGCGTACGGCATGAGGCGATACGATTACTCGCGCTATTTGGGGAAACGCCCGAGTGAGTAGCTCTTCGGATGATACGGAGAAACATACGACATCTGCCTCTTCACCAAAAAGGGCCTCCCATTTGCTTCGGTAGTCGAGAATCGTCGCTCCGTATTCCCGATCGAACCCCTTTTTCTTGTAGCACTCCTGACATTTCATGAGGTTGGAGGGAATGCCGCAGAAACGTCCTTCGCAATCCAGTAGATTGATGCTTGGGCAAATTGGAAAATAGTCATGAATCAGGATTTTGCAAAGAGGCTTCCTGACGCGTATGAAGTCTTTGATTGTCTCCATGTTGCCCTGGATCTGTCCAAACGTGACGAGTTCGTTTATCCACACCTCATCGACATCGTCGAAGAGAGAAAGAAGACTTGCGAGCGAGGTGGAAAGGCATTGAAAAGACAGTTCGCCGTATTCGACGGTCAGGTGATACATATACTCGACGGGCTCGAAGGCCAGCGTGGCAATCGCGCGCCCCTGTTCCAATATTTTCGGCTTTTCCTTTTCGAGATAATCGTTTGCGCCGCCACCAAGCAGATGATTGAAAACCAGAAGGACGGGGGGTAGTTGAGAGCACCTGAGTGCAGATTGAACATAGGATCTGAACTGTGATAACGGATCAGCTTGGCAGAAGCATGCCACCTCCTCTAAATAGGTCGGATGCTTCTCGAGCAGCTTCTTCTCATGTGCCTCGCAGAGAGCCCGTTTTTCATCGCTCTCGAAGCTCCCGCCATGCTTATGATAGACAAAGAGGTTTTCCACGAGGACGTTTTTGAATCCTGCCTTGATGGCACGCTGGCACCAGTCGTTTTCTTCACCATAGCCTTTGCCAAAGGTTTCCTCGTCCAGTGCTCCGATTTTGGCGAGGGCGTTCCTGCTCATCGCCATGCAGAACCCAACGCCAGTGGGGACTTCCGTATAGAGTGGAATCATTTTGCCGAATTGCTCGTCAATTGCCTTGAGCGAAAGGCCGTCGAATAGGCGGTTATTCTCGAGGAAATTCGGAAAGCTGCAGATCGTGCCGCTGTTTGTCATGGGGGTGGCCGATGCGACCGTTTCGTCGATTCGTATCGGTCTGATGAGCCGTTCCAACCATCTATCGGGAAGTTCGGTATCCGTGTTCAGTATGACTACGTCATTGGAAGACATGGATAGTCCGCGGTTGACGGACCGGACAAAACCGAGATTGCGGTCGTTCTCAATCAGAATGATGTTATCCGCATTGTCTGCGACTGACTGCAGGTAATCGTCTACGCGTGAATCGGGGCTTGCGTCGTTGATGATGATCAGGCGATAGGGCAGACTGGTCTGTTTCACTGATTCGAATAGGGGAGACAGCAATTCGAGGCCGTTGTAAATCGGGATGATAATGTCAACGATGTCCTCTGTGGTAGAGGGATTGTTTTGGAGATAGGGGCGTAACGAGCCAAGCTGCATATACCCCAAGTCGATCTCGCCGAATTGATTCGACTCCCATGGGTCGAAAACCCTAGGATGAATCGCCTTGCTGGTATTTTTCCTTATGGTGCCCAGATTTAGGAAGTAGTCTCCCTTTGGCGTTTCGAAACGCAGCCGCGCGGATAAATCGACGTTTGATTCGTATTGCAAGAAGGCATATATTCCGGCGTCGCCGAGATCTTTGTTTCCGAAATAGGACTCTGCGCCCGGTGACCGCCTCGTGTTTATCGTCTTCGTGAAGATTGCCTTGTCGTCTTGAAGCACTTCCAGGATTGGTCGATTGGTGAGGAGACGGAAGCTGTAGACCCAACCCTCCAGCCGAATCATCCCATTTCCCGCTTGAAATACGTTGATATCCGCTATTCCAATGGTGCGAAAGTCTTGGAACCCGCCGTCTCGAAGACCCTTGGCAATCCATCTAAGTCTTCGAAGGGCAACCAATGTCGACATAGCTTCTCCTTAGCGAAAAGCGCGTTTGCTACGTGGTTGGTACAGATGTCATTTAGATACGCATGATTATATACGGAGACGCTTCTGTAAAGGGACGTTCTGGCTATATACGTGCCGCGTCTGGGGTATAGAGGTCCATTTGGCTGTTGCGTTTGTCTTCAACGCGTCAACTGAAGTAGATTGCTGCAGGCAAGATATACTCTAGGTATCATGTGTGACTGATGATTTGATATGGATCGCAAGAAGATTGGTCTGTGCACGCTTTGATGAAGGAAGGGTTGATGGCTGTTGAGGGTTCTTGGCCTGAAAGAAACTCAAGAGCGCTTGCTGCTCATGTTGGAGAGCTTCGATAGCTACTGCACGCTTCATGATTTGCGGTATTTCCTCGATAGCGGCACATTGCTCGGCGCCATCAGGCATCAGGGGTTTATCCCTTGGGATGATGATGTCGATTTGGCGATGATGCGCGAGGATTTCATGCGCCTGATAGAACTTGCGAAGGCCCATCCATATCTCGATGAAGATAAGAAGTACAAGGTGCTCGCACCTCTCTCCGAAGAGAACATATACCCCTTCGTGAAGGTTGTTGACGTGCACACCATTGTGTATGAGGCGAACTTTATGCACGACCATCCCCTCGGTTTATGGTTGGACGTGTTCTGCTTTGACTATCTGTTTGAAGATGATAACCAGCAAAACAAGCTTCTAAAGGAACGGGAGAAACAGCGGATTCGCTTCTTTTTACTCACCGCCGGCAACGCGGTTGACCCGCGGGTAAAGAGAATCATGCCGTTTATCAAGGTCGCCAGGGCGTTCCTAAGGCTTGCTGGCAAAACGCCTGAAGACGCCTTGCGCCGAATATGGGAACTTTCCTTTCGGGGTCCCGAAAGAAGTACGCGAGTCGGAAATATCGCCTGGTGCACGGGGGAGTCCGACCGTTATGAGGCTGAGTGGTACCAGCAGCTTGTGCGGGTTCCCTTCGAGAGCCTTGAACTGCCCATACCCCAAGATTATGTTCATGTGCTACAAGCGCAATATGGGGACTACATGAAACTCCCCCCCAAGGATCAGAGACGGTCCCATAGCTCAAAGACGTACGAGATCGATTGAAGGATGGGTCGTGCACAGCTTCTGAACCCATACGTTGTGTCCAAGACGATTGCGATGAGCCGGAGAAAATGACCATCAGTTTTGCAAAAAGGCAGACAACTCCTTCGAGGACAGCTCCCCTGTCAATCAAGGCGAACATGCTGTGGAATTCAGCTGGCTCATTTACGTACATGCTTGCCCAATGGCTTACCACCGTGCTCGTTGTTCGGATGTCAGTCGGCTTTGACGTAGCGGGCATATACACCTACGTCATGTCCATCTACACGATCTTCTCATCCGTGGCCGAATATCGTATGTATGCCTATCAGGTAAGCGATATCCATGACGAATATAAGGTGGGCGAATATTTCGTATTCAAATGTCTGACAAGCTGCATCTCAATCGTTGCGACTATGGCATACGCGTTCGTGACTTCGGAACCATCGCTCTGGTTGCCGATATTCCTCTACCTTATCTACAAAGACCTTGGGCTCATCCTCGATGCGTTTCACGCCGAAGAGCAAAAGAAGGAGCGCATGGATTACATAGGCATTTCGGTTGGCCTGCAGGGCATCGGGTCGCTTATGAGCTTCTGGATCGTGTTCGGGATTACTCAAAACCTAAACTGGACGATTCTTGCCATGGCGATAGTCACGGCGCTGATAGGCGTTTTCTATGATCTTCCGCGCATAAGGTGGTTTGCGGATTTCAAGCTTCGCATATCTGCTGGAAAGGTCCGAAAGCTTCTCGTGTGTTGCTTTCCGGGGGTTATCGCCCTTGTTGCCCTCGCGGGCTCTGGCTCCATTCCGCGGCAGTATCTTCTTACCGCGATGGGAGAAAGTGCGCTTGGTGCCTACGGAACCATTGCGGCTCCCTTGGCTATCATCCAAGCCTGCGCTAGCTATATCTTCAATCCGCTTCTCGGATATCTCACCGTTGCGTATGAGGAGAACGATACACGGGGCTTCTCTCGTCTCATGGGACTTACCGTGGGTGGAACGATTCTCGTTGGCCTTGCATGCGCCGTCTTGCTTTATTTCTTTGGCGATATGCTCTATGCGCTCATATACGGGGAAGAGGTACTTTCCTACATGTACTTGATACCTTTGCTCATTGTCAGCTCGGTGACCATGTCCTTTGCGACTTTCCTCAATACGCTCATGGTGGCGTTGCGAAACTTCAAGGCCACGCTTGTCGGTGGTTTGCTGTCGCTGGCCGTGAGCTTGGGTACCATGGTTCCTTTCGTCTGGCTTTTCCAATTGAATGGCGCAACGCTTTCGTTGATAGCCGCAACGGTCGTGTCGACGCTTGCCATGGGCCTATGGCTTCTTAAGCAATTAAAAGAGCATGGGAGGAATTGATGTCTTCGGAACATACGGAAATCTCCGCCATTGTCACCTATTACAATCAGCCGTTCGATGACCTGCTCTTTACTCTCAGTTCATGCGTGCTGCAAAAGGGCGTGGACTTTGACATTGTCGTTGCCGATGATTGCTCGAATCGTGATTATCATGAGGACATTGAGCGCTTTTTCGCGTTCACCGGTTTTTCGAACTATGAAATCGTGCGACAGCCGCAAAATGTGAAGACGGTTGGCAACATCCTTTCCGCGCTTGGCGTCTCGAAGGGAAAGTACATTAAAACGATTGGCAGCGAAGACGCATTCTTCTCTGAGCGCACTCTACGAGATGTCGTCGACTATTGCATTGACAATGACTGCCAATTGGGTTTCGGAAAATACTGCGCTTTTCAAAAGCACGATGGAGATTACACATGTGGGGAATTCGAGGCTCCTAGAAACAAGCAAAGCTATCTCGAGTCAAAACCCCCGAGAAGAATTCTGGAGCAGCAGCTGATAAATGCGGACTGGATACCCGGGGGAGCCCAGTTCTTCGAAAAGGAGCTTTTCGAGCAATTGCTTGCTGTCCTTCAGCATGATTATGGCATCAAGTATTGCGAGGACTTCGCCGCAACTATCGCCCTGTGCGATCCTGATTCGCGAATCGGCTTTCTCGACGAATTCCTAATTTACTATGCCGTTGGTTCGGGCATCTCGACTTCCTCTGCCCAGACGAGACCCTACGCAATATATGCAGACCATCAGTCTCTATACGGGAAAATCGGGAAACGCAATCCTTACGGGATGGCTTTTCGCAGGGCACGGACCCTCTTCGCCTTGCGAAAGTTTGTTGCGCTTCGGACACCCGTTTACCACAAACTGAGGAAACGCGAGTTCGAAAGCAGGTCTCGCAATGATGACGGGCGGTCATGTGATCTCGTCGGAGATTTCTTTTTCAGGTGCATGGAGCTGGCAGAAGCCTACATGAGATCTTCCTGATGCCCTCTCTTTCGCAACACGCACACGAGGAAGAAGGCGATTGTCGCTCCGTAGGCGACCATGATCGCGAAGCTTGCGCCATTCATGCCAAACGCGTGAATCATGGGATACATCGTCGCCAGTATGACCGCGAACGAGATGGCGTAGCCGATGAGGTTCATCTTGTTCTTCCTCATGGTGATGAGGACGTCTCCCAAGAACCACACGTAAGCGGTCATGACCGTGCAGAGCACGAGCGGGATGATCAGGTACGTGTACGGTGCGATGCTCTGCCCGAAGATCAGGACGAGCAGGGGCTCTCCCGCAAGTGCGAACAGAACGCCGAAGGCGAAGGCGAGCGCGAAGATGGCAAGGGTGACTTGCAGGACGAGACGCGAGAATCCGCGTTTGTCGTGCGCATGCAGAAGCTCGGCAAAGCGAGTCAAGAGCGGCGCGTAGATGTACTGTGCACACATCTGCACGATGAGCACGGGGGCGGCCACCGACGAGTAGATGCCCAGGAACCACTCTCCCATGACGTCGTTGAGCGCCTGTCGTGGAATGGCGGGAACCGCCCAGCAAAAGAACGACGCGACGACGAGAGGCAGGCACTGGACGAACAGGGACTTGATGGCACGCACTTCGAACGCGGGCTTGAGGGGCTTTCCCGTAACCTTGAGAAACGCGATGCCGTCGAAAAGCGCTATTTCCAGGTACGTCGTCACCGTCATGAGTATGAGCGCGATATCGAGCGAGTTGAACAGCGCCATGCCGATGACGAAGGAGGCAAGCAGTAGGATGCCGCGAAGGACAAACGAGATGCCGATGATGTCCATGCGCGCGTCGCGCTGCTCCTCGCCGTGCAAGACGTCGACGAACACGGGGCCAAGCGAGAAAAAGCCGTACAGAATCACGGTGACCCAAGTGCCCGGTGGGCAAGTCAAGAAGCAATAGACGAACATGACGACGATGGCCAGAGCGACGGTGATGATTCTGAAGCCCAGGTACTGCCTGAAAGTGAACTCCTCGTCGAGGTCGGAGACCTGGAAGGCGCGTATCTTGTAGTAGCCGATGGGCGAGAAGATGTTCGAAACGGCCATACCCAACGCAAGCAAGCCGGCAGCGTCATAGCCAGTGGAAAGACGCACGACCAGAACGGTGGTCAACCATTGGGCGGCCATGTAGACCAGGGATCCGGTGGCATTCCAGATCATGTTGGCGCGAATGGATAGCGTTTTGCGTGTGCCTTGGCTCATGTATGCATTATGCCCGTCTGATATTGGTATCATTCACGTGTTCGCTTCAGCATTATCGCCTGCGCATCTTCGTGACGCAACAATCGAGAAGATAAGCCGGGTCAACAGGAAAGGCACGTCTCATGTGGCTTACCTTTGCCATAGCCGTCGTCATGTGCGTGCTGGCATTTTACTTGCCGGGGTTCTTGTTGTTCCTGGGCTTGGGGGTCAGCCGCATCAGGACGTTGCTCATCGCGCCGCTTGCCAGCGTTGCGGGCTATTGTCTGCTCGGTATCATCTTGCCCAAATTCGGCGTCTTCTGCTCGTGGATGACCGTCTTCCTCCCCATGCTCGTGATCTGCGCCATTCCTTTTCTCATCCGTCTTGCGCGCGGGCGTAAGGACGGGCTGCAGCTTGAGCGGACGGGCATCCTCGACTGGAGGACGCTCGGCGTCTACGTCACCTTGGGACTTGCCATCGGCGTGTACGTCTACGTTATGCCGCTCGGCGCACCCGATGCCTTTTCGCAGGAGTACGACAACGCCTTTCACATGGAGACGATTCGGGCATTCGTCGACTCCGGCACCTGGTCCGTGCTCGAGGTCTCCAAGTACATGACACCCGCCGACCAGGCAATCGCTCCGCTGTCGGGTGCCGGCTTCTATCCGGCACTGTGGCATCTCATGTGTGCGCTCGTCGTGAGCGTGCTCGGTTGTCCGGTCGCCCTTGCGCTCAACGCCATGAATTATGTGGTTGCAAGTCTGGTCTTTCCCACGGGGATGATGCTTTTGCTCGGCACCGTCTTCGCGGATCGCACGACGGTGCGCCTCGGCTCGCTTGTCACCCTCGCCTTCGTCGGGTTTCCCTGGATCATCCTCTATTGGGGTCCCTTGTACGCGAATGCCTTCGGCTTCGCGCTCGTGCCACCGGTCGCCGCGCTCTTCGTGCGCATCGTAGATACGCTGGGTGCGCATGCGCTCAAGGCGGTGGACGTCTTCGCCTTTCTGCTCGGCACGCTCGTGCTCGCCGTCGCGCAGACGAGCTCCATCTTCTTCTGCGTCATCTTTCTCGCACCCTATTGCGTCTACCGCCTGTGGACGCACGAGGGTGGCGTACACCTGAGGCGTCATGTGGTCTCCCAGAGGTTGCTCGCCGTGCTCTTCGCCCTTTTCGTGCTCGCCGTGTGGACGGGCCTCGTCTTCGCGCCGTTCATGCATTCGCTTGTATTCAATAACGAGTGGGTTCCGTTGGAATCAGTGGGTCAGGGTGTTTGGGATGTGATCACCTTGGCGTTTGGCTGGTTTGCGCCACAGTACGTCCTCGCTGCTCTCGTGCTGGTGGGCATCGCGTGTTCCGTACGGCATCGCGAGCATCTCTGGATTACCGTCGCCTATCTTATATTCTGCGTGATCTATGTCATCTGCGTCGCTAACGGGGGATTTGCACGCCATTTCTTCGCGGGCTTCTGGTATGCGGATTCGTATCGCATCGTCGCCTGCCTGGCCCTGGTGGGTATCCCGCTTGCCGCGCTCGGCCTTGCGTATGCCGTGCGCTTCCTGCGTGCCCGTGTGCGCTTGGGCGAGAAGGGCGGGCATCTTTGTCTGGGCATTCTTCTGACGCTGCTGTGCATTGTGTTGTATTTGCCTACCGTTGAATTTGACGGGTTCAAGATGGATACCGCGCTGGGGCAGGTTCAAAAGGAGTACTTCGGGGCAAACCATAACGAGATCCCGAGTCACCATATCAAGCTCGACGCGGACGAGGAGGCGTTTCTCGCGCGAGTCGCCGAGGTCGTGCCCGAAGGTGAGCTCATCCTCAACATGCCCGACGATGGATCGGTCTTCGCGTACGCGACGAATGGTTTGCGCACCTATTATCGTGACTACCGCTTCTATGATGGCGGCCGCGACTCGAGGCGGGGCACAAGACCCAACGAGACGCGCGAGAGCAAGACCATCCGCAAGTACGGGGCCTGGTTCGAGGGAAACGAGAGGGTGCATGATGCACTCGAGGAGGTTGGCGCCCGCTATGTGCTGATTCTCGACCAGGGCAAGTCCTTTAGGGGACAACCCAAGCCGAATTCCTATGACGATGCACTCTGGACGGGTCTCATGGCCATAACCGATGACACGCCGGGATTCGAAGTCATCTTAAGCGAGGAGGACATGCGCCTCTACAGGATACTTGGGATTGAAGAAGGATAGCGACATCGCTTTATTCTGTATTCGCGTCGTTGCATGTTGCTTTTAGCGCTCTATCACGGTAATTTGCAAGGTGCTTGCCAGCTGTCTTGTTCGTCGACGATAAAGCGTTTCATCGTCCGAGTGGAATCGTATCGCGTGTCGCCTAGAGTTCTTCTCATAATCCCCGCGTATAACGAGGAAGCGAATATCGCCCGTGTCGTCGGGGCGCTCAAGTCAGACTATCCCCAGTACGATTACGTCGTGGTGAACGACGGCTCGAAAGACGAGACGGCTACCGTTTGCCGTGAACACGGGTTCCGCTTTCTCGATCTGCCCATCAATCTGGGCCTCGCCGGCGCGTTCCAAGCGGGCCTCAAGTACGCTTACAACCATGACTACGACTGTGCCATTCAGTTCGACGCGGACGGTCAGCATCGCCCGGAATACATCGCGGATATGGTCGCCGCCCTGGCCGATAACGATATCGTCATCGGCTCGCGTTTTGTCGACGAACCAAAGCCCAAGAGCATGCGCATGTTCGGCAACAACCTCATCGAGGCAATGATCAGGATTACGACGGGTAAGGTCATCAAGGACCCGACGTCGGGTATGCGTGCCTATGACCGTCGCATGATCAAGGAGCTCGCCTTTGGCCCCAACCTTGGCCCCGAACCCGATACCCTTGCGTATCTCATGCGCAAGAAAGGCGCGCGTGTCGCCGAGGTCCAGGTATCCATGGACGAACGCATCGCGGGAGAGAGCTACCTGAACTTCAGGACCTCGACCTCGTATATGGCGCGCATGGCATTGTCCGTCCTCCTCATCCAATTCTTCAGATAGGGGAGGGCGAATGCTGTTTCCTGCACTGCGCGTCATCCTGCTCATCGCGGCCATTGGCCTTGTCGTCTTCCTTCTTCACAGCATCAAGAAGTCCAAGATGAGTATCGAGGACGCCTTGTTCTGGATGGGCTTCTCATTTCTCATCCTACTGATGAGCATCTTTCCGGAAATCCCCTCCTTTCTCTCTGACACCATCGGCTTCATGTCGCCGGTGAACTTCGTCTTCCTTTTCTTCATCTTCGTGCTTATCATCCGCGACTTTCTCTCGAACAGGCGCATCTCGCAGCTCGAGAACCGCGTCAAGGAGCTAACCCAGCAAATTGCGCTGGACAGGCTCGATCACTACCAGCGCCGGCATCTTGACGAGACGGACGAGGAGTAGTGCTCCGGATTGGGGCAAACGCGCACATATGCGATATTCTCCGCGCTCTATGCGCCTCACACCGGAGGCGTCGAGGTGTTCACGCAGCGACTTGCCCATCAGCTTACCGAACAGGGCAATCGCGTGGTCGTGGTGACGTCGCGGCTCAGTCCGGATGCTCCCAGTCACGAAACGCAAGAAGACGGCGTCGAGGTGTATCGTCTGCCGTGTTGGTCGTTTCTGGATGGTCGCCTGCCCATTTCGCATCGAAATCGCGAATACGAGGCCATGCTTTCGGAAATTGCGGAACTTGGGATTGATCGCATCCTGGTCAACGTGCGTTTCTATCGCAATTCCCTCGAGGGCGTGCGTTTCGCGCGGCGCATTGGAGCTCCCGTCATCGTGCTCGATCACGGCTCTGCTCATCTGACGCTTGGCAACGGCCTGTTGGATCGCTTTGTCGAGCGCTACGAGCACGCGGTCACGAATCGCATGAAGCGCCTTGGACCGGCGTTTGCAGGCATCTCGCGGGCGAGTGCTAATTGGCTATCCCACTTCGGGATCGAGACTTCGACGGTCATACCCAACGCAATCGATGTCGAGCAGTTCGCAGGAGTTGCCTCGTCCCGTGATTTTCGCGCGGAGCTGCATGCGCTTGGCAAGGTGCTCGTCGTCTCTGTCGGGCGCCTTGAACCCGAGAAAGGGACACTGCAATTTGCCCAGGCGGCTCCTCTGCTCGGAGATGGCTTCGTGCTGGCGCTTGCTGGAGAGGGAAGTCAACGTGTTCAGATAGAGGGGTTGGGTGCCAACAACGTCTTGCTGCTTGGACAACTTGGCCAGCCGGACCTCTCTGCCTTGCTGCGCGATGCGGATGTCTTTTGCCTTCCCACGCGCTCGGAAGGCTTCTGCACGTCACTTCTCGAGGCCGCCGCGCAGGGCGCCAATCCTGTCATGCCGCACGTGGGCGGCACTGACGAGGTCATGGGTTGGAATCCGGTACATCATGGTGTGATGTTGAAAGACAACGAGCCGGAAGCCGTCGCGCAAGCGATACGCGAGGCTGCTGAGCAAGACGGCATCGCCGTGCAAGAACTCAGGGAGCACGTCGCAGTGGATTGCTCGTGGGACGCGACGGTAAAGGCACTGGAGGATGCGTTTGCGGCACTCGATTAGATGCGTGTGCGAAAGGGGCACGATGAGACAGTTGCTCAGAGACGTTGTCTCATCACGCCCGACACGTCTCTTCGCGCATCGTCCTAAGCTTCCATGACATTCACGCCGTCACCAAAGTCGAGGATGAGGGGCGCGTGGGTGTAGCGTTCCTCTTCCGGCGGCAGCTGCATGTAGTCGCCGTATTCCGTCCTGAGGAAGGCATCGGGATCGTGGGGCGCGCGTAAGGTGAGACCGTCGAACGTAATGTCCTTCGTGGGAAACAGCACGTCGGAGTCAAAGGTTCCGTAATTCGTGTAGACCGCGCTCGTCCATCGTTTGCCCGGGTTATCCGTATCGAACGCATGGTCCATCTCGGATTGCAGACTCGCCTGCTTCCATGCACGTGCCACGGTACTGTGGATGAGTTTGCAAGCAAGCATGACGAGGGGCTTTGCCGGAGTCCCTGCCGGGATCTTGGGGCGCGAGAAATGCTTGAGGTAGGACTTGAGTTGCGCCATGCGGGCCTTTTGGCATTGCCTTTGGGCAACGGCGGAATCTGCGTCGAGCCTGCAGAAGGGAAGGATGTCCACGAAGATGCCCTGATCGTATTCCGATTCAGCGCAGTTGTCATCGATGAATCGCGTGCCGTCCTTGAATACCTTTGCCCAGAGAGCCGAGAACCCCTTGGTGTTGGTCGAGGTATGCAGCGAATAGCCTTTCGGGAGCAACGCCGGTGTGATTTCGCAGAAGCGGTCAAAGTCATCCTTGGGCATCCCAATGTCGATATCGTCATCCCAGGGGATAAAGCCGCCATGGCGTATGGCTCCCAGCAACGTGCCGCCGTCGATGAAGTAGTCGATACCGTTTTCGCGGCAGATTCTATCGATGACGGCGACGATTTCAAGGTCAATCGTCTGCAGGCGCTTCAATGAATCTTCGGGATAGGGAGATTGGCCCACGGTCGCTCCTTGTTTTTCTGGCGAATGATTCTAATTTCTTCTGACAATGATACAAACTTATACGACACTCGGGGAAGTGCGAGCCCGGCTTTCCCGCAGTAGATATATAATTATCCGACATGTTTCATGATTCCAAACGCGAGGAGCGCATCACATGAAGGGCATCATACTGGCAGGCGGCAGTGGCACACGTCTGTATCCGCTTACGCTGGTCACGAGCAAGCAGCTCCTGCCGGTCTACGACAAGCCGATGATCTACTATCCGCTCTCCACGCTCATGATGGCGGGCATTCGCGACATCCTCATCATCTCCACACCGGCAGACCTCCCCAACTTCGAGCGTCTGCTCGGCGACGGCAGCCAGCTCGGCATCCACCTGTCCTACAAGGTGCAGCCTTCGCCCGACGGCCTTGCTCAGGCCTTCATCATCGGCGAGGAGTTCTGTGCGGGAGAGCCCTGTGCGCTCGTCCTCGGCGATAACATCTTCTACGGCAACGGCTTTCGTGAGCAGCTCAGACGCGCCGTCAGGCGTGCCGAGAGCGGGGAGGGCTCCACGGTCTTTGGCTATTATGTCGACGACCCGGAGCGCTTTGGCGTCGTCGAGTTCGACGAGAATTACAACGCCGTCTCCATCGAGGAGAAACCCGAACATCCCAAGAGCAACTACGCGGTCACGGGCCTGTACTTCTACGACAGGCGTGTGTGCGAGCTCGCCAGGCAGGTAAAGCCCTCGCCTCGTGGAGAGCTCGAGATCACCGACCTCAACGCGATGTACCTCGATGACGGGTCGCTCAACGTCGAGGTGCTCGGACGCGGTTACGCATGGCTCGACACGGGTACGATGGAGTCGCTTTTCGAGGCGACGAATTTCGTGCGCACGGTCGAGCAGGCCCAGGGCATTCCCGTGAGCGTCATCGAGGAGATTGCCTATGGCAACGGCTGGATCGATCGCGACCAGCTCGTCGAGGCTGCGAACAAGTACGGCAAGAGCAGTTATGGCAAGTACCTCAAGGGCGTGAGCGAGAACAAGTTCTACGCAAAGGACGGAAAGTAATCGATGAAGGTTCTGGTGACCGGAGAACGTGGCCAGCTTGGCAACGAGCTGAGGCGCTGCTTCGATACCATGCGGGCCGAGATCGGTCCCGTTCCCGGCGTCTACAAGGACGCTAAGGTCGACTACGTCGACTACCAGGTGCTCGACATCAGCGATGCCGATGCCGTCGATGCCTGGTATGCCGAACACGGCCCCTACGACCTCACCATCAACTGCGCGGCCATCACCAACGTGGACGGCTGCGAGCAAAACGAGGCGGCAGCACTGCACGTCAATGCCATCGGTGCCGAGAACATGGCCCGAGCCGCCCAAAATTGCGGCGGCAAGATCGTGCATATCTCCACTGACTACGTCTTTCCCGGCACCAATCCCGTGCCGCGCGTCGAGACCGATTCCATCGCGCCCATTTCCGCTTACGGGCGTACCAAGTGGGAGGGCGAGGTGCTCACGGGCGCGGCGTGCGAGCGGAGCTTTGTCGTGCGCACGGCGTGGCTCTACGGCTACGTTGGCAAGAATTTCGTCAAGACGATGATGCGGCTTGCGCGTGAGAACGGCAAGATTTCCGTGGTCAACGACCAGCTGGGCAATCCCACGAGTGCCAATGACCTGGCTTACGAGATTCTCAGGATTGCTGCGACGGACAACTACGGCACGTACCATTGCACCAACAACGGCACGTGTAGCTGGTTCGATTTTGCCTGCGCCGTCGTGGACGCGGCGGGCATCGAATGCGAGAAGGAGGGGCTGAGCTCGGCCGAGTACAAGGAACGTTTCCCGCAAAGCGCCGATCGCCCGGCCTATTCGAGCTTGGAGAACGCGCATCTGGCCGCTACCATCGGAGACGAGATGCGCCCTTGGCAAGACGCACTCGCGACGTATATGGACAAGTTTGAGGAATTAGCGGATTAAAGAGAGGGGGACGTTTTGCGATGCCCGATGAGCAGAAGGGCTAAAATCGCGAAGCGGTCTTGCGAGGACTGTTTGAGCGCGCTGCCCTTGCGCGCGAGTTCCGCAGCAGCTGAGCGGTTTTAGCCCTTCGGGCGCGAATCATTGGCGAGCAAAACGCCTCCCTCTCTTTTACTTGTAAAGGGGAGAAATGCCAGCTAACAGAGTCATAACGAGCGGCAACTTCACCTTCACGCAGACATCCATCGAGGGTGTCATCATCGTGGACGTGAAGGCATACGGCGATGATCGCGGCTATTTCATGGAGACGTACAAGCGCTCCGATTTCGTGGCCGGCGGCATCGACGTCGATTTCGTGCAGGACAATCAGAGCTCGTCCACCAAGGGCGTGCTGCGTGGCCTGCACTTCCAGATTAACCATCCGCAAAGCAAGCTCGTGCGCGTCGTGAGCGGTGAGGTCTTCGATGTATGCGTCGACCTGCGCGAAGGCAGCCCTACCTATGGCCAGTGGGAGGGCGTCATCCTCTCCGCCGAGAACAAGCGCCAGTTCTTCGTTCCGCGTGGCTTTGCGCACGGCTTTCTCGTGCTCTCGGACACGGCGGAGTTCTGCTACAAGTGCGACGATGTGTACCATCCCAACGACGAGGGTGGCTACATGTTCGACGAACCTGCCTTCGGCATCGAGTGGCCGCAGGTCGATTGCGACATCAACCTGAGCGAGAAGGACCGCAAGCACCCCGCGTTCAAGCGTGATTAGGCAAGGAGCAAACAGATGACAGAAGAGTTCAAGCCCACGAACATCATCGTCACGGGCGGTGCGGGCTTCATTGGCAGCAATTTCGTGCACTGGGTCATCGACAACCAGCCCGGTGTGCACGTCACGGTGCTCGATGCGCTCACCTATGCAGGCAATCTAGACAACCTGACCGGTTTACCGGAGGAACGCATGACCTTCGTGCATGGTGATATCTGCGACGCCGAGCTCGTCGACAAGCTTGCCGCGGATGCCGATGCCATCGTGCACTTTGCCGCCGAAAGCCACAACGACAACTCCATCCTCGACCCCACGCCGTTCTTGAAGACCAACGTCGAGGGGACCTTCACGCTTTTGCAGGCGGCGCGCGAACATGACCTGCGCTTCCACCACATCTCGACCGACGAGGTCTACGGTGACCTCGCGCTCGACGATCCGGCGCGCTTCACAGAGGAGACGCCGTATCATCCCAGCAGCCCCTACAGCTCGACCAAGGCGTCGAGCGACATGCTCGTGCGCGCCTGGGTGCGTACCTACGGCGTGCGCGCGACCATCAGCAACTGCTCGAACAACTACGGCCCGCGCCAGCACATCGAGAAGTTCATCCCGCGTCAGATTACGAACATCCTGTGCGGTATCCGTCCCAAGCTCTACGGTGATGGCTTCAACGTCCGTGACTGGATTCACACTGAGGATCATTCCAGCGCGGTTTGGGATATCCTCACCAAGGGCGAGATAGGCGAGACCTACCTCATCGGTGCCGATGGCGAGAAGAACAACATTGACGTCTTGCGCGCCATTCTGCGCGAGATGGGCAGGGACGCCGACGACTTCGACTGGGTCAAGGACCGTCCGGGCCATGACCGCCGCTATGCTATCGATTCCTCCAAGTTGCGCCGCGAGCTCGGCTGGAAGCCCATCCACACCGACTTCGACGAGGGCTTGCGCGATACCATCGCCTGGTACGAGGGCAACCGCGACTGGTGGGAAGGCGCCAAACAGGCGACCGAGGCCAAGTACGCCAAGCAGGGGCAATAGGGGTAACCAATGGGCATCGACGACCTCACCTTTGACGAGCGCGGGCTCATCCCATGCGTCGTGCAGCAATACGACACGGGCGAGGTCCTCATGGTCGCGTGGATGAACGCGGAATCTCTCGAACTCACGCGTACGACGGGAACCACCTGGTTCTGGTCTCGCTCGCGCCGGGAGCTTTGGAACAAAGGTTTAACGAGCGGAAACATTCAGACCGTCAAGGAGCTGTATTATGACTGCGATGGGGATACGCTCCTCGTCAAGGTCGATGCGGCCGGGCCTGCCTGCCATACGGGCGCTACCAGCTGCTTCTACCGTAAACTAGACATCGAGCATGATTAACGGACGGCGCGTATAGCCATCCGAGGAAAGGGGCAGGCGCAATGTCAGATGCATTCGCCGACGAGTTTGGCGTGATAGGATCGGCCGCGGCTGAGGCGAACAAGGACTACGTCCTCAAGACCGTGCAAGAGCGTCACATCCACTTCATCCGCATGTGGTTCACCGACGTGCTCGGCCAGATGAAGTCATTTGCCATCACGCCGAGCGAGCTCGAGACCGCCTTCGACGAGGGCATGGGCTTCGACGGCAGCTCGATCGAGGGCTTCGCGCGCTCGACCGAATCCGACATGATCGCGCTCCCCGATGCGAGCACCTTCCAGGTGCTTCCCTGGCGCCCCAAGGACGATGGCGTCGCCCGCATGTTCTGCAACATCCTCACGCCCGAGCGCAAGCCCTTCGATGGCGACCCACGCTACGTGCTGCGCCGCATGCTCACCAAGGCCGCGCGCATGGGCTACACGATGAACGTCGGGCCGGAGCTCGAGTACTTCTACTTCAAGAACGCCTCAACGCCCGAGCCCATCGACTATGCCGGTTTCTTCGACCTAATCGCTGATGATATGGCATCCGACCTACGTCGCGACACGATCTTGACGCTCGAGCAGATGAGCATTCCCGTCGAGTACTCGCATCACGAGACCGCACCCTCGCAGCAGGAGATCGACCTGCGCTACAGCGATGCGCTTTCGATGGCGGACGCCGTCATGACCTACCGCCTCGTCGTCAAGGAAGTCGCTCTCAAGCACAACGCGCATGCGAGCTTCATGCCCAAGCCGATTCGCGGTGTCGATGGCAGCGGCATGCACGTGCACATCTCGCTGTTCCGCGACGACGAGAACGTCTTCTTCGATGCCAATGACCCACTGGGGTTCGGCCTGTCGCAGACGGCCAAGCACTACATCGCCGGCTTGCTCAAGTACGCGCCCGAGATGACGCTCATCACCAACCAGTACGTGAACTCGTACAAGCGCCTCATCCCCGGCTTCGAGGCACCGGTGTACGTGACGTGGGCAAACCGTAACCGCAACGCCCTCGTGCGCGTACCGCTATACAAGCCCGACAAGGCGAATGCCGCGCGCTTCGAGTACCGCAGTCCCGATCCGGCGTGCAATCCCTACCTGGTGTTCGCCGTGCTCCTGGGCGCGGGCCTGCGTGGCATCGAGGACGAACTCGAGCTCGAGGCCCCGTTGACTGAGGATCTGTCGGCCATGACCGAGGAGGAAGCGCGTGCCGCCGGCTACCGCATGTTACCCGGCGACCTACACGAGGCCATCGAGCTGTTCGAGAAATCGGAGCTCATGCGCGAGGTGCTGGGCGAGGAGATGCATCGCTTCATCGTCGAGAACAAGCGCGAGGAATGGCGCTCGTATCGCTCGCAGGTCACGCAATGGGAGATCGAGCGTTTCTTTCCGATTCTGTAAGGCGTGATAGGGGATAGGATTATGCATCGCAAACGCGTGCTGTACATACAGGAGGGCATGCAGACTTACGGGCGCCTGGCGCGTCTGACAGCCGAGCTCGATGCCGAATTCGAGGTCGTTTCCGCGGATGCCGCCGCACGCGGGCTCCCGGCTGTCGACCTTGTCGTATGTCCGACGCTTGGCATGCATCGCGACGCGTTTGCCGACTTCGAACAAAGGCTGCGCGCGATCGAGAACGTCGCGCTGCTGTTCGTGGTCGACCCCGACGCTCTCAAGACCTTGCGCCTTCCCGCTCACCTGCGTGCCGATTTCGCTCTGTCAACGTCTACGGACGACGAGCTGCTCATTCGCATGCGTCACTTGCTGTGGCCGGGCGAGGAGATGGCCAATTCCGATTTCATCACCGTCGATTCGATGGTGATCAACCTCTCGACCTACCAGGTGCTCGTCGATGGCAGCCCCGTCGACTTCACCTATCTCGAGTACGCGCTGCTTGCGTTTCTGGTGACGCATTCGGGGCATGTCTACTCGCGTGATGCCCTGCTCTCGCGCGTCTGGGGTTTCGATTACTTTGGCGGTTCGCGCACCGTCGACGTGCACGTGCGACGTGTGCGTTCCAAGCTTGGCAATGACCTTGCCTCGCACCTCCGGACTGTCCGCGGCGTCGGCTACATGTGGGAGTAAGGCTCGCCTGCTGCGCGGAGCTGTCCAGGATAATGAGACAATTGCTCTGAGCAACTGTCTCATTGTGCCACTTTCCTAAACGTCCACGAAGGCGTACTCGATTTCGTCATGGAGGCGCTGGCGCGTCTGCTCGATGCGGTCCTTCTTGAGCTCGCACTCCCAGATGACGACGACGTGCCATCCCTCGCTTTCGAGCTGTTCCTTGACGCGTTTGTCGCGGGCCTTGTTGCGCGCGAACTTCTGCTCCCAGAACTCCACATTGCTCTTGGGCTTGCTCGCGTACTTGCAGCCCTCGTGCGCGTGCCAAAAACACCCATTAATGAACAAGGCGAGTTTCCTGCCCGGGTACGCGATGTCGGGATGTCCTGCGCACTTCTTCCAGTCACAGCGGTACCCCGGCCAGCCCATCTCGCGCAACATCTTGCGCACGATGAGTTCCGGCTTGGTGTTGACGCGCTTGTTCGCGACCATGACGTTATGCACTGCCTCGCTTACCATGCGTTCCATGATACTGCACGAACCTGCGCCGTAATGTCCCAAGTTCGCGGTACTATGGGGACACTGTTCGCGCACCTCGCCCGAAAGGCTGGCCATGTCTAATCGATCGATTGCCGTCATTGACGGAAACTCTCTGCTTCATCGCGCGTTTCACGCCGTCCAGTCGCCCATGAACGCGCCCGACGGCACGCCGACCAACGCCGTCTTCGGCTTCATGCAGATGCTTCTGAAGATGATCGAGGATTATCATCCCGACGCCATCATCTGCGCCTGGGACGTGCACCGTCCCGACTGGCGCATGAAGCTGCTCGAGGCGTACAAGGCACAGCGTCCTCCCATGGACGAGTCCCTCGCCGTGCAGTTCCCCATCATTCGTGGTCTGCTCGAGGCGATGAACATCCCGTGCATCGCGATGGATGGCTACGAGGGCGACGACATTCTGGGCACCATGGCGGCACGCGGCGAGGCAAACGGCGATCGCGTCTACCTCATCACGGGTGACAAGGACGCCTACCAGCTCGCGAGCGAGACGACAAGCATCATGACCACGCGCAAGGGCATGTCCGACGTGGTCATCTACACGCCGGAAAAGGTCGTGGAGCGCTACGGCATCCCGCCTTGCCTCGTTCCCGACTTCCTCGGCCTCAAGGGCGATTCGAGTGATAACATCCCCGGTGTCCCCGGCGTTGGCGAGAAGACCGCCGCCAAGCTCCTCGCCGAATGGGGCTCGCTCGACGATGTGCTCGAGCATGCCGACGAGATCAAGGGCAAGATGGGGGAGCGCATCCGCGAGCATGCGGAGGATGCGCGCATCAGCCGCGCGGTCGCTACGATCAGGCGTGACGCGCCCGTCGAGCTTTCCCTCGATGACGTCCAGTTCCCGAGCTTTTCGGCCCAGGAGGTGAGCGAGGCCTTCGGGGCCCTGCACTTCAACCGGCACCTGCGTGCGGTGCTCGCCTTGTTGGGTGACGATGCATCGACTGCGGCGGCCATGCCCGAGCCCAAGGTCAAGCTGAGCTATCACATGGCACGCGACGCCGAGTCCTTCGTGAGGGCGGCGGTCAAGGCCGACCGTCGGGTCGCGGTTGCGCTCGATGAGCCAGCCGAGCAGTCGCTCTTCGCCCAGGAGCCGCTGATTGTCTTCTCTGACGGCGCGGGCCTTGCCGAGGCAACGGTGGATGCGGCCGCGCCACTCATCGGTCACGTCCTCGCCGAGGGCACGTTGGTGGGCATCGACGTCAAGCATCTTCTACGCAAGGTGTTCGCGCCCGGTCATCCCGCACACGAGCTCGACACGATTTTCTCCGCGCAACTCTTCGACTGTAGCCTCGCCGCGTATCTGCTCGATTCGGGTGGGAGCTACCTGACGAGCGAACTTGCCGAAAAGTACCTTGACCTGGTCAAGCCGACGGGTCAGGACGCTCCCAGCGATGGCCGGTTCGAGGCGGCTGTCGCCGAAAGCCTCGTCGACATACTCACGGCAAAGCTCAAGGAGGACGATTCCTGGAACCTCTACTGCGACATCGAGATGTGCCTCATGCCCGTCCTGCTTTCGATGGAGCGCTTTGGCGTGGCCATCGACACGAATGTCCTCAAGGACATCTCGGCCGAGATATCCGGGCATATCGAGGAGTTGCGGTCGCAGATTATCGAATTGGCGGGAGAGGATTTCAACATCGACTCGCCCAAGCAGCTCGGGCGCATCCTGTTCGAAGTGCTCGGTCTGGATACGAAGAAGTCGAAGAAGAACCGCAACGGCTGGTCCCTGAACGCCGACGTTCTCGAGAAGCTACGCGAAGACCATCCGCTACCGGACAAGGTCATCGAATACCGAGAGCTCACCAAGCTGCGCTCGACCTATCTCGATACGCTTCCGATGCTCGTGGATCGCGAAGACGGGCGCATCCACACGAGCTTCAACCAGACCGTCACGACGACGGGCAGGCTGTCGTCATCCGATCCCAACCTGCAGAACATTCCCGTGCGCACCGAGCTCGGCCGCCGCATCCGCGAGGCCTTCGTCGCGCCGGAAGGCGGCGTGTTCCTCTCGGCTGACTACTCGCAGATCGAGCTCAGGTTGCTCGCGCATCTTTCGGGAGACGAGGGTCTTATCGATGCGTTCTTGAGCGGGGAGGACTTCCACGCCCATACGGCCTCGGACGTCTTTGGCGTGTCGGTTGACGAGGTGACGCCCGAGATGCGCAGTCGCGCCAAGGCGGTCAACTTCGGAATCGTCTACGGGCAGCAGGCGTTTGGTTTGGGTCAGACCCTGCATATCCCGATGGCTGAGGCGCAGGAGATGATCGATCGCTACTACGAGGCCTATCCCAAGGTGCGCAGCTATCTCGACGGCGTCGTCGCCAAGGCACACGAAGACGGGTACGCGACGACCATGTTCGGGCGCAAGCGGCACATTCCCGAGTTGCGCAGCTCGAACGTGAACCTGCGTCACTTTGGCGAGCGCACGGCGATGAATCATCCCATGCAGGGTTCCGCGGCAGACATCATCAAGCTCGCGATGATTCAGGTTAACAAGCGCCGACGTGAGGAAGGTCTACATGCGCACATGGTCCTGCAGGTGCACGACGAGCTTGACTTCGAGTGCCCGCTTGACGAGGCCGATGCTATGGCTGCGCTTGTCGCCGATGTGATGGATCACGTGGTCGAGCTCAAGGTACCGCTCATTGCCGATGTGCAGACCGGTCCCAATTGGGCCATCGCACACTAGTACGTGCACGCTTATTTGAAGCGGAGGGTGACATGCGCCGGAGCTCCGAGACCCAGTCGCTCCGATCGCACGTCACCCTCCGCTTCATATGCACGCAATGCAATTGCTTCTGCGCGAATGCCAGAAAGGCCGCCTCTTGCGCAGGGCGGCACACTGGGCTTGGCGACCGTTGGGGAGGGTTACCAGGTGCGCAGGCGGAGCCACTGGGCTGCACTCGGGCTCTGCTCGGCAATCGTCAGCAGGTTATGTGCGGTGATGTAGCCGGCGCTGTCTTGCGGCAGCTCGCCTCGCCATCCCTTGTTGTGGTACCAGCTGCGCGCGTTGAAGTACGCCTGCAGACCGGGGTTCCTGAAGCTGTATCCCATGCGTGCGTACGGCTCGTTGCGCGCGATGCAGAGCTCCGCGTCGTTGAGGCCGAGCGCGCGCAGTTCGGCGACGCTGTAGGCCTTTTCGCTCGAGTTGGGGATGACGTAGCCATCGTGCAGGGTGACCGAGCCCGTGAGCGTGCGCCCGCTGGCCGAGACCATGGAGACGTTGACCGTGCCGTTGCTGACACCCGGTCCGTTTAGGTTGCCACCGCTCGAGCTGCCGCCACTCGTGGAACCGCCAGCATTGCCGCTGGTGGAACCGCCGGAGCTCGCGTTGCCCGATGTCGATCCGCCTGAGTTACCGCTACCCGAGACAGCCCCGTTCGAGCCCATGCCCGACCCGGCCGCGCCGCTCGTCGCCGCGTTACCCGTCGCATCGGTGCCCGGCGTCGTGGCGTCGGGTGAGGTCGTCGAGGATGACGAGCCCGACGTCGTGGCCATGTCGCTCGCTTCCTTCCACTTTGCGTACAGCGTCAAGTCTTGCGTGATGTCGATGGGGAAGACGGCCGCCTCGTTGTAGCTGGCGTCAAGATACCATCCGTCGAACACGTACCCGGGGCGTGTGGGGTTGGCGGGTCGTTCGAGCTTGCCGTTGTCGACGATGTACTGGTTGCCGATGACTGTGCCGCCATCGGTGTCGAAGCTTACCGTCTTGGTGCCGTTTCCCGAATTCGAGAAATAGATGCCAAATGCCACGACGCAGCACACGACGAGGACCGCAATGACGATGGCGATGACTCTCCTTCTTCCGCCTGCGTTGTCGTTCGTGACGGCTGCCGCATCGTAGCGCGAACTGCGTCGCGGCCGGGGCGTGGGACCGGTGGCACCGCCGACGGCGGTGGGCGTCGCCGCAGCGAGGTCATCGATGAGGATTGGGGCGGTGTCGTGCGGCGATGGGGAACTGACGGCTCCGGTCATGCGCGTCCTGCTCGCGGCAGACGAGGCGCGCTCCTCGACCGGAATCTTTCCGTCTTCGTTTGCCGGGCGCTTGATGGCGGGAATCCTGCCGGTCGTGCCGGTTCTGCGACGCGGCGTGGGAGCCTTGCCCGACGTGCCGGATGACGAGACGTTGATCGGCGTTCCGGTGGTCGCACCCGACGTGGGGGTGGGGGACGTGGCCTCGCGCTTGGGCACGCGCACTTCCCAGGGGCGCTCGATGGGCGCGGTCGGCTCGTTGGCCATGTCCGACGGGAGTTTGATGACCTTGCGGTCGGAGTTTTTCCTGGCGGATTTTCCGGCGTCCTGCATCTGGAGCGGTGACCCGCATTCCGAGCAGAATTTCGCACCGTGGATGTTACTGAAGCCGCATATGGCGCAACGCATCTTTGCTCCCCTGTGTCTGTCTAGGCTGCGTGTAGAGTAGCATGTTCGTACATATACTTGAACCCGGGTATTTTCCCTCAAATTCGCATGGCATTTCAACCGGTATTCGTGACGTTCTGGAAAACGCACAAAATAAAACGTGGATGTGCGTCTTTATTGCAAACTCGCAAGCAGATGAATGCTCTTATGGGGTACAATATATCGTTGCGTGCGGAATAGGCCGCACCGTGATGTTTCTGTTGGCCCCGAGTAAAAAGCGTTCACCACGACTTATTCGCGGGCCCCGAAGGAAGGGGTCCTCTTGAGCGTAATCAAGAATCCTACCGTTATCGATGCAACCGAGATCTCCGACGAGGAGATGAACGCCCTCATCGATGGCACCATCAATCCGTTTGACGAAGGCGACCTGGTCACTGGCACCATCGTGAAGCTCGACCGCGACGAGGTCCTGCTTGACATCGGCTTCAAGTCCGAGGGCGTCATTCCCGTGCGCGAGCTTTCCATCCGCCGCGATGTCGATCCGTCCGAGGTCGTCAGCCTGGGCGACCAGATCGAGGCCCTCGTGCTCCAGAAGGAGGACAAGGACGGTCGTCTCATCCTCTCCAAGAAGCGTGCCGAGTACGAGCGCGCCTGGATTAGCGTCGAGGAGAAGTTCAACAACGGCGAGAACGTCGAGGGCGAGGTCATCGAGGTCGTCAAGGGCGGTCTTATCCTCGACATCGGCCTGCGTGGCTTTCTGCCGGCATCGCTGGTCGACCTGCGCCGCGTGAAGGACCTGTCCACGTACATCCACTCCACGCTCGAGGCCCGCGTCATCGAGATGGATCGCAACCGCAACAACGTCGTGCTCTCCCGCCGCGTCGTCCTCGAAGAGGGCCGCAAGGCCGAGCGCGCCGAGGTCCTGGCCAAGCTCGCCAAGGGCATGCACCTCAAGGGCGTCGTCTCCAGCATCGTTGACTTCGGTGCCTTCGTCGACCTGGGTGGCATCGACGGTCTGGTTCACATCTCCGAGCTCTCCTGGAGCCATGTCAACCATCCTTCCGAGGTCGTCAAGGTCGGTCAGGAGGTCGAGGTCGAGGTTCTCGATGTCGACATGAGCCGTGAGCGCATCTCGCTCGGTCTCAAGCAGACCACCGAGGATCCGTGGCGTACGCTTGTCAAGAACTATCCCGTCGGCTCCATCGTCGAGGGTACGGTTACCAAGCTCGTCCCGTTCGGCGCTTTCGTCGAGCTGGGCGATGGCATCGAGGGTCTGGTGCACATCTCCGAGATGGCATCCCGCCACGTCGACGTCCCGAGCCAAGTCTCCAACGTCGGCGACCCCGTCCAGGTCAAGGTCATGGACATCGACATGGATCGTCGCCGTATCTCGCTGTCGATGAAGGCCGCCGCCGAGACGCTTGGCGTCGAGATCGAGGTCGCCGAGCTCGAGAAGCCCGAGACCGATGACGAGCCCGCTGGCGATGTCGAAGAGGTCGTGACCGAGGAAGTCGTGACCGAAGAGCCCACGGAAGAGTAGAAAAAGGGCTCAGCTTGTCTAAGATTCTTCTTGGCATGAGCGGTGGCATAGATTCGTCTGTTGCCGCCTGGATTTTGAAGCGTGACGCTCACGAGGTGGTGGGCGTCACGCTTCGCTTTCATGGTAGTCCGCAGCGGGACGCCGCGATCGAGCGCGCGCAAAGCTGCGCCGCAATGCTCGGCATCGAGCATCACGTCATCGACTTGCGCGACGAGTTCGCCCGCATGGTCAAGGACTACACCACGCGCGAGTTCGAGGAGGGGCGTTTTCCCAATCCCTGCACCGTCTGCACGCGCGACCTCAAGATGGCCACGCTCTTCGAGCAGGCGCGGGCCTTTGGCTGCGAGCAGGTCGCTACCGGTCATTATGCCCGTGTCACCGAGGACACGAACGGCTTTCAGCTACTGCCTTACCAGCTGCGCAAGCCTCTCGACCTCTCCAAAGACCAGACGTACCTGCTCTACGCGCTTTCGCAGGAACAGCTCGCGCGTCTCGTCTTTCCGTTGGCGGACCTGTACAAGGGCGTCGTGCGCCGCATGGCGATGCGCGCCGGTCTCATGCGTGTCGCACCGGTCAACGACGGTCAAGGCGAGCCGTGCTTTTACGATGACGAGGGCTTCGTCACGTGGCTCGAAGGCGAGGGCGGCCTGGAGCGCGATACGGGCGACATCGTCTATCTCGGGGACAATTCCGTTCTCGGCACCTACGAGGGTCAGTATCGCTTCGCCCCAGATCAGAGCCTGGGGACGTTTGCCATCGCGCATCAGGTGAACGGAGAAGACGGTGCGGCTTCTGATGAGACAGATGGACAGGGCATTTGTCTCATTGAGGATCAAATGAGACAAATGCCCTGTCCATC
>UQUH01000011.1 GCA_900544245.1 uncultured Coriobacteriaceae bacterium | reverse complement strand
AATTCCCCAAAAAGAGTTGCGGGGCTCATCCGAAGAAGTCCCCGCAACCGCTATCAATACATTACAACGTTTTCGTTAAACCGAGCGCAGAACCGATGTTGGTTCTGCCGAGGCGAGAAAACGAAGAGAAAACTCGACGTTTACTCCTCTGCTACGACCGTGAACTTGATCGTGGCCTTCACCTCGCGGTGCAACTTGGCCGAAGCCTCGTACTCGCCGACGTTCTTGATCGCCTCGACCGTAATCGTCTTGCGATCCAACTCGACGCCTTTGGCTGCCACACCGTGGGTGGTATCGTCGGTGGTATCCTCACCGGCCTGTTCTGCGTGCCCGAACTTTCCTGGACCGACTTTGGCGGCCTGTTCTACACGGGCGATCCCTCGTTACTCGTAAGCCAGATTCTGGGCATACTCGTCACCATAGCCTTCGTCATCGTCGGCGGCCTTATCCTCGGTTTCATCGTCAAGGCCGTCTACAAGGGCAAGGCCCGCGTCAGCGAGGAAGACGAGGCCGCCGGTCTCGACGTCGCCCTCCACGGCGAAAGCGCCTACCCTGCGTATCTGGGACTCGACTAGGACGTGGCGCGCGTGCGCCCAATAGGTGAAAGGACACGATAATGAAGAGAATCATAGCGATCGTGAGAACCGAGAAGCTCGAGCCGCTCAAGGAGGCACTCTTCAACGCGAACGTCTCGGGTATGACGATCACCCAAGTCATGGGTTGTGGCAACCAGCACGGATGGAGCGAGTACTACCGTGGCACGGAGGTCCTGCTCAACATGGTTCCCAAGGTGCGTTTCGAGCTCGTGGTGAACGATGACCGCACGCAGGAGATCGTCGATCTCATCTGCGAGACGGCACGTACCGGAGAGGTCGGCGACGGAAAGGTCTTCGTGAGCGCCGTCGAGGAGGTCGTGCGCATCCGCACTGGCGAGCGCGGGACATCCGCGATCTAGAACTCGCGACCAGACACGAAAGGGCCCGTCCACCTTCCGGCGGATGGGCCCTCCTGCACATGCGACTTGCGAAGCGAAAGCTATGACGCCTGATCCGCCTTGGCGAAGATCATCGTCGTCTCGCCATCATCGCTCGTGAGCTTGCCCTCGGCAAGCGTGAAGATGGCGTCACCCTCGCCCGCGAGCGTGAGCGTCATCTGCGTTGCGCTGTTGGCCGTCCAGGTCGCGTCGATGCTCTGGCCGAACATGACGAAGTCGGCGGAGCCGTCCTCGTTGAGCGTCATGTTGACGGGCATGTTCATCTGCTTGAGAATGGCCGTGTCGACCGTGCCCAGATCGGCATCCTCGATCGTCTCGAGCTCCCAGGCGCCGGTGAAATTCGCCTTGGGATCGCCACCACCGCAGCCGACGAGCGCGAGGCACAGCGTGCACGCGCAGGCAATCGTCACGAAAACAGCTACTAGCTTCTTCCCCATGTCTATCTCCCTCGTCGAGATCGAATATCCGTGAGGATTATATAGCACAGATGGAGGCGCGTGGCCCACGCCGCCCTTACCGCACATCCCCGGATGCGTGACGCATGCGGGCAACCGGTGCGTCACGCGGGCAGCAGGACGTCTTCCAGAACCGAGAGCAGGTTGTCTATCTCGATTGGCTTGGCGATATGCCCGTCCATGCCGCAATCGAGCGCCCTCTGACGGTCTTCCTCGAACGCGTCCGCGGTGACGGCAAGGATGGGAATATGCGAGATTACGGGATCTTCCATGGAACGCACGATGGTGGCGGCCTCGTAGCCGTTCATGACCGGCATCTGGATGTCCATGAGGACGAGCTGGTAGTATCCGGGCGCCGCATCGGAAAGGTGATCGATCGCATCCCTGCCATCGACCGCCTGCTCGACCACGAACCCCGCATCCTCCAGCAACGTGGTGGCGATCTCGCGGTTGAGGAGATTGTCATCCACGAGCAGGATGCACAGGCCATGCAGCTGCTCGGAAAGCTCCTGGCGCCTGCAGTCCCCTTGGGCCGGAACGGCGCCCTCATCCAGTGTCTCGAGGGGAAGCGTCACGCTGAAGGTGCTGCCTTTGCCCTTCACGCTGGTCACGCTGATGTCACCGCCCATCATGTCCACGAGACGCTTGGCGATTGACATGCCCAGGCCGGTGCCTTGCGTGCCGGATAGCGTCGAGGTCCGCTCGCGCTCGAACGGATCGAAGATATGCTTGATGAACGCCTCGTCCATGCCGATACCGCTATCGGCGATCGTCATCGTGTAATTCGCCTTCCCGTCAGCATCCGCGGCCGCCTCGGATATCGAGAACGAGACCGAACCGCCAGAAGGCGTGAACTTGACCGCGTTGCCCAGTATGTTGAGCAGCACCTGCTTGAGCTTGAGCTCGTCGCACATGACGATCGGATGGTGCAATCCGGCGAGATCGACCTCGTAGCGCAGGCCCTTCTCGCCGACCTCGGACTGGACGATGGAGCCGAGATGCTCCGCCGCCTCCACGAGGTCGCACGGCTTCTCCTCGACCGAGGCCTTTCCGGACTCGATGCGGCTCATGTCCAGGATGTCGTTGATGAGGTCGAGCAGGTGCGTGCTGGAGGCCTGGATCTTGCCCAGGTAGTCCTCGACGCGCTCGACGTTGTCGATATGGTTGGTCGCCAGCGTCGTGAAGCCAATGATGGCGTTCATGGGCGTGCGGATGTCATGGCTCATGTTGGAGAGGAAGAGGCTCTTCGCCTCATTGGCGCGATTAGCACGCTGCAGCGCCTCCTCGAGCTGCTCCTTTCGCTCGATTTCCTCGCGCGTCTCGCGATCGACGTTGCGCAGGCCCATGACCACCAGGCGGTCATCACCGGAATCCTCCGCCCATGACCCGGCACGCACGAGCGTCACCTGGCGATATCCCATCACCCCGTCGACGAGCGAACGGTACATGACGTTGATGCGCTTGCGATTCTCGAGCTCCTCGCGCACGCGATCGCGCGCGAGCATGTCGCATAGCATGGAACGGTCGTCGGGTAGCGCCCGGCTGTCCACGTAGTCGAAGAGGGATTGCTCGTACGTCAGGGAGCCGTCGAAGATGCTCCGCAGTCCCTCGTCCGCCTCGTCGGAGATGCGCAGCAGCTCTCCCCTGCCGGTGTTCAGGTCGAACAAGCACATGACCAGGTAGCTTACGCCCAGTGCGCGTATGAGGGACTGCTGGTGCCGTTCGCGGCGCTCCTCCTCGTGCTTCTGGTCGGAGTAGTCCAGCAGGAAGCGCTGGTACATGAGCTCGCCGTCTTGCTCTATCAGCTTGGCGCTCCCGAGCACGTGCAAGATCTTGCCGTCCTCGTGATGCACGCTGTATTCAAAGCTCACGCTATCGCCCGCTTGCTTGAGCGTGGCGAACTTCTCGCGTAGCATCTCCTTGTCGGAATCGACGACCGAGTCGGCGACCATGTCGAATCCGTGCGCGAGCAGGTCCTCCTCGGATTCGTACCCGAGGATGTCGAGCGCGGCCTGGTTGACGCCGATGACGCGCGTGCCATCGAGTGTGTGTGTGAGCACGCCGCAGTCCATGGCCGTGAACATGTTCTCGAGCGTCTGGTTCTTCTGGAGCAGGTCGCGCTCGTAGGCGCGCTCCTGCGTCACGTCGATCGCGACTCCCACGGTGCCCATGACGCTACCGTCGAGATCGTACAGCGGCGACTTGTAGGTCGTCAGAAGCTTCGTACCGCTGCCGCTTTGGACGACCTCCTCGGAAACGCAGGTCTTGCGCGTGGCCATGACCTGGGCCTCCGACTCGATGCAGGCCGGATCGTCGGACTCGACATCCCAGATGTAGGCGTGTCCGCGACCCTGGACGTCATCCTTCTCCTTGCCAACCGTCTCGCAGAAGCTGTCGTTGACCTTCTCGTGAATGCCATCGGCGGTCTTGTACCAGATCAGGCAGGGAATGGAATTGATGGTCGCCTCGAGGAACTGGGCGGTCTCGAGAGCGTCGGCACGCTCCTTGCGACGGCGCTGCCACCCCTCGAAACGCCAGACGAGCTCACTCGCGGGCATGTCATCGGGCCAGATGTCCGAGAGGCGCGATAGCAGCCCGGCGGTCTCGGCCGAGCGGCCGGCGGGAGCAAGTGCTATGACGTCGCAGGAATCGTCCTTGTCCTCGAGGAAATCCTGCAAGACCCACGTGTCGGCCTCGGCATCGAGCGCGACGATCGTCAGATCGGCATCGGCTGCGAGGTCCGAATCAAACGAGGGCGTCGAGACGAAACGATGCGTGAAGGGATCCAGCGCGGGGACGTCTTGGAGCGTCCGCACGCTCGCGTCATCGAGGCCGGAAAGATACATGGTGAGTTCACCGTGATACATCGACGCATCCCCTCTTTCGGGTACCCAAAGCGGATGACGTTACCCGACGCCGTCGGGCCATCCCGCACATTGTATGGGTTTCCATGCACATGTGGAACCGCGGTACCACGGCAAACCCGCCCTACGTCAATGCTGGCCTCCCGGTCGGTCATCCGATCGCGAGATTGTCGGGGTTGCGTCAAGGGCAAGGGCATGCAGAAAGAAGGATCTCACTGCAAAGGATATTGGAATCGACATGCGAGCTACTGAGCCTCACGCATTGATAAACCGGGTGGGACAAGTGCCGCGGTTCCGCAACCAGGACAGAGTACCGCCCCTACCGGCACCTCCTCGCCACATTTCAAACAGTATAGCGTGCGATTACCCGAACCTGTTGCGTCAGGGTTCAACTCGACACCCGGGCATTTCCCGCAATGCATGCATATCAAGCACATAATTCTCCCGATGTCCAAGCATCAACTATCCCCATCCTACACGTCGCGTCCAGGCTTGCTCAATAAGCCCGTTGTTCAACTTTTCTGCAATTTGTGAGCATTCGAACCAGTTTTTCCTATTCCAAAATTGGGCATAATCGATTCGATCTCAATATATGCCTATCCGAATAGAGAGGAAGTCATATGAGACTCGAAACCCTGCGCGAATTCACCGTCTTTGCAAGAGAGCTCAACGTCTCTCGTGCCGCAAGAAGACTAAACCTCGCCCAGTCAACCCTCAGTCGCCACTTAATCGAGATGGAAAAGGAACTGGGGGTCGATGTGATAGACCGCAAATCTGGCCACAGCTTGACGAGCGCCGGCATAAAGTTTCTTTCCTCGGCAGAGCAGATGCTGATCATTTATGACAAGGCCGTCGCCCAGTGCGTGCAAACCGCCCATGATGCCCAGCAGGTGATCATCGTCCAGGAATATGGCGGTCACCCCGATGTGTCGGCGCGCCTCTCCTCCCTCGTCGGACAATTCACCAGCAACAACGACAACTTGATGATTGAATGGGAGCGTTTCAGCGGCTATGACCTAGCCGATGCCGTCCAAAACGGCATCCTCGACGTAGGGCAAACGGTCATCCACGCAAGCGTCTTGAGCAGCACGATTGAAGACTATGGGCAGCGTGGTCTGGTTGTGCTCCCCCTCTATGAAGAGGGGATCGTCTACTGGATGAGACGCGAAGACCCCCTGGCGCAGGCCGGTCATGCAATGCTCGGCCAACTCAAGGGTCATGCCATCGCCATGCCCTTCGGAAAGGTCTACAACCCCATGCGCGATGCGATGAGCGACCTCTTTTTCTCAAGAGACCTCACTCCCCTCTTTAGCTACAGCAGGACGTGGTCTGTTTCCGATATGGGGCTTCCGTCAAACGAACGCGTCGCCTGCGTGCTCCCGCCAAAGGCAAAGAGCGACTCGTCTCTCATGCAGCGCGAGGATATGAGCTTCGTTGACGTCGACGATGTCAAGGATGGATTTATCACCTGCCTTCTCTTCAGGGACGACGAGAAAAAGGATTCCGTTGTTCTCTTCAAGGAATTCGTCCGAAAACAGCTGGCAGAATAGATAAGGCTGGCAGTAAAGGCAAGCGGGCCCCGGGATTATTCCCAGGACCCGCTTCTACTAAACTAATCCAGAACCTACGGCCTGATGATCATGGTCTTGTCCTTGTCGGCCATCTTCTCCTTGAGCTCTTCGTACGTGCCAAACTCCAGGCACTTGGCTTGGCAAGACTGGACGCACATGGGCTCCTTGCCCTGCTCAAAACGGTCGGCGCACAGGTCGCACAAGGCAGAGGGAACGGGAATGTAGTTCCAGTTCATGGAACCGTCATCCATCTTCCAAGGCTTGTCCTCAAGGACCCTGATGCCCCATTGGCCGCGAGGAATATCATGCTCGTTGCGACATGCCAGCTCACATGACTTGCAGCCGGAACACCACTCGTAGTCAACGAAAAGTGCATAGCCTTCCATAGCTACACCTCCATCCTTTCATCCTTGGTAACCTTGCAGAGGTTCGCCTTGAACGTGTCACCAAAACCGATCTTTCCAATGTAGCCGTTGGGAAGCAGCGTGTTGATATTGGATTCGTATGCACCGAAGAGACTGGGTGCATTGGGGTCTTTTTCGGGATACCACCAAGCATGCATCGCATGGACGACGCCCGGCTGAATGCACGGGGTGACGTTTGCTCGCTGGCGGCACTTGCCAAACTGGTTCTCGATCATGACCCAGTCACCATCCTTGATGCCCAAACGCTCCGCGTCTTCGGGATTCATCTCGAGCAGGGGATCAGGACACATATCGCGTAGGCTCTGAATCTGGCGATGTTCGGAATGGAAGGAAACGTACGTGCGTGCACCCGTGGTGAGAATCAGCGGGTACTCCTCCTTGATTGCGGGATCGAGATCTTCGTTATAGGGGGAGAACGGCGGCTCCATGTAATACGGAAGCGGATCCTCGCCAAAGGACGCGAACGCCGTGGAATAAAGCTCGAAGCGACCGGTGCGAGTCAGGAAGCCAAGCTGCCCGTCGGGGCGCAGCATGCCCTTTGCGTACTTGCGATAGACTTCCTCGGGCTGAATGACGCCGGCCTCGCGGAAGTCATCGAATGTCATGCCCTTGGGGATAACCTTCTTCTCGAGATAGTCCTCGACGCTTTCGAATTGGTTCCAGAATTCGGGGTGCATCCTCTTGCCAAGGTCAATCATGATCTCGATGTCGCATTTGCAATCGCCGACGGTAACGGCCTTGTTGATGGCCGCCTCAAATGCGGCATTGAGCCCGTAATGCGGCTGAACGTGACCATTGTGCTCGGCGAATGTGGTCAGCGGCAAGAAGACATCGCCCAGAGCGGCGGCAGTTGGATTCATGAAAGGCTCCTGCACGACGCAGAAGTCGACGTCCTTCAATGCCTCATACCAGCGATCGGGCTGGGCGGCAATTGCTCCGGAGACAACGTTCGAGCTATGGAAATAGGCCATATGGCAGGTGTACTCGCCCGTCTGCATCGCATTGAGCGTGTAGTCAGGATGACATTGGTTCATGATGGTGGAGAAACCGGGGTACTGCTCCGCACCCAGGCGCTTGACCCAAACCTCTGGCTTGAGGACGCCTGCCTCGAAGCCCCATGTGGCCATATCACGAGCAGGATCGTCATCTCCGGCAATGGGAGTACCCAACGTGCAACCGCCCGGGACATCCAGATTATCGGTGATGGCGAGCAAGCTAAGCAGTGCCTGAGCAAGCTGAACGCCGTTGGGATTCTGATCGACCGCCAGGCCCCAGCCAAGCGCACTGTGCTTCTCGGTCGCAAACTTGGTTGCGACATCGATGATCTGTTCTTCGGGAACACCGCAAATGGGAGCCGCCCAAGAAGGAGGATACTGCTTGACACGCTCGGCGAACTCGTCGAAGCCATAGCACCATTTGTCGACGAACTCGTGGTTGTAGAGATCATTTTCCACGATGTGATTGAGCATCGCCAACGCAAGGGCGGTGTCGGTGCCGGGCCTCAGCTGGATGACCTGCTCCGCACGACTCGCCAGCCAATGGATACGAGGGTCGACGCAAATCAGCTTGGTGCCACGACGCATCAAGTCGATGACGGAGTGACCCCAGAATCCGTCGGGGTTGGACTTGAGGGGCTCCTTGCCCCACATGAGGATGTACTTGGGAGGCTCCCAGCCCTCATGATCATAGCGATCGGGATAACGGCAGGCGTTATCGATTTCCGGATAACCGCCGCCCATCAGATGGGCCGTGATGGTCGCGCGAGGACCATAGCAAGACCAGCCAGATTGTGCGTAGCAGGCATTCGGAGAACCAAAGACCATGAAGGCCATCAGCGGATAGTAGGTGTTCGCCTGTCGGCCGGTGCCACCAAACACCATGATGGACTCTTCGCCGTATTCGGCGATGATCCTCTTGGCGTTCTCCTCGATAATGTCGTAGGCCTCATCCCAGGTGATTTCCTCCCACTTGTCCAAGCCGCGATCCTCGCGAGCACGCTTCATGGGATGCAAGACGCGATCGGGATGATAGACGAAGTCCTTAAGCGCCAGGCAACGCGGGCATAGAGCACCACGCGTGATGGGATGGGAGGGCTCGCCCTCGACTTTGACGATCTTTCCGTCCTTGACATGAAGCTGCAAACCGCAGCCAACGGGATGACAACCCGGAGGGGACCATGCGTGAGTCCTGATAATGGTCTCATCCTCCAGCTCCGTTTTCCATTCGAACTTTTCGGGCATTTCTCTCTCCTTTTTCGCTGGATGGAACTGCATGCTGAGCCGTGTCCGTGTACTTAGACTACGCCGCCGTTGTTCGATGGTGAAAATGCGATTCCCGGTAATGGTCATTCTGATATTGGGTAGATAAATTCCGTTTTTTGGATACGCCGGCCACTTTGGGCATCGCTTAGGCAAGCTGCTCAACAGCCTCTAGTATTCTGAGCAGTATGACAGGTGACTGAAGCAGCCCGGCAACATAACCTACCCCCTTGAGGCATGTTGAATCCTCAGGAATACCGGCAATAGCTGAGTCCGTGTTGCTGAGTCCCAACCAGCAAAAACAGCGGTGTTCCCAAAGGGATTCGAAGGGCGCGATATTGGATATTGCCATGTCGCACCAATCAAGTATCGCGCACCTGTTTCATCTAATGAGGGATCTTATTGAGGGAGAATAAAAATGTCTGAAGAGCCTAAAGTCTATGGTTACCGTTGGGTGATTCTCATACTCGCCTTTCTGGTCCACTGCGGACTCCAGGTCGCCCTGATTATCACCATGGGTATGGGTGGCTTGCTTATGGGTCCCGATGTGGGACTTTCCGTTGTCGAGTTCTCTGCATTGGCAACTATCCCCTACATCACCGGTTTCATCTTTGGTATTGTCGGTGGTGCTTGGGCTGACCGTACCTCTATCCGTACCGTAATGATCTTTGGTCTTGCAGTCGCGTCCATTGGCGGCATCATTCGTGCGCTCAGCATGAACTTTGGCGTCATGCTCGGCGGATCATTCCTTCTGGGCCTTTCCCTTGCGGCCCTGAATGCAAATTCCGCGAAGCTGTTCCGCCTTTGGTTCCCCGGCCGTTGGACCTCCATTGCAATGGGAATCTATATTCTAGGCGCAACTGCTGGCGGCGGCGCGATTGCAATGTCTGTCGGTCCTCGCCTTGCCGACCCTCACACCGGCTTCGTCATCGGCGCCATCTGCGTCGTTGTCTGCCTGGTCCTGTGGATTGCACTTGGCAAGACCTACCCGGGCGGAGAGCGCGACGAGAATGCCGAGCCCATGACGAAGTACCTGGGCATCGTCCTCAAAAACAAATACGTGTGGATCGTCTCCTTTGTCATGTTCTTTGTCTTCGGTGCTTCTATCGCGGAGAACAGCTACCTTGTTTCCGGTCTGGTCACCGTCTCTGGAGACCCAGCTGAGGCCGCAAACATTGGCACGGTGAACATGATCGCAGTTGGAATCGGAGGCGTCTTGATGCCTACGTTTTTGGCCAAGGCCAAGAACCTCAAGGTTATCTTCTGCATTACCGCCGTTCTCATGGGCTTGACCAACATCGTCATGTTCTTCCTGCCCATTGGTCCCATCACCTATTTTCTGGTTATCATCCAGGGTGCCTTCATGGGCTTGCTGCTTCCCATTGGCAAGACCCTTCCCGCCGTTATCCCCGGCATCAATCCTGAGCATCTTGGCGCTGCTGGCGGCATCCAGTCTTCTATGCAGAACCTCGGTGCTGGCCTGCTTCCCGCATACGTCGTTGCCCCTATCGCAACCGCTGTTGCCGGCGTAGACCCCGTTGCAGTCGCAACTGCCCTGATGGTTGGCACTGGTCTTCTGGTCATATTCTCCGGCATCTTTGTCATGATGCTCCCCAAGGGCACCAACGCCGTCGATCAGGTCCAGGAGTAGTCAGAACCGTCACAAACTCCGAGTCAAGCGTGTGGTGGCCGCCTACATTCTGTGGGCGGCCACGCATGTTTATGGTGATTCGCCGCCGATTGGCAGATCTCCTCTTTATGCATGATCCTGCTCATATTTCGGATATACCATATCCATTATTGAAATGAGTCTTTCGATGGTTCTGACTTCCCGAAAAGTCAAATAGAATAGAGTAGGTATCCAGAGGACTGAGTCATTGCTTTTCAAAGTGGGGGGTTGTAAATTGCAACTGACGATGGGAATGGTCTTCGATATCTTGTCGCGCTCGCTATCCCTTGAGAAGGGCCCGGCGTACAATCCAGCTACATCAGCAGCCACCGCATACACCCGCATGCTGTTCGATGACAGCTATGCACGAGATGCCATCTATGTCATTGCGAACCCACTCGCCACGGTCGCACCGGCATGTTGGACAGAATACTCTCACAGAGTGATTCTGATTTGCCCTGGCAAAAATGACGAAAACTTCAAGTGCGCTCTTCGCATCCTTGATGACACGTCCCCTCTCGAAGTGGCAAATGCCATCGAGGAGGGTCTCACGCCATATAAGGAAGTGTTCGAGAAGCTATCCTCCCTGGCGCTAGATAGTGCACCCCCAGCCGTTCTTATCGAGACGGCGCATCGATTGCTCCAGAATCCAGTCCTGGTTGAAGACAGAGCCATGCGGGTTGTCGCTCATACGCACGACGACGTCATGGACGATGACTACTGGACGCCCCTTGACGCTGAAATCGACCTGTTCAAGCAACAGGTCGTCGTACATGGACTCAGCGAGTTCCTGGGAGAGATGGAAAGCAGCCGCGAGCCATTCGACTACAAGATGCTGAACGGAGTGAACTTGAGCGCCTGCCGCACCGGAGAGCTTGGCGGTGAGTACCTGTACGTATATCTTCTCGAGAAAAACAGGCCCATCACCGATGGGGATAGGGGCATTCTCAAATTCCTGACCGCGATGATCGAGCTCGTCGTAAAGATGCGCACGGACAACATGGGCAACTCCCTGGGTTTTAGCGGGCTGTTCATAAACGCGATTGACGGAACAACGAATAGATTTGCCGAATTTCGAAACCGCATGAGAGTAATGGGATACGAACTCAAGCCCATCTCCCGCATCACGGTCGTCACCTCCATAAAGGGCTGTCTCAACGACAGGCAGGCCGCACGCCTTCTCAATGACATTGCCAACACCTTTCCCTTTGGAAAGGGAGTGTTTTACGAAAGCAGGTTGGTGTTCTATGCGACATACGGGACGGAACCAGGCGTAAAGCAGGTCGACCTCGATAGGTTCGAGGGCTTTCTCGGCAGATTCTGCCTTGTCGCCGCCATCGGCAAACCGGTTCAAACGGGTTATCCGATGCAAGATCTCTACCAAGAAGCGCTATTCACCCTCGATATCGGCCGTCGAGTTTTTCCTGGCAAGCATCTACACCTCTTTGAAGCATGCCAGCCATTTTGGCCTTTCGAGACGTGTCTGCGGACAGGTACGCCAAATCTCTACTATCACCCTGCTCTAAGCCTGATAACAGCCTACGATAACAGAAAAGGCACCTCGCTTTACGAAGCGCTACGCACCTTGGCCATGCAGAGGGGAAATAAGTCGCGAACGTCCAAGTTGCTGTACATGCAAAGAAACACGCTCCAGTCACGTATCAAGGAAATAGAATCCATCTGCAATGTCGATTTGTCCGATCCGGGCACTATCTCTCACATTAGGTCATCCTTTTGCCTGCACGATTACTGCAATGGGAACCCCGATCAATGGGCTGAACAATGAACGTAACGATGGGAATGGTCTTCAACGATCTCGAAAAGAGCTTCAGGTGCGAGGCTGGAGGCAAATACGATCCCTCCATCATCGTTTCCAGAGCATGCGCGGCATCGCCTTGCATATCGTCACCTCCCTCGAACAAGGCCTGCTTTATCTGCCGGAAGGATAATGCCGCCATCTCCAATGGCATTGCGTGCGAGCAAACGGTCATGATCGCAAGAGCGCCTGAATCGACGCCGAATTGCGCAATTGCCGTATATGCCGACATCACGCCCGAAGAGCTTCGAGATGCCATCGCCGGAATCATCGCTCGGTACGAGCGATGGAGCAGCAATCTCTTGCAGCTCAACCTGCATGGCGCCGGTCTCGAGGAGTTGGTTGACTACGCGCATAACATTTTCGAGAATCCGATAACCATTATCGACCAGAACTACCGCATTCTGGCATGCACGACAGAGGACGACATGAAGGACCCGCTTTGGGTGGAAAGCAGCGTACAAGGGCGGGGCTCCCAGATTACCGGACGATGCATCATCACGGCCATAGAGGGAGATGGCTTCGTAAAGTATCTGTCGGACCTCAAGAGATTTAGAAAACTCAACAACTACGAGACAAGCGCCGGCGCACCACTTTCGTCTGTTATCGCAGAAGATAACAGTGGAAACTTCTACGGCGTTAACATCATTCATAAGAACAGGAAGGTAAACGACAGCGATCTCGCTTGCCTAGAGTTCTTTGGGGGAATCGTAAGCGCAAAGATCAAGGCAATTGAACGCACCTGGTCAGACAGCTCCGGAAACTACTACGCCCTGCTCCAGGACGTCATCCGCGGCAACCTGAGCGATGCCGACGAATTCAAGCAGCGACTCAGCGAAAGCTGGATCAAAATCAAGCCCCGCTTCACCATCTTGACCATGGCTGCAAAGAAAGGGCTTCTGAGGTACTACCAGCTTTGCATGATTGAAGATGATCTCAAGATAATCGTCCCCGACGGAATAGGCGTCATTCACTCTCGAACTCTTGTCCTGTTCATCAACCATGACGAAAGCCTCGAGGATGAGATGTTCGAACGTATCGAAGAATACGCTCGAAAGTATTCGCTTGCGGTTGGCTCAAGCGAATCGGCAGACGACAACGTATCCCTCGATGAGCTCGTAAAACAGGCCCAGTTTGCACTACGTGCACGAGATATGCTTTGGCCTGAAAAGACCCTGGTTCGCTTCGCTGACTGTCGGTCGTATTACCTGATTGATCTTTGCGCCCGCCAAAGCAACTGGCTGCTGCATTGTCATCCCTGCATCGAAAAGATCATTGGTCATGACAGGACATCGACAGCCCCACTGTACCCAACGCTCCGATGCCTCATGCAAAATCATGGCAATAGGACGAAGACGGCTGAGGATCTGGGCATCCAGAGGAATACGCTTCAATACCGCATTGCAAAAATCGAAGAGGTCGGAGAAATCAACCTCCTGGAAGATGCCACGTTCGAAAACGTCTCTTTCTCGGTAGATTTGTACCACTACGCAACAACCACGAAGGCCGTCAACAAGAAGCAAAAGCGATAGTCCCTTATTTGCGCACTGCCTTCAAGACAAGAATGACAAGCGCGCAGGCGATAATCGCGGCAACTGCTGCGCCGTACATGGCCATCGAATAGCTTCCCATAGCATCAAACACGAGGCCATACAGCGGAGCGCCAACTGCTTGACCGGCGACGTTTGCCATGCTGGCAAGTCCCCAAATCGACGCATAATCTTTGGGACCAAACGCTGCGGAAGTAACTAGAGGCGCAAAAATCGTCATGTTGACATTGCAGATGGAAAGCAGCACTAGACAAACGCAAATGAGGACAAATGCCCTTAGAGAAGGCAGGGCGATAAAGGCCGCTGCATAGAACACGGTGAAGATTGCAACCGACTTTGCCGGACCCAAGCGATCGGTTATTGGGCCGGCGAGCATGCTCGTAAGCAATATGCCAGCAGACATGACCGACATGGCCAGACCGGCCATTACGGAACTATATCCCAGACCAACTATATGAGCAGGAAGATGCTGCGTGATCATGGCGGTCATGGAAAAGAGGAAGAATGCGACCATGCAAGCCCAGAAACCGGGCATCTTGAGCGCCTGGGAAAGCATTACGCCCTCTTGCGCGGATTCCTCAGAAGGCTTTTCGCTCTGATCGACATTCCTTGCACCCAAGGCCTCGAGGCCAATGTCCTCTGGCTTGGAGCGAAGCAGAAAGACGCCTGCGGGAACCGTGAAGAGCACGACCATGACGCCCATGCACACATAACCCACCTGCCAACCAAGAGCACCAATGATAGATGGAAAGACCATGCTGACGACAATGCCGGAGACACCACCGCACGTGGAGGCAACACCCATGACAAAACCCTGCTTATCGACAAACCAGCAAGAAACTATGACGGGCACGACCGCGTAGCTACAGCCAAAAAAGCCCAACCCGACCAGACAACCGACAACGTAGAACGAAATCAGGCTATGGCATTGAGATAAGGCGGCCATCGCAACGCCTGTCCAAAGACCGCATGCGATAACGAGGGGCCGCGTGCCAAATCTCGAAATCATCCTTCCGTAGAAAGGCAATGTTATGGCCCCAACGATGCTGATCAAGCTGAAATAGACCGAGAATTTGCCCCTTTCGAGGCCGAGATCGCTGGTAACCGGCTCCATAAAGAAACCGAAACTAACCGTTCCGGCGATCATGGTGCACATGATCAGAGATGCCGCAACCACAATCTTGATGTACTGCCCCTTCACGCTTCGCCCCTATCGCGCGTTTTGCGAACGGGCGCGTCAACACGGACAAGCTTTCCGGCATATATGTTTCCCAGCGTCGAGGCACCACATCCGGGACAGCGTTTCGTACCCGCCGGCACTTCCGTATCGCAGGTCTTGCACAGGATCGCGGCCCTATACGAAAACCTGCCGCATTCGTTACATTTTGAACATTGGTAGCACACGGTCGCTCCTAGATGTTTTAAATGCGCTTATGACTGCCTCCACATGCTAAAAACCGCACTAGATCAGTTCATTGGTCAGACTGCTCAATCCATGCCGTTTTTTCAAACACACCTGCATCATGCTTATCTTTTGACGACTCCATAGAATCGTCGTTGGGACTCAGCATTGCATTTTGTTCAAGAGTTTCGAGAGACAATTTGAGGAGGATTTGTATGGCACCTAAGTACAACAAGGAGCTCTACAGAGACGATGTGTACCAGTGGCAGGAGGGTGACCTCACCGCTACTCGTACCACCGCCTGGGGCGGACCTGGATGCCACAATGGCTGTCAGGTTATCTACTACACTGACATGAATGGCAGGCTCGTCAATGTCGAGGGCGATCCGAACAGCCCGTTTAGCCAAGGTCGCCTGTGCGTCCGCTGCCTTGACTTCAAGGAATTCATCGAAAACCCCACCCGCCTTACCCATCCCATGAAGCGTGCGAAGGAAGAGCGCGGTCAAGACACCTGGGAAGTCATCTCCTGGGACGAGGCGCTCGATATCATCGACATGCACGTCAAGCGCATCCAGAAAGACTACGGCCCGGAAGCAATCGCGACCATGATGGGTACCGGCCGTAACGTCTGCTGGCAGGCACCTGTGGTTAGCTACTGGGGATTTGGTTCTCCCAACTTCTGCCTCGGCTTTCTTTCCGGCGACAGCTGCATGCTGCCGCGCTCTACCCTGAACTTCTGCCAGAATGGCGGCGCCCTGATTGCCGACATGTCTCAGACTCGCCCGGTTCGCTATGAGAACTCCCCCGAGTATCAGATTCCCGAATGCGTCGTCATCTGGGGTAACAATCCCGTCGTCTCGAATTCCGATGCCTTCCTGGGCCACTGGATCGTTGACGTCATGCAGCGTGGCGCAAAGCTGATCGCCGTTGATCCAAAGCTTACCTGGATGGCATCGCGCGCCGAGGTCTGGCTGCGTCTGCGCCCCGGCACCGATGCGGCGCTAGCCATGGGTCTTTCCAACGTCATCATCGAAGAAGACCTATATGACCATGACTTTGTCGAGAAGTGGGGCTATGGCTGGGAAGAGCTCGTGGAGGCCGTCAAGGAGTACACTCCCGAAAAGGTTGCGGAGATTTGCTGGGTCGACGCCGAGGACATCCGTCGTGCGGCTCGCCTGTATGCAACTTCGAAACCCGCTTCGATGCAGTGGGGCCTCAAGGTTGACCAGTCCCCCATCGGCATCCCCTGCGCCCAGGCCATCAACAACCTGGTTGGCATGACCGGCAACTACGACGTCCCCGGTGGTAACATCGAGGTCGACCAGCCCTATCGCACCGATATGGCCTACAACTGCGGTTATCAGGAAGTTCCCGCGGAGGTTCGTGCAAAGCGTCTGGGAGACGACGTCTCTCCGCTGCACACCTACGGCTTCTCCGCCACCGCAATGTCCGACCTGATTCTGCACGCGATCGAGACTGGCGAGCCTTACCCCATCAAGATGATGTGGTTCCAGTCCACCAATCCCATCGCAAACATGGGTGCGGAGGCCCCTCGTGTCTACAAGGCGCTGAGGACCCTGGACTTTGTCGGCGTCGCCGATATCTTCATGACCCCGACCGCCATGGCTTGCGCTGACCTGGTCCTGCCCATCGCGATGTGCCCGGAGCGCAATTCCTTCCGCACCTGGTACACGCCGATGCGCCCCATCACCAAGGTCATGGATGCACCGGGCGAGGCGGTTTCCGATGAGGAGCTCATCGTCAAAATCGTCGGAAAGACCAACCCGGAGCTGCTCGAGCGCTTTGGCATCCATGATGACATTTCCCTGTTGAACTTCTTCCTGAGGGAGCGTTCGGACTGGGGCGGCAAGCTTGGCAAGGACTTCCAGGACCTCGTCGAGGAATGCTGGAGCTATCCCGATCTGCAATATCGTAAGTACGAGAAGGGTCTCTCTCGTCCCGATGGCGAGCCCGGCTTCAACACCGCAACCGGTCGCTTCGAGTTTCAGGTATTCGCATTCGAGCAGTGGGGCATTCCTCCCCTGCCGTATTTCCAGGAGCCGCCCGAATCCCCCTATTCTGATCAGGTCGATGACGAGTATAAGGAGAAGTATCCCCTCGTTCTCACGACCGGCGCGCGTATCTGGGGCTTCTTCCACTCCGAGCACCGCATGTTCCCTCGTATGCGTGAGATTCAGCCTGAGCCCCAGGTTCGCATCCATCCCGAGACTGCCGCCAAGTACGGCGTCAAGGAAGGGGACTGGGTCTGGATCGAGAACCATCGCGGTCGTTGCCGCCAGAAGGTCGTCCTCGACTCCAGCTACGATCCTCGCGTTATCGCAGCTGACCATGGCTGGTGGTTCCCCGAGATGGAAGGCGAGGAGCCCACGTTGTTTGGTGTCTTTGACTCCAACATCAACAACCTCACCTCCCAGATGCAATACGGTTCCTCTGGTTATGGTGCTCCCTATTGCTGCCTGATGTGCAACATCTACAAGTGCACTGATGAGAACAGCGATGTCCTGCCGACTTACCAGGTCACCAGGCTCGGCGGTTGGGAATACGAGATGGCACAGCCCAACACCGCCAAGGTTCAGAATGCCGACGTCAACGGCGACGCTCAGAACAATGCACTGTATGCAGGTCGCGAGGGTGAGAAAGGTATGTCCAGGTAACCGGACATACCCGCCCTACCGGATTAGATAGAAAGGTAGCTATATGAACGCTCTGTTTATCAACTACGAGTGGTGCTCCGGCTGCCACGCATGCGAAGTCGCATGCAAGGTCGAGCATGACCTCGCAGATGGCCAGTACGGCATCAAGATCCTCACTGACGGCCCTCGTGACCTCGGAAACGGCAAGTGGGAATTCAATCATCTGCCCATGCCCACCTCCTTGTGCGACCTGTGCGCCGACCGTGTTGCCGAAGGTCGTCTACCCAAGTGCGTGCATCATTGCCAGGCCGGCATCATGGAGTACGGCACTGTCGAGGAGATGGCCAAGCTCATGACCGAAAAGCCCAATAGCGTGATGTTTACCCCGAGGGTGTAGTCCAGCCAACAACCCTCATACCCCCCCAGATTGAGAGGACGGTGCGCCAAATCGGCGAACCGTCCTCTCGTCATCCGTACAGCTATGCATGACACTCTGATGAATTAGCATCAAAAAGGTCATTCAGAGCGATACCGCTATCCCTCTATGAAGCTCGCCCAAGTGCCTCCATGCACGCTCGGGTGCCCGCTCCACCAGATCAATCGCTCAACGTAGTCGCTCTTCCTCGCCTCGACGGCCGCGGCGCAGTCATCGATTCCGTGCCTTCGGACAAGCGCCGTCAAATCGTAGAGGGGGCAGCCGATCGCGTGCCCGACCGTATGGACGACAGAGCATGCCTGGCCCACCGCATGGCACATGGCAATATCCTCCCTGTTGTCGATGTCCTTCGCGACCGCATGACATGCGAGGATCTTCTGCTGTGCCTGGCGCATCTTGATCTCGCCCGCGGCCCAGGCGCATGCGGCATCGAGCGCCTCGCGCGGTCGCGAATCATTGGGATACCTCGATGCGAGCTGCGTGACGGATTCGTCGGCCAAGTCGAGCGCCCAGAGCACCAAGGCCCTGTGACTTTGGCTGGCAATCATGCTCCTCAGGTCTTCCAGGAAGGCAGAATCCTTCGCGAACAGCACCTGGTTGCCTCGCTTGTCTCGAGCGCGGACCTCGTCAAGCCACTCCATCTGCTCTCCTTTCGAGCGCCTGCTCGTGCATGATAGCGAAAAACGCCGCACATCTACTTTTCATGAGAAAATTCGAAACACTTTCGATTATCCCTTGCTCGTGACGCGGCGTCACGTTGTAGAACTCGGTCCTGAGGAGGTGAATCCATGACCGAAGACGATGAATCGTTATTTGTCGAGTCTGCCTCTGCGCTCGATGAAACTATCGCGAATTCGCTCCCCTAGGCTCTCGGCTTGTGGAAACCCTTGTTCGACGATGCTCATTACCGCTTTTTCAAGGACTGTCGGGAACTCTTCCAGCAAGGTTTGAAGTTCCGCGCCTGCAAACTTTTCGCCAACTCCGCACAGCCTTGCTATCGTCATGATGTCTTCGCGCGTGACATTATCGATACGTCGGGATCGTCCAAAAGACACGCCCATCTCCCTGTCAATCTCGGGATATATCGTTGTGCACGTAACATCATAGAGCGGAGATATCTCCTGGGCTGACCAATCTTCATGCCAGAGCATTGAATGGTTCTTCAGGTGATTATCGGCATTTCCTATTGCCCAATCGAATAGCAATCGCGAAAACAGAAATCGCTTGTCACCAACTGGGTTTTGGCTTCTCTCGTTGATAATCCGAGCACAATGATGAGCATAGTTCCCATCCGTAGGCTCGTACTTATCAAAAAACTCCGGCAGCGCTTGAAGAAAGTCCTCCTGATGTAAACGGTGCAAGAACTCGTCTCCCACATCCAGACGGTCAAAGCGCTTTATAGCAATAAGGGGTTCCAGATCCGCGAGAGAAATCAAATGGCATGCCGCCGTTTCGAACCCCAGCATAGCTGCCGTCTCCATGCAGATCGCCTCATTGACAGTTTGTCCAAGGAAACTGCCATCGCTCGCCTTGATGATGTGGCTGGAAGGAGCTGTTCCCTCTGGGTACATCCATGTATTGGAGCAATCGTCGAAGAACAGACCGACTTTCATCTGTGCTCCTGCCAAAGAAAGCCTTGAGCGGCTGGCGGCTTGCAAGGAAAACTCCCGGGGATATTGGGCGAAGTGTTCAAAATCGTCTGCCGTTAAAGGAATATAGCCACGATCTTCATCAGGCTCTTCTCCCTCTTCTTTGAATACCAGCGCACCAGCTGATTCGTTATTCAAACGGGCAAGGAGCGCACTCGTATCGTTAACGTCGGCGTGAAAGGTCCGACTCAGATTTCTTCGCATCCTTCCTTCTGGCAGAATCCCCTCAAAGAATGACTCCGTTTCGCGAGGAGAAAACGCTTCGACTTGCAAGGGCAGCGCCTGCGATATTGCATGCGCTGTTTCATTTTGAAGATAGCTTTCGGAATAGGCGAAGACGACACCTTCATCCGAGGGCGCCAAATGCCCTGCCTCTTCGAAGCATCCCAAGTACTCACGGTATACGACGAGCGCTCCCCTGCTCATGGCTGCTACCTTTCAAATGCGACAATATCAATGCCCAACGTTGTCGCGTAAAGAAGCACCTTGTCTATTCCAACCGTGCCCCTTCCACGCTCTATCTCCCCTACCAAACGTGAGCTGAATCCCAACATGTCCGCCAGCTCCTCTTGCGTATATCCCATTTTCTTGCGGCGGTTTCGAAGGATGATGCCCAGATCCACTGCGTTTTGCGTTCGTATTCCTTGCGCAATGGCCTGGTCTCGATTCAGAGTCATATTCTCTCGATTCTTACCTATACGTATTTTTTTATCATCGCAGATTGTATCATACGTATACGTAAGATTACCGAGCAGGTTTCGTTCTCTGTTGACGGGGCTGACAACTGCGTGCCTCTTCGCACCTTATTGCAGCTTCGTTCCGCCGATTCATGAGAAAATTCGAAACACTTTCGATTATCCCTTGCTCGTGACGCGGCGTCACGTTGTAGAACTCGGTCCTGAGGAGGTGAATCCATGACCGAAGACAAGACCTACACGACCGGAGAGCTGGCCAATGTATGCGGAACCACCGTGCGTACCGTGCAGTACTACGACCAGAAGGGCTTGCTCGCCCCTTCGGGATATTCCGAAGGCGGCAGGCGCATGTACGCCGATGAGGACGCGGAGCGCCTGCGCTTCATCCTCATGCTGAAGGCGCTCGGGCTCAAGCTCTCGCAGATCAGGGGTATCCTCGAGAGCCCGAATCGTGGGGCAATTCTCGAGACGCTTCTCGAGGAACGCGCATCGCAACTCGAGGAGGAGATCGCGCAGAGCACGGCGATGCTCGATGGCATCAAGATCATGCAATCCGACCTCGAGCTCTGCGGCCACATCACCATGACATCGCAAGCGGCCATGGATACGAGAATGAACGACGAGAGAGCACGGAAGCGTCAGTGGATCACCATGATCATCGTGGGCATCTGCATGGACGTCGCATGGATTGGCACGCTGGTATACGGCATCGTATCCGGCGTCTGGTGGCCGTTCCCGGTTGCCTTGACGTTCGTCATCGCGGCAGGACTATGGCAGGTCTTTCACTACGGTGCCCATGCGACCTATCTCTGCCCTGCCTGCAAGGCGGAGTTTCGTCCACGCTTGGGCGCATTCCTCATATCCGGACACACGCCACGCACCCGCAAGCTCACGTGCCCTTGCTGCGGCGTCAAGGACTGGTGCGTCGAGCGCTATCACGCAGAGCCACTTGAGATCGCACCGGGAACTTGCGTGCCCGGCACCTGCGCTTGCGAAGGCGGTGATCCGCGATGAGGCGCATCCGCGAATGTCTGGCAAAACGCCGCGTGACGACGTACTGCGTCATCACATTCGCGCTCACGTGGGCGTTCTGGTTCGCAACCGTCTATCCACGTGCGCTTCCCCTCATGAGCGCGGGAGAAAACCCGCTCGGCGATCCCGCCACCGTCCTGTTCGTGGGTGCGGGAATGTTCTTTCCCGCCATAGGCGTCGCGATCACGCGGCTGCTCACCGGCGAGGGCTTTCGCAACGCGTGGATCAGGCCCGTGCATTTCAGGCAGACGTGGAGGTACTACCTCATCGGATGGTTCGGGCCCATCGCGCTGGTCGCGATCGGAGCCGCCGCGTACTTCGTTCTGAATCCCGGGCAACTCGACACGTCCATGTCATCGTTCGTGGAAACGACACGACGGCAGATGGGGTCAGCTGGGCAATCGATGACCATGTCCTCATCGCAGATAGCGGCACTTGGATATGCCCAACTTGCCCTCGTCATCGTCGCGCCCTTGCTCAATTGCGTATCGTGCTTCGGCGAGGAATGGGGCTGGCGGGGCTATCTGCTTCCGCATCTGTCAGAGAGGTACGGCGTGCGTATCGCGGTGCCGGCAAGCGGTATCATCTGGGGTCTCTGGCATGCGCCGATAACGGTACTCGGCCATAACTACGGACTCGGCTACCCCGGATGGCCCATCATCGGCATCCTCGCGATGTGCTGCCTGTGCGTGGCATTAAGCTACCTGTTCAGCTGGCTTACCTTCCGGGCCAAGAGCTGCCTTCCGGCGGTGTTCGCCCACGGGGCGCTCAACGGATGCTCTGCTGCCCCTCTCATGTTCATGGCCGGAACGCCCAATCCCTTCGTCGGGCCCGCACCCACGGGCATCATCGGCGGAATCGGCTTCATCGTCGTGGCTGTGCTCTGCCACATTTCGCTCAAGAGAGGACAGGAGACGGGATAGTCAAATCTTTATCGAGCATACGCAATTGACGCCGCATCTGCTGCTGAGATCCTGAAGCTTGCGGTCAAGGGTGAACAACGTTGCACACTCGCGACGCGCGAGAAGCAGATAGAACATGTCATATGACGAATGATCGAGCCGAACGGCCTCCGAAAGGGACTCGACCCAAAGCGCGCTGTCATCGACGAACCTATCGACAAGGGAAAGGGCGTCACGTCCGCAATCGACGGCATCACGAACCTCCATGTAACCACCGCGCACGTACTTGCTCAGGGCATGGCAGACTTCTGCCGTGAGCAAGGCCGCATGGTAGAATGGAATCCATCTTGTTCCCGTTGCCCTTTTCTCGTTACAGGGCAGTGCAGAGGATCACCTATGAGAAAACTCGCCTTGGCAACGCTCTCTTTCGCGCTCGTGCTTTCGCTTTGTCCCACCGCGAGCATGGCAGCGTATGCCGAAGATGAAAAGCAGCTTGCAGTGTCAGACGCAACCTCTCAGATCAGGTCCGGCCATATCGAGAACGTCACCGTGGCAGAAGACAACTATCTGGGTGCGGACTTCGTGATGCCCGGCGACTACGTCGCCGACGCCATACTCCCCGCCTATGCACTCCAGCAGATTGCAAGCGGAAAGGACGTCGACCTCTGGCTGGAATCGACCCGCGAAGTAAGCGACGATGACGCCGCGCTTATCCAGGCACAACTAGGCGATTACCTCCCCATAACCAGCTTCAAGCTCACCTCTTACTGGCAGGTAGACGGCGAGGCGCCCGTCAAGGGGGCTGCCCAGACCAAAGACGATGCCATGGTGCAGATCAGCCTCGCGCTTCCCGACTCGGCGGTGAACGCCGACCCGTCGATCACGCGCGAATACAAGGTTGTCTGCGTCTACGACGGAAAGGCGCAAGTGATTCCCGCCACCTTCGACCCTTCCGACAGCACGCTCCGGTTCAGGACAAACCGCCTCGCCTCCTTCGGCCTCGCCTGCAAGGACACGCGTGACGGCAAGGCGGTGTATCCGGTCATGGTTCGCAACAGCTACGCGCAGCAAAGCGGACAGGGGCAGTATGCCGCGGGTGACAAGGTGACCGTCTATTCCGGCGAACGCGAGGGTTACATGGTGGACTTTTGGAGCGCCTCGCCACAGGACAAGGTCACCTTCACGTACGAAGGGGCGGATCGCGCGGAGTTCGTCATGCCCGACAGTCCGGTCGTCGTGACGCCGACCTGGATCAGGATCGGTGACGTCAAGGACGTCACCGACGTATCCGGAAACGCGCTTCGCGCGCGGCTGGTGGACAAGGGAGCGGCCCTTGCGGGCAAGGTTCTCGACAATGAGGCCATGGACCTCGTCAAGGGTGGTATGGAGGCAAGCATCTGGCTTGAATCCTCTCGCGGTGTTACGGACGCCGATGCCGCGGCAATAGCCGGGGCACTAGGAGACTGGACGCTCGCAGAGGAAATCGACTTGGCGCTTTTCTACGAAGTCGACGGCAAGACGGTCCAGGTCCACGAGGCAAACGAGCCTCTCGTCGTGAGCCTGACGCTGTCCGATTCGACAACGGGCGATACGTCGAAAAAGACGCGGTCCTACGAGGTCATACGCGTACACGATGGCAAGGCCAGCGTGATCCCCTCCTCCTTCGACGCCGACGCGAAGACACTGACGTTCGAAACCGACCGCTTCTCCGCCTATGCGGTGGCCTACAAGGACGCTGTCGATGAAGGTATCGGGGGCACGACCGAGGACGACGGAAAGGCCCCGGCACAAGACGACGATGATGCGCTGAACTCCTCGCTCGCGATGACCGGCGACGTCTCGATGTCAACGACGCTCGTGCTCGCCGCCCTGGCAGCCCTGTCCATCCTGCTGGTCGCACGCCGTCTTCGGGTATAGGTCGAGCCCGAAGGACAACGCTTCTTGCAAGCGGATGATGCACGACAGAACGCGCAGACGAGCCACTTGCTACAGCGCCGTGCCGCGCTTGGGAACGTAGAGCTCCCCCGTGTCCACGCCCTCATGTTCCAGTAGCCAGAGCTTGCGCTCGATGCCACCTGCGTAACCAGTCAGGCTTCCGTCCGATCCGACGACCCTATGACACGGGATGATGATGGAGATGGGATTGTGTCCGACCGCGCCACCAACCGCAAGGGCAGACGCCTTGCCCCGTTCGCGCTTGAGCTCGGACGCGATCGCACCGTATGTCGTGAGTTTGCCATGGGGAATCGCGATGAGCCTCTTCCACACGGCTTGCTGAAACTCGCTTCCCCTGGGAGCCAACGGCACGTCGCTGATTGGCTGCGGATCGCCCGCGAAGTAGGCTTCGAGCCACGCCCTGAGCTCCGCGAAGCCCGCCGCGTCATCGTCGGGCACCATCTTCTCGGGAATCGTGGCGCCGTGGTACTTCTGCCCATCGAGCCACAGACCGCAGACGGCCTGCCCGTCACTCGCTATCGTGAGCGTACCCACGGGCGATTCGCATTCGCTGCAATAGAACATACATGCCTCCTTGGCTATTCGCGTACGTCATCCTGAAAGGGAGTCCCAAAGCGCCAGCACCGCATAGCTGCGCCACGGACGGCAATCCTCGACCAGAGCGAGTCGCTCCTTCGGCGTGAGCTCGGGCAGTGCGTGCGCAACCCCCGCGTCGGTCTCGAGAAACGCGTCGGGATAACTCATGGTGCGCATGGCGATGTAATTGGCAGACCACGGACCGATTCCCCGTATCCGAAGAAGCCCCTCCATCTGCTCCTCTGCCACGGCGCCGATATCTAGATCGAGTTCTCCCTCATCAATGGCTGCCGCCATCGCGTCGATGGCACGCGACCTCGTCTTGATCAGGCCGAGTTCCCCGAACGCGTCCTCGATGCTCGCAAGCGAACGCACCTCCGTAACGCGGGGCCATGCCCTGTCGAGCCCCTCGATTCCTGTCTCGATTCTCTCGCCGTAGCGCTCGACGATGCGCCCCGCAAGCTTGTTGGCCGCTCTCACGCTAATCTGCTGTCCGATTACGGCACGGCAGGCTATCTCGAACGTATCGAAACAACCGGGCACCCGGACTCCATCGATGTGCACACCGCGAACTGCTTCGTCGAGCGGCGAGAGCGCCTGCGAAATCGCCACGGGGTCGCTATCCGTGTCGAACATGCGCCGCACGCGGGCGATTACCTCGGAAACCGCGGGAACGAGCTCATCGGACATCGTGACGACGAGCTGGTTGCCAGCGGGATCGTCCTCGACACGTACCCGCCCACATGCGACGTTTCCGTCACGGTCCTCAAGCCGGACAGTACGGGTATACGACACGTCATCGACCAGCTCGACATGAGCGAGCGCGCGGTCCCGGAAGAACGCGAGCAACTCCGGGAACCGATATGGTGGCCGATAGCTCAAGTGCACGGTGATAGTTCCGGATCGAACGGTCGCCTTCCCGTGCTTCTTGCGCAAATCACTCGGCGTGAGCCGGTAGTGCTCCTTGAATGCATCGTTGAAACGCCGCACGCTGCCAAAACCGGACGATTTCGCCACGCGCGAAACGGGGAGGTCAGTGTCGGTAAGCAGGGATTTCGCCAAAAGAAGCCTGCAGGTCCTAAGGTACTGGGCGGGTGTCACTCCGTATTCGGCTTCAAAGGCGCGTCTGAGATGCCTGCCCGTATAGCCGAGTTTGGCGGCAACCGACTCGATGCTCATCGAAGACGCGCACCTTGCCTGCAGCATTCGGGCGGCTCTTCTCGCAAGATTTGACCTGGCATCTACAAGCGAAAGTCCCGGAGCGAGCTCGGGACGACAGGTCATGCAGGGGCGAAAACCAGCCGCCTCGGCTTCGGCCGCCGTGCGAAAGAACGTGCAGTTCTCGTACTTGGGCATCTTCGCCTTGCATACCGTTCGGCAATAGATTCCCGTCGAGGAAACGCCCACGAAAACTTGTCCGTCAAATCGCGTATCGCCAGACTCGAACACCTTGTAGAGCGCCCTTCTCCGCTTTTCCGAAGTGTTCAAATCCTCGCCCATCGCCACATCTGAGAGAATGGAGTTCAAGTTATCCCGCTTTCTCCGCTTTCCTTATATGCTCGCTCGTCGAACATTTGCCTTGCGGATTCATTTGCCAGACCAGAATAGTCACAACGAAGCAGAAGAATTGGCTGAAATCGGACATGTAAGCGTTTTTGCTTTTCTCTCGGCACTCGCCCGCCAGTTGCAAGCAGCCCCCACTGTCAATCCTGGAGCTCGTCTTCAAGCAGGCGGCGACGCTTGATGGCATCGTTGATGGTGAGGGAGATGGCGACAAAGCCGACGACGAAGCCCATGAGGAAGAACACCACGCCGATGGCAAGGTCACCGAACCATGCGACGTTTTCGATGCCGACGATCTGGATTTCCGCCAGGATGCGCATGCCGCACGTCAAAACCCCAAGGACCGCCCCGCAGAACAGCGCAAAGCTGGCGACGTAGTCCCAGGGGATGCGATCCACCTCGGCATAGCGCTTGTAGCTCGAAAACGCCCCACCGCGAATCTGCATGCCCACTGACGCAAAGCCCGCGGCAAGAATCGTCAGTATCAGCAGGAGATCAACGGGAACAACGGACGCGCCAAGGGGCGTGAGCACGGGATGATCGGTGGTGTTTGCGACCTGGTTCACCATGATCCAGTAATACAGGCTCATGGTTGACCCCGCGAGCAAGATATAGGATGCGACCTTCATCGACTTGTTTTCCTCGGCCTCAAGGCGCTCGTCCTTCGGGCCCATGTATTCGTTCCATTTTCGGATCAGATACATCGTCATCTCCCCTCGTCCCAGAAAAGACCGTCAAGCGTCATGCCGAGCTCCTTGCAAATGGCCGTGCAGAGCTTGAGGCTGGGATTATAGCGACCGGCCTCGATAAGCCCGATGGTCTGGCGCGTGGCGCCGACCGCATCCGCAAGCTCCTGCTGCGAAAGACCGCGATTGGTGCGTGCTGCCCGCATGCGCTCGTTCTTTTCGTCTTCCAATGGATTTCCCTGCTTCGCCTTCGGTAATGCAATATATATCGTACATGCAAAATATATATTACATCGCAGGGCATGAGTGTCAAGGTTTGGGAATGAATTCAGCCTTTGACCCGCCTGACGAACTCCTCGATGAGCGAATTGACCGTATCGGGCCTATCGCAGCACGAGTTGTGCCCCGCGCCCTCAATCCAGTGCACGACATGGCCTTCGCGCCTTTCCCACGCACGGTTGTAGCGCTTCGCGGACCCCGCACCGTCCTTCTCGCCACAGATCACGAGCAACGGACAGTCGATTTCATAGGGACGGCCTGCCTCCACCGCGTCGGCCAGCACGCGAAAGCCATGCGACGAAAGCACGCAGTAGTCCTTCTTGTCGTAGTCATGCATCATGTCACGCATGAGGGCCTGACCATACGTCGTCGTGGAATTACCCTTCGCGCCCTGGTTCACGAGCGTCTTCCAGGGAAAGAGATCGAACATCAGCTTCGTGTGCTTGAGGCAGTACAGCTCCCAGCCCTGGTAGTACATGCGCTTGAGGGGGCATGAGTCTATCGAGACGAAGCCAACCGCCACGCCGGGAAACAGGTCGATGAATGCCTGCGAGAGATACCCGCCCATGGACTGCCCGACGAGAATGGGATTCTCGACTCCCTCCCGGTCGAGGATGTCCAAAAGCCAGCGCGCCCAGTCATCGAGCGTCCACGTGAGGGAAAACGGCCGCGACTCCCCATGCGAGGGTGCGTCCCAGACCAGGACGTTCGCCTTGTCGGCAAAGTACTCGACCTGCTTGTCGAAGAGGCGGTGATCCGCGGTCAGCCCGGGAAGGAAGACGAGCCAGGGTAAATCGGGAGCGGGATGCGCACTCGTCCAATAGACGATGCTTCCCTGTCCCGTCTGGTATTCCCTACGCTCCACCCCGGCGACGTTCTCCATTGCCTCGCCCTTCCCACGACAAATCAGACCAGAAGCCCATTCGTCATTTTACAGAAGCGCTCTCACGCGATGAATGCCGGCAAAAAGGAAAGCGCCCCGCAGGACGCTCCCCTTTCGTAACCTTGTGTCGCGCGACGCTTTACGCCTTGTTGCGGCTGGTATCCCAATCGACATAGCAGACATGCGTCTCGAGGTACTCCTCGACACCCAGCTCGCCGTCCTCGCCGCCGATACCCGACTGGCGCACGCCCTGGTGGAAGCCCTGGAACGCCTCGAAATGCTCGCGGTTGACGTAGGTCTCGCCGAACTTGATCTCGTTCATGGCGCGCATGACCGTGTCGTAGTCGGTCGTGTAGATGGAGCTCGTCAGACCGTAGACGCTGTCGTTTGCCATCTCGATGGCCTCGTCGAGCGTCTTGAACGTGGTGATGGGCAGCACGGGCCCGAAGATCTCGTCGCGCATGATGCGCATGTCGTGCGTGCAGCCGGTGATGACGGTGGGCTCGTAGAACCAGCCCTTGCCATCGACCTGGACCTTGTGGCCACCGCAGGCGACCGTGGCGCCCTCGGCGATGGCGGACTGCACCATCTCATCGACATGCTCCTGCTGGGCCTTGTTGACCATGGAGCCCATGTCGAAGGTGCCGGCGAGCGCCGGGCCGTAGGTCAGGGTCTTCATCTTCTCGATGACCTTCTTCGTGAACTCCTCGGCGATGCCCTCCTGCACGTAGACGCGCTCGGCGGCATTGCACACCTGACCGGTGTTGATGACGCGCGAGGCGACGACGTAATCGACCGTCTCGTCGAGCTTGCAGTCGTTCATGACGATGACCGGCGCCTTGCCGCCCAGCTCGAGCGAGACCTTGGTGACGTTATCGGCAGCGGCCTTCATGATCTTCTTGCCGACCTCCGTCGAACCGGTGATGGTGACGATGGAGATCTTGGGATTGGAGGCAAGCGCGTTGCCCGTGAGCGCGCCCGATCCGGTGATGACGTTGATGACGCCCTTGGGGAGGGACGACTTCTCGACGATCTTGGCGAACTCGTATGCGCCGTTGGGGCAATCCGATGATGCCTTGAGCACGACGGTGCAGCCGGCGATGAGCGCCGGGGCGACCTTGCGGCCGATGAGGAACAGCGGGAAGTTCCACGGCATGATCTGGCCGGCTACGCCGATGGGCATCTTGTAGAGGAAGATGTTCTCGTTGGGACGGTCCGACGGGATGATCTGGCCCTTGAGGTGACGTGCCTGGGCGGCCATGTACTGCACGTAGGCGGGCAGCCAGCCGGCCTCGTCCATGGCCTGCGCGAGCGGCTTGCCCATCTCCTCGGACGTGGTACGGGCCAGAAGCTCCTGGTTTTCCTTGAGAAGCTCGACGAGCTCCATCAGGTAGTTGGCACGCTCGATGGCGGGAACTTTCTCCCACGACTTCTGCGCCTCGTACGCCGCGTCAACCGCCGCCTCGACATCGGCTTCGGTCGCCATGGGAAAACGCGAGATTACCTCCTCGGTTGCCGGGTTGACGTTATCGCGCATCTCGCGATCGCCATTGTCGAGGAACTCGCCGTTGATGAAAAGCTGGACTTCTTTCATTCAAATCCTCCTTTTGACTTGAATGTGGGCGCCCTTGCGCCTACCGCATGAAGACGGTCGCATCGGGCGGCCCGTTTCACCTTGTTCTCCATTGTACTCGCTGACGAATGAAAAGCGGACGAAAAACAGAGCATGCACACGAAGCGCACGTTTGCCTCACGTGGCAAAGTTCACGTCTTTTGGCGGGATGACGAATGCCGGACCGTCATATTTGGTTGCAGTTGACAGGGTATCCGTCCCTCCCAAAGTAGTACCATAGCAAAGTCACTGACGAAAACGCCATGGATGGGGGCGACGTGACCGTATTTCACCGCGTTACCGAGGGCAAGCTGGGTTCGCATGACGGATGCGTCATAGAAGACGAAGTCTCCCAGGAGTTCCTCGACCGCATACCAGGGGGCCTGTTCCGCTACCGCGCAGACGATGAGGGAACCATCGACTACGTGAGCCATGACGTCCTGGACATGTTCGGTTGCAAGACCTATGACGAGTTTTGCGCCATCACGGGCAACACCTTTCCCGGCATGGTGCATCCCGACGATCGCGAACGCGTCCTCTACGAAATCGACGAGCAAATCAAGGTAGGTGACAGAGATGCCGTCACCTACCGTCTCAACCGTCCCGATCTCACGGAGCTCTGGGTCGATGACCGTGGCCATTACATCGTCGACGATAGCGGCATCGCCTGGTTCTACGTCACCATCATCGACATCTCCGACAAGGTGAGCAGCCAGCGTCAGCTCGAACGTGCCGAAGAACGCGTCGACATGCTCACCATGCTCTCCCGCGACGTCGTATTCGACATCGATTGTCAGGAACAGACCGGCGAGCTCTTCGGCGACTTCGAGACGCGCTTCGGGCGGCCTCCTCTCTCGAGCGACCTCATCTTGCGCAAGCGCTGCGACAAGGACTGCGATGTCGCCCTCGAGATACACGACATCGAATCCCTGCGCGAGGTAATCGAGAAGGGCGACTTCATCGACATCGAGACGTCGCTGCCCAATGCCGAGGGAAACCCCATCTGGTGCCGCTACCAGTCCTTCGTGATCTTCGACGATGCCACCGGCCTGCCCGTACGTCACGTCGGGCGCCTGCTCGACACGCATGCGATGGTCATGCGCGAGGCGAGCCTGCGCAGGATGGCCGAGCTCGATGGCCTCACGGGCATATTCAACCGTAACGCGGCAATGGTTCGCATCGAGCAGGCGCTCGTCAGCGAGGAGTGCCAGGAGGGCTGCTGTCTCTTCCTCATCGACGTGGATGACTTCAAGCAAGTCAACGACTGCTTCGGTCACCCCGAGGGTGACCGCGTGCTGAAGGAGATAGCGCGCTTCCTGCGTCGCAACATGCGCAAGGACGACATCATCGCCCGTCTCGGCGGTGACGAATTCGCCATCTTCGCCGCCGGCCTGGGCAGCGATCCGGCGCTGACCCGCGTGCTCGACCAGCTTTCGGCGGGCCTCTACGCAAAGCGCGAACGTCCGGCGGACATGCCCGAGGATCTGCACCCCTCCATCACCATCGGAGCGGCCGCGACCACGCGCTTTCCCGTCACCTTCGACGAGCTCTACCAGATTGCCGACGAGGCGCTCTATGTAGCCAAGCGGGCGGGAAAGTCACGTGCGGAACTGCGCCGGCTGAACTAGGGCCGAAATCCGTCCCGCATGTGACGGCTAGCGACCCGAAGGCTCCAGGGGCAAGCGCAGGGTGAAGGTGCTCCCCACGCCCAAGGTGCTCTCGACGTCTATGTCTCCTCCATGATAGAGGGCTGCGTGCTTCACGATGGCAAGGCCGAGCCCCGTACCCCCCGTCTCCTTCGAGCGGCTCTTCTCGGTGCGATAGAACCTCTCGAAGATCTTCTCGCGATCCTGCTCCGAGATACCGATGCCGTCATCGCTCACGCGCACGGCAATGCACGGTTCCCCGGACATCTCGCCGGTCTCGACGCGCACGCCGACCGAGCTTCCCTCGTCCGAATAGCGAATGCCGTTTTCCACGAGATTCGAAACCGCCTGCTCGAGTAGCGCCTCGTTGCCCAGCGTACGCAGCTCGGCACCGTCAAACTCGAGGTCGATGCCATGCTCGCGCGCAAGGGGGCGCAGACGCTCGCATATGCGCTGCACGAGTTCGAGCATGTCGACGGGGACGCGCGCGGCACTCGCGAACGACGACTCGTCAAGGCGCGAGAGCGTGAGGACGTCGTTGATGAGCGCCCGCAGACGCTGCGATTCGAGGTAGATGCGCCTTGCGAATTCCTCCACGTCGTCGGGATCGACCAATCCGCTGGCTATCATCTCGGCCGACCCGGAAATGACCTGCAGCGGCGTCTTCATCTCGTGCGAGACGTTCGCGGAAAACTCGCGACGCAGGCCGTCTGCCTCCTTCAGTTCCTCGTTCTGTCGCCTGAGCTGCTCCTTCTGCTCATCGATGCGCAACAGGAGCGGACGCATCTCCTCGTAGGCGTCCCCGGAAAGCGGATCGTGTACGTCGAGCTCGTCGAGCGGACGCATGATGCGCGACGTGAGGAAACGCGAGAGCATTATGACGAGAATCACGGCGATGACGAGCACGACCCCGACGGGCAGGGCCATCGAGCCGAGAAAGGCCGGCAGGGAGAGTCGCTCCTCGCTCACGCGCACGAAGTAGCCATCGGAGAGACGCTCGGCGACGTATACGGTATCCCTGTTCAGGGTATCCGAATGGCGCACCAGCACCCCCTCGCCGGCATGCTCGGCGGCGAGCATTTCCGGACGTTCGAAGTGGTTTTCGAGGGCGCCATCCCTGGCCGCGGTGTCGAAGATGACATTACCGGCAGGATCGATGAGCGTGAATCGCTCGGGGCCGGCAAATTGCTGCTCGAGCACCCCGACACGCGCATCGGCGGGATATTCCTCGAGTACCTGGGCGCACGACCGCGCCTGTTCGACGAGCAGGCCTTCCGAACGTTCCTCCTCGGAAAGGTACGCGACCGTCACCAGGGCGATGGCCGTCGCGAGAACGGCAACGAGCGTGAAGGCGAGCACCGTCACCAGGATGCTGCGCGAGAGACTGCGCGCGTGGCGTGCGGAAACGGGGGCGTTCATGCCTCGTCCTCGAGACGCATGCGGTAGCCGATGCCCCGGACGGTCTCGAGCGCGGAGCTCGAACCCGGATTCACCTGCTCGAGCTTCTGGCGCAGCGTCTGCATGTGAACGTCCACCGTGCGCGTCGCGCCGATGAACTCCGAGCCCCATACCTCCTCGAAGAGCTGCGCACGCGAGAGCGCATGACCCGGATTCTCCATGAGCACCTTGAGGAGCTCGAATTCCTTGAACGTGAGGTCGACCGGGTTTCCTCCCACCTCGACCTTCCGGGCGTGGGGATCGAGCACGATGGAACCACAGACGAGACCGCCGCCCCGCACGGGCACGGACGAGCGCCGGGCGCGGCGCAAGAGCGCGTTGGCACGCGAGATGAGCTCCATCATCGAGAACGGCTTCGCGAGGTAATCGTCGGCACCGGCGTCAAGCCCGCTAATCGTGTCGAGCTCGGTGCCCTTGGCCGTGAGCATGATCACGGGAACGTCGCAAAGGCGCGTGTCGGCACGCAACCGGGCGAGTATGCCCAGACCATCCGTGCCGGGCAACATGATGTCGAGGAGCACGAGGGCGGGAACGTCATCGGCGCATGCCGCGAAAAACGCGTCGGCGTCGGGAAAGCCCCTTCCTTCGAATCCGGCCTGGCGAAGCGCATAGAGCGTGAGGTCGCGGATGTTCTCGTCGTCTTCGACGTAGAAGACGAGTGCGGCGGACTCCCGTGTCGTCATGCATGTTCCCTTCGCGCCATCAAAACACGTCAATTCTACCTCAGCACGCTCATGCCATGGAACACTCCCCGGAGCCGAGGGATTCCGACGAGGCCGCGATGTTATGCGGACGCACCGGACGCTCGGGCAGTATCAACATGACGAGCTTCATCATGAGCGAGACGAGCGGAAGCCAGATGAGCGTCATCACGACGTTGAAGCAGGTATGCGCGTTGGCGATCTGCCGCGCGATGATCTCGACTCCCTCGCCAGCGGGCGGAATGGCCGCCACGACTGCCGCGAAGGGGCCAGTCAGACCGACGAAGAGCAGACAGCCGGACAAGTTGAAGATGCAGTGCGCCAGGGCGACGCGCTTGGCATCCCGCGTCTGCCCGATGGAGGCGAGAAGCGCCGTGACGGTCGTCCCCAGATTGTCCCCGAGCAGGATGGGGATGGCACCCTCGAGACCGAGGACGCTCGCTCCGTCGGCACCTGGCTGCGCGGCGAAGTTCTGCAGCACGGCGATGGTCGCGCTCGAGCTCTGCACGACGAGCGTCATCACCGTGCCCACGAGGACGCCGAGAACGGGCACGCCCGCGACCTGGGCGATCATCTCCGTGAAGACGGGGCTCTCCGCCAGGGGTTTCATGACCGATCCCATGGTCTCTATGCCGACGAAGAGCAGGCCAAAGCCGAATATCGCCCGTCCTGACAGCTTCATCCGCTCGCCTCTGGCAAGCGTCATGACGAGAAAGCCCACCGCGACGAACAGCAAGATGTAATCCGAGAGCTTGAACGCGATGATCTGCGCCGTGATGGTCGTTCCGATATTTGCGCCCATGACGATGGGAATCGCCTGTCGAAGGCCCATGAGCCTCGCGCTCACGAATCCGATGACCATGACCGTCGTGGCGCTCGAGCTTTGTAGCACGGCGGTGGCAAATGCGCCGGCCAGAACGCCCATGACCGGATTCTTCGTCACGGCGGCGAGGATGGAGCGCATTCGCTCGCCCGCCGCCTCCTGCAAACTGCCACTCATCGTGCTCATGCCGTACAGAAAGATCGCCAGGCCTCCCGCAAGGCCCAAGACGACCTTCATTATCTCGTTGACGTCCACCTACGTCCCTCTCCCCTAATGTCTACTGCAAGGTGAAGTCTACGGAGGCAATGTACGGACGGCGTAAGGGGAATGTAAAGTCTCTGTAAAGTCGTCTCTCTCCCATGCTGGTGGACATAAACGACGCCTGCGGCGGGCATGCCCTTTGGGTGAAAGGGACGTTCGCTTGCGTGAAAAGCTCTCGACCACAGCCGCCGGATGAAGGATAATGACCAGAATGGTACCCCACCACCTGAAAGGCTGGGTCACAGCATATGAAGAGCATCGACAAGTCACTCAACATCAGGCGCAACAGGATCCTTGCCGCATGTGCGGCAATCGTCATCGTGATCGCCGCGCTCCTGATATTCATGAACGTCAACACGGAGCGCATCACGCAGCAAAACGCCGACTACCTCAAAGGCACGACCGAGCAGACTTCGCGACGCGTCAACGACTTGCTCAACAACGGCCTTGCCACGGTCGAAACGGCGGCCAAGGTGTACGGGCAGACCCTGACCGGCCCCAGCGTCGACCCGAACACGGCTCTTCAGATGATCAACTCGACCCAGTTCAACTATGCCTTTCTCATCACCGCCGATGGCATAGGGCACAACATCGACGGCCGCACCGAAGAAGTGAGCAGCCGCGAGTACTACATCAAGGGCATGCAGGGCGAGAGCGGCATCTGCGCCGTCGAGAACGCCGCCTTCAACGAGCATCGCATCATCGCGTTCTACGCCCCCATCCTCTACGAGGGGACGCCCGTTGCCGTCTTTGCCTGCGTCTACAACGAGGCGACGATGGCGCAGTACATGAGCACGAGCTTCTTCGGCGTCGAGACCGCCACCTACCTCTGCGATCGTGACGGCAACGTCCTGGCGAAGTCGAGCATGAGCGACGAAATCGACTATTCGGTGCTCGACTCGAAGCTCAGCGATTCGCTCAAGGGCATTACTCCAGACGAGCTCGCGCAATCCCTCGCCCTGAGTTCCTCGTTCAACTTCAGCTACAATGCCTCCTCCGGCGAAGGTAGCGTGTACGTCGCCCAGCTCGCCTCATCGGATTGGATGATCCTGCGCATCTTCCCCGAATCCGTCACGGCAAAGATGGTGTCGTCCGCCAATGCGGCGGGCATCATCCTCGTCGCAGGCGTTGTTGTCGCCTGCCTGCTCTTCATCGCCGTCCTCGTGTTCCAATCGCGCAAGCAGAAAGATCGCCTGCTGCTCGAGCGGCAGGAGGCGACGCGCATCATCGACGCCTCCACGAACCTGTTCAGCCGCCTGCTTGCCATCGACCTCGTGAACGACAGCTACGAGTACCTCAAGCGCGAGGGGTTGGACGACTCCCTTCCCACGGACGGCAAGTTCAGCGACTTGCGCTCGTACTGGAGGGGCGTGGCAAACGACAGCGACATCGAGCGCCTCTGCGAGCTGGACGACATCGAGACGTTGCGTGAGCATCTCCTGCCCGGCATCCCCTACCTCCAGTGCGAGTATCGCGTCATGCGCGGCGACGAGGAGCGCTGGCTGCAGGTCTCCACGCTCTGCATCGCCCGTGACGCTAGCGCGCTTCCCACCGACATACTCGTCACCATCCAGGACGTCACGGAGCAGAAGGCCGCCGAGCTCGCATCGCGCCAGGCCCTCGAGGACGCGTTCCAGGCCGCCGAGCACGCATCGCAGGCCAAGAGCGACTTCCTCAATTCCATGAGCCACGACATACGCACGCCCATGAACTCCATCATGGGTCTCACGGCCATCGCGAGCATGCACACCGACGACCCCGAGCGCGTGCGCGAATGCCTCGCCAACATCTCCTCGGCAAGCCATCACCTGCTCGGCCTCATCAACGAGGTCCTCGACATGGCCAAGATCGAATCGGGCTCCATCGGGCTCACGGACGAGGAGTTCGAGCTCTCCGACTCCATCGAAAAGCTCCTGACCATCGTCAACCCCCAGATCGTCGCCAAGAACCTCGACCTGCGCGTCGACGTCGTCGACATCAAGCACGAGCACGTCATCGGCGACCTCACGCGCCTGCAGCAGGTCTTCGTGAACATCATGGGCAATGCGATAAAGTTCACGCCCGAGGGCGGCAGCATCTCCATGCGCATCTCCGAGCTGCCGAGCCGCGTGCACGACAGCGGCTGCCTCGGGTGCGGGTGTTCGGCTACGAGCACGACAGCGGCTGCTACGAGTTCGTGTTCTCGGACACGGGCTGCGGCATGAGCAAGGAGTTCATGGAGACCATCTTCGAGCCCTTCACGCGTGCCAACGATTCGCGCACCACCGGCATCGAGGGCACGGGTCTGGGTATGGCAATTGTCAAGAGCGTCGTAAGCCTGATGGATGGCACGGTCGACGTCGACTCCGAGTTGGGCAAGGGCACCACGTTCACCGTGACGGTACACCTCAAGCTCCGTGACGGCGCGGCAGTCGACCTCAGCGACCTCAAGGACATCAGGGTGCTCGTAGTCGATGACGACGACGTCGCCTGCGAGGGGGCCTGCGCATTGCTCGAGGACATCGGCATGCGAGCCAACTTCGAGATGTCTGGACCGGCGGGCGTGCAGGCCGTAGTCGATGCCGATGCATCGGACGACCCCTTCAAGGCGGTCATCCTCGACTGGCGCATGCCCGGCATGAGCGGCCTCGAGGTCGCCAAGGAGATTCGCGAGAGGGTCAAGCAGGCTCCGCCCATCATCATTCTCTCCGGTTACGACTGGTCCATGATCGAGCAGGAGGCACGCGAGATAGGCGTCGACGCCTTTATCTCCAAGCCTTTGTTCCGCTCGCGTCTCATCCAGGTGATGAAGGAGCTCCTCAGCGGCGAGGTCGCCGAGCAGGCCGACCCCAAGGCGATGCTCGAGGAGTGCGCCTTCGACGGCTATCGCGTCCTGCTGACCGAGGACAACGTCATGGCGACCGCCATCGGCCAGGAGATAATCGGTCTCACCGGCGCAGAGGTCGAGCATGCCGAGAACGGACAGGTGGCGGTCGACATGCTGCTCGAGCACGATCCGGGCTACTACGACTTCGTGTTCATGGACATCCAGATGCCGGTCATGAACGGCTACGAGGCGACGACGGCCATCCGCGCGGCCTCGATAGACAGACCAGACCTGGCTCGCATTCCCATCATCGCGCTTTCGGCCGACGCCTTTGCCGAGGACGTCAAGCACGCGCATTCGGTGGGTATGAACGACCACATGGCAAAGCCCATGGAAATCGAGTCGCTCGTCGCCATCATGCGCAAGTGGATGCCGAAGGACGACGAGAACTAGAGTCCATCGATTTGCAGACGGGGGTGCCCGTCCGGTCAAGTGGACGGGCACCCCTATGTTTACGGCGCACCTTCCTAGGCAAAGACGTACAACTCCGAACCGTCGAGGTCGGCCTTGTCCATGGGATAGGCCTCGATGGCTGGGTTCTCGTAGGTGTTCATGTAGTACGTCTTCGTTGCCATGGAGATGCCACCGGTATAGACCGTCGTCTCGAACTCGCCGTTCTCCATCTTCGCCTCGCCGTCGATCATCGCGACGCCTGCGAGCGTGTGGAACATCCTGGAGACGTTATCCGCCTCCCCGGACTTCTGCGGGTAGTGGCTGTTCAGGTAGGCGACCCTCACGAAGCGATCGGGCGAATAGCTCGAACCGGGCAGCCCCACGAGCTGTCCGCCGCTCCCGTAAGGCGCGAGCTTCTGCTTGCCCCACTGCACGTCAGCGACGTATTCCGGGCTCAGGTTCATATAGCTGCGCAGATGCTCGACATGCCAGTCGAAGGTGGGCTGGTTGGTGAGCACGTCGACGTCATCGTGATGGACGTGCATGCCATCGGCCATGTACTCGACCACGATGGAACGATCCTTGTCGCCGATGAGGTAATGGAGAAGCGCGACCGGAAACTGGTCGTTCACGGGCTTGGCGACGATGGCCACGTCGGCCAGCGCCTCCTCCACCTCGTCCACCGTGGCGAAGTTACTGGCTACCCACAGGGGGAACTCGTATGCCGCGAGGCTGGTCTTGCCATCGACGGCATCTGCCTCGAACTGGGCGTAGCCGGGAAAGTTGAGCCCGGCGATGGCGAGCCCCTTCTCGTTGGCGCAATCGAAGTAGAGCGGAACGTCCTCGACTACGATGCACGGGCCGATAACCGCGTAATCCTGCCGCGACTCGGCCCCAAAGGCGTATCGGCGCTCGTAGCCACGGGGAGTTACGGTGACCTTCTGACCATAGCCGCAGTTCCAATCGAGGTTGCGGGCAAAGTACATGTTGCCCTTATCATCGGTGAACCTGATTCCCGAACACATGACAGGCTCCTTCCCGCGCAGAATCACGCACCTTTTCGTTTCCATGGGGATAGTATATAACGAAAACTACCGTTCGCTGTTAATTTTCTACCGTTTGCCAATAATTTTTGCCTCTTTTCACTCAAAAATCTGGACATTCCAACATTACTCACTTCGATTTGTGCTACGGTACGGCGCAACCCGAAAGGACGAATGTGAACTACGTACACGCACATAGCATTTTTGCCAACGCGCAGGCGTTTGCCGGTGCTTGGTGGTGGCGTAGTCGAATATCGTAATCGGGTTATCGGACTTCACGCTTCTCATCACATACCTTGAAGGCCCTCGGTAATCCGGGGGCCTTTTTTATTTCCCAAACATGAGATGCGCGAGAACGATTGGCAAGGCAGGAACGTGGACGAAAGTCCGAAGGAAAGAGAGGATAAGACCATGGCAGACGCAAACAAGAAGCAGACCGAGGAGATTCCCTACAGGCTCTACCTTCGCGAGGATCAGATTCCGACGCAATGGTACAACCTGCGCGCGGACATGGCCGAGCCGCCCGAACCCATGCGCCTGCCCAACGGCAAGATCGCCGAGCATGACGACATCGCCCCGGTGTTCTGCGATAAGCTCGTGGACCAGGAGCTCGACGACGAGACGGCGTACTTCGACATCCCCGAAGGCGTGCAGGAGATGTACAAGGTGTACCGTCCCTCCCCACTGTGCCGTGCCTACAACCTCGAGCGCTACCTCAACACCCCAGCGAAAATCTACTACAAGTTCGAGGGCAACAACACCTCCGGCTCGCACAAGCTCAACTCGGCGCTTGCCCAGGCCTACTACGCCCAGGAGCAAGGCCTCGACAGGATCACGACCGAGACCGGCGCCGGGCAGTGGGGCACCGCGCTTTCCGAGGCGGCCGACCACTACGGTGTCGACCTGGACGTCTTCATGGTGAAGTGCTCCTACGAGCAAAAACCCTTCCGCCGCTCGATTATGCAGACCTTCAACGCAACTGTCACCCCGTCGCCTTCCGACACGACCGAGATCGGCAAGAAGATGCTCGCCGACCATCCCGACTCCACCGGCTCGCTTGGCACGGCGATCTCCGAGGCAGTCGAGCGCGCCCTCAACGTCCCCGAGAACAAGGGGCGCTACCAGCTCGGCAGCGTGCTCAACCAGGTGCTGCTGCACCAGTCGATCATCGGTCTGGAGAGCAAGGCGGCGATGGAAATCATCGGCGAGTACCCGGACATTGTGATTGGATGCGCGGGCGGCGGATCGAACCTCGGCGGCCTGATTGCCCCGTTCATGCAGGATAAGCTGCTCGGCAAAGCGAATCCGCACTTCATTGCGGTGGAGCCCGCCTCCTGTCCCTCGCTCACGCGCGGCAAATATGCCTACGATTTCTGCGACACCGGCAAGGTCACGCCGCTGGCGCGGATGT